>CAYVSK010000152.1:0-1641 GCA_964453635.1 uncultured Weeksellaceae bacterium | reverse complement strand
TAAATAAAAAAATCCCCCTTGATATGCTTCCGATAAAGCTCAAAGCAACTTTCCTCCTCCTTGCTTTCACTTTCCTGGCCGGCCTTATGGAGTTGCAGGGACAGAGTGTTTCCATTAATACCGACGGCGATGTGCCGAATCCCTATTCCATTCTGGATGTCAAGGATACGGCCAAGGGGCTTTTGATCCCGCGCATGTCCACCACCGACCGCACGGACCTTGGTAGCAACATGGGGAATAGCGAGGAAGGGATGACCGTCTACGATACCATTTCGGATTCTTATTGGCTCTGGGACGGGGCGGCTTGGAGACAATTCGACATGGATTCCACCAATGAGTTCAATAAGAGCCTTTCCCTGAGCGGCAACACCTTGTCCATTTCGGACAATGGGGGTACGCTGACCCAGGACCTGAGCGGTATCAACCCCGATGGGTATGGGGCCAATTTTCAATCGGTCGCTCCTACCAGTGATATTTCCATCTCCTCGAACAGTTGGCAGGATATGGGGGGCATGAGCATTACGTTCACCCCGCAGCATTCCACGGTCTTCGTTCAGGTCTCTTGTGCGGGAAGTTACTCGGGTACTTCATCCGCTGCCAATTTGGCGAGGGTCCGTATTGTAAGGGACGGAACATCCATTGCGGCCTCCGGCTTTAGTGTGGGTATCATCGATACCGATCAGTTCGGGACCGTGGAGACCACCAATGGATGGAGCACTTCCTTCCTCTATCCTGTGCCCGTAACGGCCGGTAATTCAACAACGATCAAGGTCCAGTGGAAATACGATAGTGCTGGGGGTGGTGCTCGAGATCTTAATAACCTGCCTTCCAGTGATCCCAGTGCGCAACATCGGGCCATGACGATCATTGATTGAGAGTGGACAAAAGAAAATGACATGAAAAGCTTCATTCTATCCATATCTTTTGCTGTCTTCCTCGTTTTTACTGCGCATTCCCAGAAAAAGAACGAGGAGGAAGGAGCGGGGGACCATAGAAATGCTCGACCGGAAACGATCCACTTTGGTAAAAAAGTGGAGACCAAGCAAAGAGGTGAACGGCCTCAAAAGGAAAAGGATGAACTGACCTTTGGCAAGAAGGTAGAGGTCAAAAGGAAGCAGAAAGCGGTGAAAAAAGAGCGGAAACGCCCCGAAGAAAAGGTCGTTTTCGGAAAAAAGGTGGATACGGTCCGCGTAAGAACCGAGCGGGGAAAGGGGAAAGGTGAAGAGGAAAAAGAGAAAAGGGACGCCGAAGATCAAAGGAATGAGGACAATTGATATGATCCATTCTTCAGATCGGGGAAAGCAAGGTTTTGCGTTCTCCTTTGGGGTTTATCCCATTCTTTTGGCCTTTTATTTAATGGCCGGAGTATCCCTGACGAACGCTCAGACGGTAACGGTCAAGAACGAAGGGGCCCGGATTACCACCACTTCGGGGGTCACTGTCTATGTCCAGGGAGCGGTCAGCAATCAGGCAACGGCCAGCGATAGTGGCACCATCACGAATCACGGCACCATCCTCACCACTGCCGGAGATCCCGCTGATGCAGGCTATACCAATGCCGATTCCACCGCCGTGACCCAGGGAGACGGTTTGTTCAGGATATACGGGGATTGGACCAACAATGGAATATTTCGAGGGGAT
>CAYVSK010000151.1:0-1765 GCA_964453635.1 uncultured Weeksellaceae bacterium | reverse complement strand
TCCATCTCTTTTTGCTGAGTGGTCTCCCGGATCACCCCGAAAACCCCGGTCAGTTGTCCGGACCCGTTCCGTCTGGGCACCAGGGTCTCTTCCACCCACTGATATTGGCCATTTTCTCCTTCTCTGAACCGATAGGTCACACAAACCTTTCCATCTGCTCCTTTCAATGCATCGAGCGTTTTCTCGTACGCGTGGCGATCGTCCGGATGGATGAGTTCGAGGGGATCTTCCTTGATCTTCTCGAATTCTTCAGGCGAATAGCCCAGCAGATCCCTGACCCGGTCATTGACGTACACCAGTTCCACCCCCTTGGGAGCATAAGAGATCAGGTAGATCACCTCGGCGATGTTATCAGCCACCAGATTCAACCTTTTGTTGTATTGCGTCAGCGCTTGGGTCTTCCGTTCCACCTTTTGCTCGAGGGTCCGGTTGAGTTGTTCGTTGGCCCTTTCGGAGTTCCGCAGCGCCACCAGCATCTTTTTCATACTGAGGATCAGGTCCCGGGTCTCATCCTTCGGAAGCTCCGGGAAATCGATGGATCGTTCCCCCTCCCGGATCCGCCGTGCGATCCGGGACGCCCTCCGAAGGGACAGGGCCACCTTCCCCGCGATCCAAAGCCCGGCTATGCCTCCGAAAAGGACAAAGCCCGCCGTGATCCAGGCCATGGTGGTGGAAGCTTTGTCCCCTTCTTCCCTCACCTTTTGCAGGGCTTTTTCTTCCAATTGGCTTTGAATGTGGAAAAGGTCCAACAACTGTCGCCGTATAGAGGCCTCATTGGCGAGGAATTCCCTTGCCTTTTTGCTCGCCTTCTGCATATCCCCCGCTTCGATGAATTCAAAGACCCTTTTCGCGATCGGTTCACATTGGTCATGACCAGCACCCAATTCTTCGATGCCCTCTTTGAGGGTTTGGATGTCCGCTTTCGATAAAAGGGTGGTGCTTTCGCTCAATCGGCGATAATGGACCTGGTGATCCTCAATGAGTTCATCAACGCGCTGGCAGGTGTTCTTGTATTGCCCCTTCACCTCCTTAATGGAGGGATGGCCTCCATTCCCTGATCTTTCGGCTTTTGCTATGGTCTTTTTGAAAAGACGGGTATGCCGTTCGTGAAGGTCGGATATCCGTTTCAGCTCCTGAAGGGATTCTTGCTGCCCTTGGGTGATCATCCCGATCTCTTCCTGCCTTTCCTTCAGGTTCAGGAAAGAGATCACCCCGATCCCCCCGGCAAGCAAGGGTAACAGGGTCGCAAGTACGATGATCCGGGTTTTGATCTTCATGACCGCTATTGAAGCAATGGGAATTTAAAAGGGACGATGGGAAAATGATGTCTTGCAGGGGACAATTTTTTGGCCCGGGGCCTGACACCTACCTATTATTGACTGAAAATAAACGGTTTCCCCGGACCGGATAAGGACCCGATTCAAAACAGGGGAACCGATACTTCGTCGCTTTCCTCGCATTACCTGTGGTCGCGCTCCATTCTTTATGCGCATTTAGCCCTCCTTTATTTGATATACAAGTGTATATGTGTGATCATGAAAAAATTGTAGATTTGAGAAATATAAAGGGTAAAGGCATTGTTAATCAATGTTCCGTGAACGAAAAGGCCGACTTTTAGAAGAGGGTCATCGCATCCCCGTGGCTTTTTCTCCCCTCCTATCGGTCAAAACCTCTTATTATGAAACGCGGTAGATTCGCTTTATGCCCGGGTGATCCGACCGGGATCCTTAAAAGTCTTCTTATCCCTTTCCTGGTAATGGCCCTG
>CAYVSK010000150.1:914-2043 GCA_964453635.1 uncultured Weeksellaceae bacterium | reverse complement strand
GGTTTGAGCCCGGGGCGTGGGAAGCCCTGAAGGCTGCCTGTTCAGAACAGGCCTAACCCTTTTTCAGAACGTTTTTTGTAGCTTTAAAGCTCGGAGAGGTACGGAACATCCCCTAAAAAAGAATCCCTATGATACGCACATGCTGTCTGGCAACGCTCGCTTTCATCGCACTTTCCTTCACGAGCAATGGAGACATCTCCAAAGAAGCTTTCCGGGAAGCTTTTGGCAAACTTTTCAAAGCCAGTGAGAAGAATTTTGAAGGGATCCGGGGGGAAACGGGCCCTACCGTCACGATCCCGGGCACCGACCGAAACAAGGTGGAAAAGGACGAGAACGACATCTTACGCTACGAAGGCGTTTACGAATGTGAAGGGAAGAAGGACCAGGCGATCGCCTATTTTAAACGGCTTGTTCAGTTAACGGACGAAGAGGTGCCGGGCGAATACGAGAAGACCGGCGCCCCATCCGGTGATATTCTAAAGAAAAAAAGCTGGGAACACGGTGGGGGAAGTTTCTCCGACGTCGCGAAGAACCCGACGGTCACGGCCAAGGTAAAAGAGACGAAAGAAGGAAATTACGAGGCCATCTACGTGGTCCAGGAACCCGTTTTTAAGCAGGGGGAATAACACAACGTCCAAAATAGGCCGATCCCTCCTGATCTCCCTTTGCTATTTCCCATTATTCGCTTCCTTTGCATCAAACCCGGAAATAGAATGGCCCTATGAGCGACGAAGACAACCGGAATGACGATGAAAAAAGGGGGATCAGTAGGAAAGCCCCCCGGTTCCCTGAACGACCCGTCTGAATTCCGCCAGGATCATCGCGGTCGCCCCCCAAATCACATGGTCATCAATCACGAAGCAAGGGACCTGGCACTCGCCCCCGAGCATATGGATATAGACCTTTCGCTCATCCAGGGAGTCTGGGTGAAGAAGGTCATTCAAAGGTGTTTCGATCAATTTGCCCACTTCCTCAGGGTCAGGCACGAGATCGGGCCTTGCGGGGAGATGCCCCACAAAGGGCCGAACGAGGTTCCGGCTCGGCGGGATATAGACCGGGCTCAACTGACCAAGAAGCCTCACATCTGCCGGGGGCATTCCGAGTTCCTCTTCAGCCTCCCGGAGGGCAG
>CAYVSK010000150.1:0-904 GCA_964453635.1 uncultured Weeksellaceae bacterium | reverse complement strand
GCCTGTAACGAAGCATCACTATGCTCCCAGGCCCCACCCGGAAGGCCGATCTGGTTCCCGTGTACACCGCCATAGTCGGGACGCAACATAAAAACCGTATGGGGCACACCCGCAACGGGATACAAGGCCAACAAGACCGCACTATCCTTTACCTCGGTCCCTTTGGGTGGCTTTCTTTGCCGGGCAGCAGCATTGTTCCGGCCCGCATCGGATAGCATTTCCCGGTGAGCGTCCCAACCGGGCAGAGGTCCTTTCAGCGTCCGACCGATATGACTTAAGAGTGCATCGATGGGCTACTACTCTATCGAAAAAGCCCCACGGAAAACTTATTTCCCCCCTTTTTTCTCCCCCTCAAAATCCAGGGCCGCGGAATTGATGCAGTACCGCTTGCCGGTGGGGTCGGGCCCGTCATCAAAAACGTGCCCCAAATGCCCCCCACAACGGGCACACTCCACTTCGGTCCGGACCATTCCGGCACTGTGATCCGGTTCTTTTTGGATATGGGCGTCTCCTACGGGCTGGTAAAAGCTCGGCCAGCCGGTACCGGACTTGAACTTGGTCGAGGAATGGAAAAGCTCGTTCCCACAAGCCGCACACAAGAAAGTGCCCTCCTTGTCAAAATCGTTGTACTTACCGGTATGAGCCGGCTCGGTCCCGGCCTTTCGCAGGATCTTGAACTCCTCTTCACTGAGTTCCTGCCGCCATTCAGCCTCGGTCTTTTGAACTTTTTCCTGTGCCATTTCGGTATCATTGGTGGTTCCGGACCTGTCCCCTTCCGTTTCCTGAGCACACCCCAATAGGGGCATCAGAAAGAAGGGAACAATATAGAACATGTATTGGGTTCGCCGCATCATGAACGTGCAAGTTAGGCATCGAACGCAGAAGGACAACATCCTTTCCGGGC
>CAYVSK010000149.1:0-2195 GCA_964453635.1 uncultured Weeksellaceae bacterium | reverse complement strand
CAACAATTTCAAGCGCCCGCCTTCCGCAAAATGCTTCCGGTAATAGGGGTTTCGGAGCTTGCTGATCACGACCCCCGTGGAACTGCTGGCGTGGACGAAACGCCCGTTCCGGAGATAAATACCGAGGTGGGATACTTTGTTCTTGTTCTGGACCCGGAAAAAGACCAGGTCCCCTTCCCTTAATTGGCTTTTCTTCTCCACGGGTTCGGCCATCCTGTGGATATCATCGGTGGTCCTGGGGAGGTCTGTTCGGTAGACCCGGTCGTAAAGCCGATTCGCGAGCCCCGAACAATCCACCCCGTCCTTGCTTTGGCCGCCGTATTCGTAATCCGTTCCCCGCCATTCCTCGACGAATCGGTAAAGGGTCTTATTCCCGAGTTTTTCCACAGGAACGTCCATTCTTTTGGCATATTTCCGGAGCAAAGTGTTTTCTCCAGGAGTCTTTTCTCCTGCTTTTTTTGAGGAGGCACACCCCTGTAAAAGCATGATGGCCGGAAAAATGATAAATAGTGTCGCTGCACGCATGGATTGATAAGGATTTTAAATAAAGGTATATAGTTTTTAACAAAATATACACAAGATCTCCACAAGTTTTTAACGATCCTTTTTTGAAAACCACGACGGGATCAGGGGATCCGGAAGCCGATCACGAGGATGTCGTCGACCTGCTCGAGCTCGCCTTGCCAGGTCTCGATGGTATCTTCCAGATACCTTTTCTGCTGCTCCATGGAATAGGACTGAATGGAAAGGAGCGTTTCCTTGAAGCGTTTGTACTTGAACTTTTTCCCCCATTCTCCACCGAATTGGTCGGCATAACCGTCGGAGAACATGTATAGGGCATCCCCTTTTTGAAGGGAAAAGGATCGGGTCGTGAAACCACCGGGTTCGCGACCTATTGAACGGCCGATGGAGGCTTTGTCCCCTTTAAGCTCGTGGAGTTCTCCCGCTCGTATGATATAAAGGGGATTGTTGGCCCCGGCGAAGGAAAGGGTCCTTTCTTTGAGGTTCACGCGACAGAGAGCGAGGTCCATGCCGTCCTTGACCTCTATTTCACCCGATCTGCTCGAAAAGAGATCGACGATGTTCTGGTCCAGATGGTCCAGAATATCCGCTGCCGATCCCGAACTCACTTCCTTGAGGCTCCTGTTGAGAATGTCATTTCCCATTAAGCTGAGCAGGGCTCCGGGGACCCCGTGACCGGTACAGTCAACCGCCGCGACATAAACGCAACTCAGCTCCTGAGGATCCTGTGTTATCCAGTAAAAATCTCCGCTTACGTGATCCCTGGGTTTGAGCAAGACGAATGAATCGGGAAGCTGTTTTCGAATACTTTTATCGGACGGCAGGATGGTGTTCTGGATCCTTTGGGCGTAGCGGATGCTGCTCATGATCTCCTGGTTGAGCTCCGCGAGCTTCTCCTTTTCGCGGTTCAGGTCCCGGGTCCTTTCATCCACTTTTTCCTCCAATTGAACGTTGTGTTGATCCACCAGCGCCTTTTTCTCTTCCAATTGATGCAGGGCCTCGGTCTGTGCCTTTTCTTTTTCGCCTTGGAGTTCCCGATATTTGAGGGCCATGGTAAGGGAGAGGAAGAGGACCTCGGCACTGGTCCCGAACTTCAAGCCGTTCCGAAGGAGGAAGTTGTTGGGGAGCAGACCGGTGTTCCCCAAGAGAAAGAGGATGGCCCCGCTCATGAGGAAAACGAAAGCCAGGGTGAAAGTGATCGGTACCGAATAACCCTTTTGTCGAAGGAAGAAAATGGATGCAAGAATGATCAGGCTCGTAAGGAGGGAAAAAGCGTTGATGAAAGGGTAGGCCATGACGTAAAGCGGCCCCTGGGTCAGGGTGGCCAGAACGCTGAGGCCGGCGATGCCGATCAAAAGGCGGAATATATTATCGAGGCGGGGGGAGCGCTCCCGGGTCTGGAGGTAGTGCCGGGTGTACAAATAGACGAAAAAGACCGTTAAGCAAGCGGTGGTCAGGACCGAGCGGTCGGCGAACCACGTGCTTTCTGTCGCGATGAGCTGGTGGGCGTAGCCATCGAGACCGAATTGGAGCAAGCCGATCGACAGGACGTATAGCACGTAGAAGAGGAATGAGGGCTCCCGGAGGACCTGGTAGAAAAAAGCAAAGATCAGGAAGACGATCAGCATGACGCCGTAATACAGTCCGTTGAGCATTTGCTGATCCCGGTCCTT
>CAYVSK010000148.1:0-2525 GCA_964453635.1 uncultured Weeksellaceae bacterium | reverse complement strand
GGTAGGAGCAGGACGACTGGCCAATTTATCGGGCAATCCCCCCCCGAAATTTTCTTTTTCAAATTTCGCCTGTTCCTTTTCTGCTTTTCTAAGTTCCTCATCCTTTTTGGCCTTTTCCTTTGTTCCTGCAAACTCTTTGGACCTCGCTTCATCCACTTCCGAGGTGACAGTACCCGTAGAAGTCCGTTCCCTTTCCTTGTCATTTTCCTTGCCTTCTATTTCCCTGGCATCTATGATCCGATTATGAGAAAATGAATAGGTGCTTTTCCCGGGGAACTTTTTAGCCAATGGATCTATTGAAAGAAACCTTCCCACCCTCGGATCATGCATCCTTGCCTTGAAAGCGTAGGAATTCCCCACCCCTTTAAGTTCGTTGTCGGATTCCTGCCCCTGGAACCCATAGCGATGCTCGGAAGGATTGACGTTCCTCCCCGGCATGAGGGCCCCGAAGGGGTAATACGCCCGGGTGGTGGTCATCTCCGCCTCGTAGTGATCGGCGCCCTCGAAGAGGTCGTCCTCCTTGGGGATCTTCACGTCGGTGACCGTGGCCATTACATTGTTCCGGTGATCGGTGAGCTCGAAACGACGCCGGCGCTTCTTGTGGGGAACAAAAGGCCCGGCCGGCTCTCTGACCACCGTAGTGCGGTTGGTGATGTTCTCGAAGGTCGGGGGGTCCTCACTGCTGAGGTCCGCATCGAACTCCCTTAGGGCGATCTTTCCCAGGTCCTCAACCTTATAAACCCCACTTCGGTCCTGACCGTAGAGCATCATCTCGCTAAGGTAAAAATTCTCCTGGTAGTCCTCTGTAGCATCATCGCCCGTCAGATCCTCGAAGTTCCGCTCGTAGGTCGCCAGCACCTGGCCCTGAGCGTCCCGTACGTAATACGTGTAGGTCCAATTGGGCTGGGCCTCGACGGCCCCGTTGTCCTTCCGCGGCTTGACGATCTTGACCGTCCGGTTGCCGAGGGGGCCGTACCGGAACTCCAGTTCGGGGGCGGGGTTGTCATCCGTGCCCTCCCGGATCACTTTGGAGACCTTCCCCCGGGCCGTCCATTCGATCTTGCCGATGTTGGCGGCCTCGTCGCGGGCCACCCGGTTGTTGATGTTCTCGGCCACCCCGAGGAAACCAGCCCCGTCATCCCCGATGTCGCGCTCGGGATCGAGGGTGCTGGCGTTCTTTCCCTTCAGCCACCCCTGGATGGTATAGGCCCGGTCGAGGCCCTGGACCTTGTCGTGGCCCAGCTCGACCCGGGCCAAAGGCCCGTGGTCGTAGTAGAAGTACTTCATGTCGCGGTCCCAGAAGACCGAGTCCTTGCTTGTCATCACCTCCTTGATCCGGTCGTCGGCGTCGTAATCGAATTTGTGGTAGAAGCGGTCTTTGGCCCCCATCTGATAGGAGAGGGAGGTCACCTTTCCGCTGATCAGGTCGTACTCGTACCTTATGTCCTTCCGCCCCAGTCCGGGCAGCTCCCGGACGAGCCACTTCACATTGCCGTGGGGGTCGTAGCCGTAGTAGGTGTAAGCACTGTCGTCGGTGTAGGTGTAGCTCACCCGGTAGCACTGGGGCTTCCAGTCGTCCTCGCCCTGATAATACACGTAGGCAGAATCGGTGTACACCGTATAGGTGCGGTCCTCTCCCGTCGGGGGGAAGTCGGGATCGTAGAACAGTGTCGAGCAACAGCAAGAGAGATCGACCTCTTGCTGTTCCATCGATCTAAACCGACCTCTCACTCTCTCAATTTCCTCTTTCCCCGAAGGTCTTCCGTGACCTTTTGGTACTTTTTCTCGATCTTCTTCGTTATTTTAGCATGAATGGAAAAAGGAATTCACCTGTTTTGAAACACTGAACTCTATACTATGTCAGAACTTCTTGAAAGAATCACTTTCGACCCCAATATTTGTCATGGCAAGCCAACTATTCGGGGCCTGAGGTATCCTGTGGAGAATTTGCTTGAATTATTGGCCTCTGGAATGACCATGAGAGAGATCTTAGAAGATCATCCTGACCTGGAAAGAGAGGATCTCCTCGCTTGTCTTGAATATGCTGCCGAACTGGCCCGCTACAAAACGATCCATAAGCTTGCCTCGTGAAGTTCCTGGTGGATGCACAACTTCCCAAAAGATTGGCAGACCACTTAAGGGAACATGGGTTTGATGCGGTCCATACATTGGATCTTCCCGCCAAAAATGCTACTTCCGACTCAGATATAATTGACCGGTCTTTAAAGGAAGACCGTATTGTGATCACAAAAGACACGGATTTTCTGGAGACTCATATTTTGAAAAAGGAACCAAAGAAGTTGATCCTTCTAAGGACTGGGAACATCCATAACAATGAACTGATCGGGTTGATCATCGATCACCTGAACTTCATTACCGAAAACATTGGTACGTCCACATTATTGGAGATCGATCGAAAAAGGATCGTGGTTCATTGAAAGGTAGAAGCAAACCTCTTTAGGCCGAAATTGCTCCATCAAAATCCCACACATGGCGTTCCAAAACCCTCAACGCCGCGAGTACGA
>CAYVSK010000147.1:0-2575 GCA_964453635.1 uncultured Weeksellaceae bacterium | reverse complement strand
TATTTAGCTTTATTATTTAAAGCATATCTATCCATTAATTCAAAAAAGCATTCAAGATAATCCTGCCTCAATCTTTTATTAAAATTTTGAACCTCTCCATCAGCCAAAAGAAAAATATCATCAAATGACCAATGACTCAGAAATTCAATATACTTATTAGTCGAATTAAATTTTCCCCAATACCTTTGATAAAGAATCATTTTTGGCTCATGGGCACCATGGTGTATCCAATGTTCCGGAGTAACTATATCTTTTGATCTTGCCAAGGAATTTACCATCCATGTGGTACCATTCCTTGCAAGTCCCAAAACAAAGACGGGGTTTACATCCATCGTATTATTTTAATCTGTAGTATTTTCTTTCTGATCGGTGTCAAACCCAATTATTCTTATATTCCCTGCCACTCTTCCGTAATCCAAAAAATTGCGTCTTTGTACCTTTCCACGAACTCCTATTCATTTCCTCCTTCCTACCTCCCCGTAATATCCACAATATTCACGATCACCAACGACAACGTTGCCAAACTCGAACTAAGGCTAATGATCTCCTGCGCTGATAATTTCCGTTTCTTGGGTTTTTCTGGAACGATCACCTGGGCCCCGGGCCGAACCTTCGGATAATTTCGAATACCCAGAAAACTGTGGGTCCTTGCAACCTCCCCATTGGCATAGATCACATAGGCCTTTTTCTTTTTTGCACGATCTGCAAATCCACCGGCTGCCTCAATGTAATCCTTGAAATTCCGCTTTTCGTCAAAACGGACTTCCACGGGACTCAACACCTCCCCATCCACACTAACCGTCTGCAAGGTTGTGGGGATCCGCAAGACATCCCCTTCCTTCAGGAAAAGATCCTCATCGCTCTCCGGGTCATCGAGAACAGCTCGAAGATCGATCCCCACCTGACTCCTTTTTTCCTTTCCCCCTGCTTCCGTCTTATCCACAAGCGTGTCGCTTTTTTCTAATTCCTTCAAGGCTTTTTGCTGTGTTTTCTTTTCCTTATCCACTTTCCTCTCCAGTGAAGCCCCTGAAACATAAGCCTGATCCGTCACTCCACCAGCCCGTTCGACCAGATCCGAAAGCCGTTCATCCTTGCTCTTGATCACATAGCTTCCCGGATACAAGACCTCCCCCTTTATCTTGACCGTGCGCTGTTCTTCATAGCCGGGAGAACGCTTCACAAAAACCCGATCAAAAGGCTTAAGGGTAAAACCTTCCTCCCCCAGTTCGAGGTTTTCATCCACGGAGATCCGATGGATCTCGGCCACCTTTTTTACCTCCCCGTTCCCTTTATCCTTGACCCTTCTGGCCACTTCAATGGTCGAATTGGAAGCGGCTTCCTTCAAACCCCCTGCCTGCATGATCAGGTCCGATACGCTCATGTTCTTGAAATAATCGAACTGACCCCCGTTCTGAACAGCCCCATTGATCCGTACGGAATATTCCTCCCGGAGATCGAAGATCGAAGGAATACTGACCACGTCCCGTGGCTTCAAGGGGATGTCCTTTCGGTCGCCGTCCATGAGCGCCCCCAGGTCAAATGGGATGACCTTTGTAGTGCGGTCCGGAAGCGTCCGGTAAATGATGGCCCGTGATACGAACTGGTCCCCACGCAAGCCATCGGCCTTATCGATCAGGTCGCGGACGGTCATTCCCTCCTTCCATTCGAATTCGCCTTCCCGGTAGACCGAACCGTTGATCTGCACGCGATTCTCGAATCGATCGAGAATGGAGCCCACTTTGTAATGGTCCCCGGAGCGGGGTTTGAAATTTTGGAAATCGCTTTTCTCAATATCTTCCACCCGCCGCTCCGAATCGGTGTTCCGCCGGACCACGACCCGCTCTTTATAGGCATCTTCCGTGAAACCTCCGGCGAACTCGATCAGGTCCGAAAGCTTTTCATTCTCCCGGACCTCAAAAATGCCGGGACGCTTAACTTCGCCCGTTACCTGAACGCGGGATCCATAGGGCTCCACCTTGATCAGGTCCTGGTCCTGCAAACGGACATTCCCTTCGTCCTTACCCTCGATCAGAAAATTGTAAATGTCGAGCCGGGAAATGACCTCCCCATCCCGGATGACCTTGATGTTCCGAAAGGTCCCATCATCGGTCGGTCCGCCGGATGCATACAAGGCATTGAAGACCCTGGAGAAACCGCTGATGGTATAGGTCCCGGGTCGTTTCACTTCACCGAGCAAAGTAACGCTGATGCTACGGATCTTGCTGAGGTTCACATCCGCATGGGTCGTTTTACCCAGGTCTGAATGGATCTGCGATAACCTGCTCTTCAAGCGTTTCGTGGCCTCTTCCACGCTCAGACCGCTCAGAAAGACCGGCGCGAGATTGCGGATCCGGACCGTTCCCTCAGGACTGATCCTCAACTGGTAAGAAGCCTGGGAAGCCCCCCAGATATCCACCAACAATTCATCCCCCGTACCAAGCTGATAATCTGGTGGTGTTGGAATGTCGAGGTCCGGCTGGAAGCTCAGCCCTTCATCCCTGAAAAGCGAGGCCCCGAAGATTTTCGGGCCTTTTTCTTTCACTTCGGGTTCACGAACCGTGCTATCCGTCTGAGC
>CAYVSK010000146.1:0-2706 GCA_964453635.1 uncultured Weeksellaceae bacterium | reverse complement strand
CTCCCGCTGGGTGTCCTCGGTGCCGTTAGCGATGGTGGGCTTCCGCCAACTGAGATTACATACACCGTCTTGGGAGGATTGGGGGTCTTTTATTATGACCGGGCACTCGTTGATAAATCCTATCCGAGCGGATTCGAGTTATCGCCACCGGACCAGACATTGCCTGAAGGAGGGCAGGAGGTGAAGAAAGAGATCTTCGTGGGCAATGTCTTCTTAGACCTTGATAAGGAAGATCCCATCGCCTCTTTTTACAAAAACCGGCGCAAGCTGGAAAACAGGAGGCCTTTCAGGAGCTTTGATGTGAGCCAGTTGGAGGATATTAGCGGCACAATGAACACCGTCATCCGCGATTCCCTGAACAGGATCCTTGACAGTCTGGACTACCTCGAAATACCCGACAGGTCCTCAGAGAACGAACTAACGCTGAACAATTATAACCTCTTAAAGATCGTGCCGACGATCGAAAAGATGCATAGCCGTTACGTGACCCAGGAAGGCTACATGTTAACGGATATCGAGGTGAACTGCCAAGTGGTGAACAATTTCGGTGACACCCTCCTCTCGAAGACTTACACCAAAACGTCGGGGGAGTTCAGGTCCGGATTGGGGATCGGAATGACGGGGTATGATTCATTCGACAGTGATGAACTTGCCAATAATGTGATCACGGACGGCATGTATTCCACGATCATCGCCCTTCTCAAGGAAAAAAAGATCAAAGAGCAGCTCAAAAAGGATGAATTCGGGGAGGAAAAGAAGAAGCGTGCGGATTGGGAGACGATCACGCTCAAACGAGGCGATATGACTGACCGAGGCGAAGAAAAAGGGATGAGCGGAGAGATAAAGAGTATGGTGACCATTAAAAGGGATAAAAGTCACGGGAGCGGTTGTATCATTTCCTCGGATGGCTACATCGTGACCAATCAACATGTGGTTCGACAACAAGACTCCACTGAAATCCTTTTCAGCGATCAGAAAAGTGCCAGGGGCCGTGTAGTCCGGCGAAGCAAGGTCGCCGACCTCGCCCTCTTAAAGCTCGATACCTCCGGACTCCGTCCTTTGGAATTATTGGGACCGGATGAAGAGGTCGGGATCGGTCAGAGCGCCATAGCCATTGGAACCCCTGAGAACATCAGTCTCAGTCAGACCGTATCGCAAGGGATCATCTCCGGTAAACGCGAATTCAACCGAATTCCCTATTTGCAGACGGATGTCAGTATCAATCCCGGGAATAGCGGCGGGGGGCTTTTGAACGAAGCCGGTACGCTTGTGGGAATCACCAATGCCAAGATCAAAGGGGCTGATGTCGAAGGCCTCAGCTTTGCGATCCCCGTGGACATCGTTTACGAGTACCTGAAACTGGCCCCGGAGTAGATCGTCCCTTTATAGCCCCCACCGGACGAGGGGTCAATCCTCTTCTGCTTCTTCCTCCTTCTCCTCTTCTTTATGGTGGTGATGGGTGCTTTCTGTTTCCGCCTTTTGGGACCTGAAAAGTTCGCCGTTCTCCTTGTAATACAATTCCCGGGCCCTTTCCTGGCCCTGCATTTTTACCTCCAGTTCGTAAAGGGTGCCCTGTCGTGCTGTTTGCAGTTTCTCGACCGTTTTCTGGTCCGCGTTTGCATAATCTGAGCTTTCGAAGCTCTCCTGGATCGCCCTGGGAAGGTCCTCGTACGCGACCACTTTTTCCTCTTTCTCCTTGATCACCTTTTGGGCTTGGGCGTTTGCGAGCCCCGGAAGGGCTAGAAGGATGGCCATGACCAGGAGAGGACCTGTCGGATGCTTTCGTTCCATGATATTGAATGATTGATTTACAATCAAAAATAAACAAAATAATAAAATACTTCAAGTATGATGGAGGTCATATTTCATGGCGATCGGGGGGCCGTAATTTACAGTAGAACATAACGCCCTATGAGACTTATCGACAAGGAAACAGGAAAGCGGCTCAAGAAGGAAGATCCTTTACAAAAGCAGCCGGAAAAAGGGGAAGAGGGAGAGGAAATGTCCCCGATGGACCCCCCGGATGCCTTTCATCCCCCCGACAACCTCGAGCCTGTCCCTTACGAGAAGATGCCGAAAGTTCTGCAGTTGCTGATGGACGAACATCGGGACGTGTTGGAGGCGATCAGCGATTTCAAGGAGCTTCTGGAAAGATACAAGGAACAGGGTTGGAAGATGAGCCAAGCGGATGATCAGGCGTTTTACCGCTTCCTCGATATCGTGGATCAAGCTGTCCTGGACCACAACGAGCGGGAAGAGAAGACCGTGTTCCCAACCCTTGCCGAACGCCTGAAGGAAGCGGGTGAGCACAATCAACACTTGTTCGAGGAGAGCCAGGAAAAGACCGGGGTGGATATCCTGGAAGAGGACCATGCGCATTTTGTTCAGCTCAGTGCCTTGTTGCGCGAGTTCATTGGCATCGTGAACGGATCGCGGATGAACTTCTTTGCCTCAGTACGCATACGGTGAACACGCATCGCAAGAACATCTACCGCAAACTCGATGTGCACTCCCCCGTAGAACTCGTCCGTTATGCCATGGACCTGGGCATTGTGGAGGATCCCGACCGCTCTTTTTCTCCGGGGGGTCCCGAATAGTTCGGGGATCCTTTTCTGACAGCTTATCACGGCCCGGATCCTTTGCCTTTTTTGCCTTTTTGTGGTCCGGGAGACAAAAATGTTCAAAGGCCATCCTTAGATTTATCCA
>CAYVSK010000145.1:2398-2731 GCA_964453635.1 uncultured Weeksellaceae bacterium | reverse complement strand
ATGTCCTCCTCCGGATCGGAAAAGTCGTAATCCCACCAGGAATGGTGCTTCACACCGGTGGAATTGACATCCACCCGAACCGTGTTCGCCGGCGGTAATAGCGTAACCCCTTTGAAAAAGGTCCGAAAGGTGAACAAATTCTGGAACGTGAAGTACTCGTTCAGGGCGTGCACATCCAACTCGGTGGTGAATTCAGGATGGGCCCGGATCGCCTTGATCTCCGACCCGAACACCAATTTATCCCCCGCGAACCAATAGTAGAGGGGCTTGATGCCGAAGCGGTCCCGGCTCAGGTACAACGCTTCTTCTTCCTTGTTCCAGGCCGCCAGGGCA
>CAYVSK010000145.1:1160-2388 GCA_964453635.1 uncultured Weeksellaceae bacterium | reverse complement strand
GCGAACATCCCGTTCAAAGACTGCAAAAAAGGCGTTCCGTAGGCCGATAACCCTTCGACGATCACCTCGGTATCGCTGGACGTATGGAAAACGTGGCCCTGGGCCTGAAGGTCGGCCCGGAGTTCCTGGTAATTGTAAATGCAGCCGTTGTAGGAGACGATCCACTCCTTGTTGTGAGAGATCATAGGCTGAGCAGCCCGGTCATCCGGATCGAGAATGGCCAGCCGCTTGTGCCCCAACCCGATGTTCTCCCGCACATAATACCCCTCCCCATCCGGCCCCCGATGGGCTACCGCATCCGCCATCTTCCGAATGGTGCCATCTGCTACGGGCTTGCCGTTAAGGTTGAATATGCCTACGATGCCGCACATATTAGTAGTGAGTATTGAGTAGTGAGTAGTGAGTACTCAGTACTTTCGGTGTTCCATAGGGAATTCCAAGAGACAGAAGATAGGGATATAATATTTCATTTTTGGAAGTGCTGTTCAATAAGTCCTGTTTTATAAAGTGTGTCATAGGCCTAATTAGAATCCAACATCCGCTCCATCTCATTACTCAATACTCACTACTTAATACTCAATACTGCCTCGATAACATACTCTACATCCTCCACCCCCATCCCATTGTGCAAAGGCAAGGCCATGCTTTGTTCATGGGCCTTTAACGCGTTGGGATAGTTTTCAGGGATTTCGTTGAACGCCTCTTTGTAGAATGCCAACGTCGGGACACTATGGGTCCCCGGCCGGGTGCTGACCCCTTTTTCCTGCAACTTTTCCATGATCGCATTCCGGGAGTACGGGGCCTTTTCCGGGTCCACGAGGGTTACGAAGGACTGCCAACCGTGCCGGTAGCCTTCGGGTTGATCCGGAAGGACCAACCATTCCAGATCCTTAAGCCTTTGCTTGTATTGCTCGGCCATTTCGTCCCGCTCTTCGATGAAGCGATCCAGCTTTTCCAGTTGAACGCTCCCGATCGCGCCCTGCATATCCGTCATTCGGTAGTTAAATCCCATCATTTCGAATTCCGGCATCAAATAGGGCTTAGGGCCTTGGTGGCGCTGTTCTTCGGAAACAGAGGCCCCGTGATTTCGCAATTGTTCCACCTTATCCGCCAGCGAAGCATCATTGGTCGTAACCATCCCCCCTTCCCCGGTTGTAATGGACTTTCTCGGGTGAAAAGAGAAGCACCCCAGATCTCCCAACCCACCAGCAGGAGTTCCCCTATAAGA
>CAYVSK010000145.1:0-1150 GCA_964453635.1 uncultured Weeksellaceae bacterium | reverse complement strand
GGGGTGAAAAGAGAAACACCCTAATGTACCCAGCCCCCCTGCCGGTATCCCCTGAAACGAAGCCCCTGCAGCACATGCCGCATCTTCAACAAGGGGGATCCCCCGGGCGGCTGCCTGAATGCGCTCCATATCCGCACAAAGCCCGAACAAATGCACCGGGATCACCGCCCGGGTCCGGTCGGTAATGTTTTCCTCCACTTCATCGGGATCGATATTAAAGGTGTCCAATGAAATATCCACAAACACCGGCCTCGCCCCGCAATAAAGCACCGCATTGGCCGTAGATACCCAGGTGAACGCCGGAACGATCACTTCATCCCCTTCCCCAACCCCCAGCGCTTTCAGGGCAAGATGGAGTGCGGCAGTAGCACTCGTACAAGCGATGGCATGCTCAACTTGATGCCTTTCAGCAAATTTTTCTTCGAATTCCTTCACCTTCGGCCCACTCGTTAGCCAACCTTTTTCGAGAGGCTCTTTCAGGGCCTTCCATTCTTCCTCCCCCGTAACAGGCTTAGCAATGGGTATATTTCTTTGTTTCTCCCTCATAATCTTAATCTTAACTCTTAATCTTAATCTCCATACCCCACCTCCCCCTCAAAAACCCTCTCCGAATTACTCTTAACCAACCCTACAAGCATATTCACGACCTCTTCGAGCATCCCCTTTCCTTCCAAAACCTCTTCTTCCTCCAACTCCCCCCTTGCAACAAAAGCATCGAGACAAGCACTACATTCCAAAGCAGAACCTCGCGCAATATCAAAAAATTTGCAACGGTCCTTTGACGTATATTTTCCATTCCCCTCGGCGATATTCAATAATATGGAGGTAGAAGCTCTGTCGAGTTGGCGGGAAGCCGCATTTTGCTTGGAGAGTTTGGAGAGGATGGTGGTGGACCAGCGGATAAAGGTGAGGGTTTTTTGGTAGACGTTTAGTTTTTCGTGGTTTAACATTTGTTTGAGGTTAAGAGTCAGGATTAAAAGTTAAGATTATGATTAAGAATTATGATTAAGATCAAGATTGGATTTTTTCTCTTCTGGCGGAGAGGGCAGCTTTGTGGGATCTTCGCCAATCGATGAGGCGTTGCATGCCCTCTTCCAGGCCGACGGTCCATTTGTAGCCGAGGTCCTTTTCAGCAGCTTCCACGCTGCCG
>CAYVSK010000144.1:0-2970 GCA_964453635.1 uncultured Weeksellaceae bacterium | reverse complement strand
GGATCTTTTCCTACCGGCAACAGGCCATCGTTGATATCTTCGGGCGTATAGAGCAAGAACCCGAGGTCGCTGGAAACGCCCCCCATTGAGCCGGAAACGCTGAACGGGACCCCGAGCCCTCCCGATACCTATCCCCATGCACATTCTCCTTACCGGCGCCAGCGGTCGGGAGGGTGACTGGTTCACAAGGGATAAGGAATCTCAGATCTCAGGAAAAGGGATCGGGGATTAGGGGGGGGTCAATACCCAATACCCAGTACCCAATACCAACTACCAGAGAGAAGGCCCGAGCCCCGGCGATGGCCGATGGCCTATGCCGATCTTAAGCCACCCAATCGTACACCAAACTCACCTCAAAAGAAGGAGTCTCTTTCTTGCTATGTAATGCGATCTCTGTTGACAGCGGATAAGCACGGTCCCTCATATCGGCTTTCGCAACATCCTCTGGAATTCGGATAGGGTGTTTGAAAGTGAATACCGGCTTATACAATCTTGGAGAATTGAAGGATTCGATCAGGTAAGGGATGGTCCATTGCTTCCCGTCCTTTGAATGAATGGAAATATGGATCTCCAACCCGTTGTGTAAGAGCTCTTTTCCCCAATCATCCGGAACCTGCCAGGGAAATAAAGGCACGAGGATGATCTTTTTGATATGGATGGCATCCCTCCTGTGGTCCAGGGTGAATCGGTGGCTCATCCGGTCCTTTGAGAACTTCATCATGAGATCATATTGGAGGGTGTCCATAGGTTCGGTGGTATAATGGGTTCCTTTACCCCGTCCATGTCTTGCTAGGATCCTTGCTTTTACCATTTCGGACAATGTACGTTTGACCGTGGGAAGGGCAAATCCAAGCTTATCGGCTATCACCCCCGCCTGAACACCCGGGTGATGGTCTATAAAGTGATATATGGCTTTTTCACGGGGAGTCAGGTTAACCTCCCTTTTCTGCCGTTCCACTTTTTGTTCCAGCTTTGCCTGAAGGTTTTCGAGACAACTCAGGAAGAATCCGACCCAGGGATCGATGTTTTCCCCGGGGCGGTGCCGCTGGCATGTTTTCAATACTTGGTAATACTCCCTTTTTCGGTTCTCGATCTCATGTTCGAAGCTTACGTACTGGATCCAGGTGTATCCCTGTTTCATCAAAAGCAGGGTGGTAAGCAATCTACTCAAGCGGCCGTTCCCGTCCTGAAAGGGGTGAATGCTGAGAAAGTCATAGACGAAAACCGCGGTCTTAAGGATCGAAGGGGTCTCGTGGTCGCGGTGATACCAGGCGATCAAATTCTCCATGGCCTCCCTTGTTTCGATCCCCGGATCTGATGTTCGGAAAAGGGTTGATCTGTGCCCCCCTTGGGAAGTAGCCTCTACGGTATTTGAAACTTGTTTGTACGCGCCTTTGTGCCAATGATCTCTGTCACTGTGTTTTAAAAGGATATCATGGAGATTTCTGATATCCGCTTGTGAGATCTCGATATCGGGGTAGGAATCCAGAATGGTCTCCAATGTCTCATAATACCCCAAAACCTCCTGCTCATCCCTTTCTTGAAGTTTTTCGGTGTCGAGTTCCTCAATAAAACGTTCTACTTCTTGATCGGGCATCCGGGCTCCTTCGATCCGGGTGGAGGCACCGGTACTTTCCACTGTGGCCACAGAACGAAGTTCTTTGAGCACCTGCCGGCCTTCCCGCTTTTCAAAAGTGCTCCATTTCACATCGAAACGGTCCAACGTGCTGATCTTGTTCATCAGGCTCAGATCAGTGGTTAAATGGAGGGTATGGACCTTATCGTTCATGGAGGTTAATCCGTATTGATCCGCAAATATACGTAAAACATCCGGAAAAATGATACGTTTTGATACGAAAAGAGCCGTAAAAGAAATGGGGGGAGGGGGTTTTAGATCGCAGGAAAAGGCATTGGGGATGAGGGATAGAGATTCTCAGATCTCAGATCACAAATCCCAGATCGCAGATCGCAAGGGTTGCGGCACTGAACTGCGCTGGACCGGAAGATCGCTCGGGGCGGCGGTAGGGTGACAGGGTGACAAGGAGAGCGGGTGACAAGGGGATGGAGGGATGGCGGGGAAAGAACCCAATACCCAATACCAACTACCAGAGAGAAGGCCTGAGCACCGGCGATGACCTATGACTTATGACTTATGACCGATGGCCTATGACCTATGGAAAGATCATTCAGCATTACGCTTATAGGATGTGGTAGGAGAAATTTCATTCGGGTCGACTTCTGTGATCTTGCCATCCCTGATCACTACCAGGGGCCTATTCTTTTCCCTTTTGTGTTGAACAAGTCTTCGATAAGTCTCTTCTAAGCCCTTTACGATCTCGTCTCTTTCTTTTCTATATGCTTCTTCCGTTTTCATTATAATGTGTTTTTATCCAACCCCAAAGTTCCTTATTGTATATTTTGGTGCTCTCTATTGATCCTTCAGCTATGATCTCATAATCTTCCCCTGAGTTATTAACGAACAACCAGTTGTCAAAGATAGGAAGATACAATGAGAAAAAATGCTTCAATCCATTGGTGTACCTTCTTTTAACAACTTCAGTCGGGATGTTGTGCCCTCCTTCCTCCACTCTATGCTGAACCCTTGAAATGGCCAATTCGGGAGACCGGAGCCAAAAAAAGAGGCAAGTGACCCGATATCCTTTTTCCCTGGCCTTTTTGATCAAATTTGCGTGCGTCTTTGTGGCCAGGGTGGTTTCAAAGGCGAATTCCTCGCCCGCTCCGATCAGTGTTTTGATCCGTTTTAACATCAACCTACCTGCTTCGATCCCGGTTTTTTCAGGTTGAAAAGGGGACAATCCTCTTGCGATCTCGTCAGCATTCACGAATTCCTTACAATCAAGGGTCTCAGGCAAAATGGTATAGGATGCGGTAGTTTTCCCTGCACCATTGCATCCCGCTACTACAAACAGCTTTTTCATTAGGTTAAATATAAGATATACGCTCGATCGG
>CAYVSK010000143.1:0-3106 GCA_964453635.1 uncultured Weeksellaceae bacterium | reverse complement strand
GGCCTTATTGATCACTAAGACCGGGCGTATCGGTATAGGGCACTTCCAATGCACGCTCCTCGATCATTTTTTTGAGGTTGAGTTGAGCATAACGCATCCGGCCCAGGGAGGTGTTGATACTCACGTTGGTCCGTTCCGCGATCTCCTTGAAGCTCATTTTCAACTTCATCCGCATGATAACGACCTCCCGTTGCTCGTAGGGCAGCTCGTCGATGTAGGCCCGAAGGTGTTGCTGAACATAGCGATCGTTCATTACATCCTCAGCCGACCTCTGATCGCCCTTAATGAATTCGAAGATATCGTGGTCCTCCGTGCTATGGACCATATGCATCTTCTTGTTCTTCCGGTAATGGTCGATCACGAGGTTGTGCGCGATCTTCATCAGCCAGGGAAGGAATTTGCCTTCCTCCGCGTATTTACCGGATTTCAGGGTGTCAACGGCCTTGATGAAGGTGTCCTGAAAGATGTCTTCCGCCAATTTCTCGTTCTTCACCATCATGTGAATGTGGGTGAAGACCTTGTCTTTGTGGCGTTCGAGCAGAACCTCGAATGCGGATTCCTTGCCCTGGAGGTACTGCCGGACCAATTCCTGGTCACTTACCCATAGCATATCCATAGTTCGTCGATTTTGGGGATTCGAGACTTGAGCTAAGGGTAAGTGTGTGCTATAGGCAGCTGATTTTTTGGTCCGGAATTTGGAGCTTTTACATCAAGTCAATACGTAAAGGTAAGAAAAAAGTTTCACCTCTATTCCATAAATTTGCCGGGATGTTCAGAAAAGCGATGAGAACCGGGACCCTGACCTTTTTGCTGGCCCTTTTCGTTTTTGGGTGTGCCAAGGTTCCTGTTACCGGAAGGAAACAACTCAATCTGCTCTCGACCGACCGCATGATGTCCATGAGCCTGGACGCTTATAAGCAGTTCCTGGACTCGAACCAACAGAAAGTTCTCCCCGACGAACACAAAAAGGTACAAATGGTCAGGCGCATCGGGAACAGGATCGCCGAGAGCGCCACGCAGTATCTCAAGGAGAATGGCCAGAAAAAGCGGTTGAAGGGATTTGACTGGGAATTCAATGTGGTGCGGGACTCCATGGTGAATGCCTGGGCCATGTCGGGCGGCAAGGTCGTTTTCTACACGGGCATTCTCGATGTCGCTCAGGGTCCGAAAGGTGTGGCCGTCGTAATGGGTCACGAGATATCCCATGCCATTGCCCGGCATGCCAACGAACGGATGAGTGACCAAATGGCTCTCAAAGTCGGCGCTGCTTCACTGGGCGTGGCCACCCGGAACCAACCCGACCTCACCCGCAAGATCCTTCTACAATCTTACGGGATCGCTTCTCAACTTGGCGCTCTGAAGTTTTCCCGCAAGCACGAATCCGAAGCGGACAAAATGGGGCTCGTCTTTATGGCCAAAGCCGGTTACGATCCCCGAGAGGCCGTGGATTTCTGGAAACGGATGGACAAAGCGGGTGGCAAGGAACCCCCGGAATTTCTCAGTACCCATCCCAATCACGATACACGGGTGCAAGACCTCAAGGATTACATGCCGAAGGCCTTGAAATACTACGACAAGTAAAGTTCAAGTCTTGACCCCGTTCATATAGGCATCCATGAGGTTAATGTAGCCACCGACCTTCTCCATTTGACGCTTCCGTTCATTATCCCCTTCCATGCCCTCCAGCCGGATCATTCCGACCTTGGCGCGGATATTGGCCCGGAAGAGTTTATAATACAGAAAGAGCTTCTCTTCGAATTCCCCATCAAAGACGGGGTACAAGTATTGGTAACGATCGGTGAAAGCCCGCGCTAACGGATATCGTCCATAAGCCTCGAGGTCCATGCAAAAGAAGGCGATCTCGTCCAGTACATCGATCTGGCGCATCTCATCGTTGAACTCGATGCAATCGAAGATCACCGGTTCGTCGAGCAGAAATATATTACCCGAATGGAGGTCCCCGTGTCCATCCCGGATCATCCCCCGTTCTCCTCTTTCTGCGATCCGCTCATAATGGCGGTCCAGAAAAGCATCCGAGACCTCGACCGCCCGGTCCCACTGTTCAGCCACGGCCTTTCCGAGTTCCTGCTCCACAACATTTCGTTCCTCGAGGATGTCATTGAATCGCTGCCGCTGTTTTTCCACATCCACCGGCCCGCGGATGACCTCTACCTGCCCGTGAAAATCGGTCACCTGCCGAGCGATCTTGTGAATATGCCCCACATGGACCTTCCCTTTCTTCAACATGGCGCTCATCTGATACGACAGATCGTGGCGGACCATTTTCACGGCATGATCCAGGAGCTCTTCTTGCGGATCACTCGGGTCTTCATCCCGGATCCTTAGACCATCCGGCCCCTCGATCACCCGGACGACCCCGAGATACATTTCCGGACAGAGGCGTCGGTTCAATTCAAGTTCCCGATAGCAATAGTAGGCCCTTTTCTCCCGAGTGGAAAAGTCCAGAAAGGAATAATGGACCGCTTTTTTCAGTTTATAGACGTAGGTCGGGGTCAACAGCAACCAGGAGGCATGGGTCTCCACCCTTTCCGTTGGTCCATGGCTGCTTTTCAGTAATTTTCTCAGGTCTTCTATCCGATCGGCTTCCATGGTCCTTTTTCTGATCGCGGGAACAAGCCCCGACTCACCCGTTACCAGGCAGGTTCAATGAGTTTTTCCTTATGATAGGAGTTGCGTCCGCGCCTTTTCGATCATTTTTTCCACATCCCCATCCGATGAATCGATCGTTATATAGGGCCGGTCAAAAGGCTCGTAGGCATCCCGAACGGTCACGTAGGCCTCCCACTGGGCCTCACTATCGGAGCGTTCCCGGCTGACCCGCTCCTTTATCACATCCTCCCGGGCGGTCATATAAAGGATCCTGAGCGCTTCGTCCCGTTCTTCAGCAGCCCGGAAAAAGTCCTCCCGAACAGCTTTTCTGGAAAAGGTCCCATCCACGACCACATCCTTACCGTTTGCCAGAGCTTCGAGCATGCGTTCCTTGAGCCCCTCATAAACCCGCTCTTTGGTAGCCCGGTCATATTGCCCCATCAGACCCATTTGCCGGCGCGTTCCATCGGTATTGAGGTGCACGGCTCCCCATTCC
>CAYVSK010000142.1:271-3179 GCA_964453635.1 uncultured Weeksellaceae bacterium | reverse complement strand
AAGGCGAAGGGTTATTTGCTCATGTTTAAAGACGACTCCATGGGTATGTACTTTTTCTTGCTCGAAAAAGCTCAAAGCGACCTTTCATCTGTCCTTTTTCATCAAGGAGAAAAGACAGAAAAGATCAGGAAAGATCGAAAAACCCCGCGAAAGCTCTTCTACCATTCACCGATCAGCAAATAACAACATATTAAGCGATCGCTTTTTTGATCTTTTCGAGCGTCTTTTCTCCCACCGTTTCCCAAACGAAGTGCTTACGGACATGGTCGAGGGCTTTCTCCCGGCATTTTCGGAGTTCATCACGAGGCATATCCATGACCTCTTTCATGCGATCTTTCAAGGCTTTTCTTTCCCCAGGGGCGATGGTCCACCCCACTCCCTTTTTCACCATGTCCCTCACTGCTCCCACGTCACTGGAGATCACGGTATTGCCCGAAGCCATCCCTTCGAGGATCGCATTGGGCATTCCTTCCGCATGACTCGGGACCACCATCACATCCATCTCCTGCAGACGCATGCGGATCTCCTCCTGGTCATTCAGTTCTCCATGATAAACGATCCGCGGTCCCTTGTTCCGTTCTTCCGTGGTCCGTGGTCCGTGGTCCGAGGTCTGTGGGGGAAGGATCCGTTTTTTCTTTGGGATGGGGCCGATGAAGTGAAATTCGAAGGTCTTCCGTTCCCGGACCAGTTCTTTCAAGAGCGCCATAAGGTCCTCGATGCCTTTCCGCCGTTCGTAGCGACCCAAAAAGACGAAACGCACAGGTTCATCCTCTTCCCTTTTCGGGACTTCAGAAACGAGTGCCTCTTCGGGAATGGCGGCGGGCAGTTCCAGAATGCGTTCTTCCGGGACCCTCAAGTTTTTGATGAGCTCCGTGATCCGGCCTCCATAGGAGAACACATGGTCCGCCAAAAGGGTGTTCTCCCGAGCCGCCCTTCTGAGGATCCGGTGACCGATCCATTCCTTCAGGGAAAAGGCCGGCTGGAACATCTCGTAGCCATGGAGTTTCACGGCGATCGGGGGCAGGTCCGCCCCTTTTTGCTTTTCAAGCAGGGAGCACCAAGCGGTGAAGCCCTTGGCATAGATGAGATCGAAGGCATTGCTCTCCAAGGCAAGTTCGTTCCATATACGCTCCGAGAACTCGTAAGAGGCCCGCACGTAATGACCGGGCAGGATCCCCTCCCGGGGCCATGGGACCCAGCGAAGATCGACCCTTTCCATCTCGGCATCCGTGAAGCCGGGGATCCCCTCTGGTTCCCGGCCATCATCCAATGCCGGATGCCAGAGCACAAGATCCACGCCCTGACGGGCCAGGTATTTGACCAAAAAATAAGAATGCTTCTGCATCCCCCCGATCACCCAAGGATGAATGCCATTGGTCAAAAAGGCTATGCGCATTCGGCCGGATTTTCAGGGTGCAAGGTCGGAAAATTCGTGGGTTTATTACACGGAGGGGGTGGTCGGAGTAGGTAGGCGGATGGACTGGTAGGCGGGTCAGTCTTCCGACCCATCCTCAAAGAACCAAGCCCAACGCGTACCCTGAAAATGGGCCTTCAACTCCTCGAAATTCTCGAGGACCTCGTGGCGGGCGAAGCGGTTTTGTTTCACGACACGGGGCGAAAGGTCGCGGACTGAAAGGCCGAGGAAGTCACGAATGGCATCCATTTGCGGGCTATCGGGGCGGGCGATGTCCTCGTAGAAGACCTCCAGGGTTCGGTCCGCCGGCAGCAATGCGCCGTACTTCTCGAAGTAGCCCTCGAGGTTACGGAAAAGCTTTTCGCAGCGGTCCACCGAAATATTGACCTTGGGCACTCCCTCCTTCCACTCAGGCTCCTTAACGGCGACCTTGCCCCATTGCCTGGACAAAGCCCCGGATATCAAGCAATCCAGAAAATTGCGCCGCTTAAGGTGGATGAACTTGAACTCCTCCGCCCCCAATATATGATCGTAAAAGCCCTGGAACTGCTCATTCTCGATCTGGGTGTAGAAGAGTTTGAAACCCACGGCCCGGACCCCCTTCGGATACGGGCGAAAAACGTCCTCCTCGAGGAAACGGACCGGCGTCTCATCCCTTTTCCCGGTCAACGCCGGATCATCCTCCGCCTTCCCGTACACCGCGTTGGCCCAGAAAATGCGCTGTCCGAAGAAGAGCTCAGAGAAAGCCACGGCCTCGGGATGGGAGTTGAGGGCACTCACCAGGAAGTTGGAGCCGGTCCGGTACCAACCCAGGATCACGAAGCGCTGATAATCCGAAGTTCCCTTTTTCAGGCCTGCCCGGACCGCCCGATCGAAAACCCATTCCCCCGTACGTTTGAGCGCCCGTCTGGGGTCTTTTTTTATGGAATGAAGAATGGGGTGCATGGTTCGTTCCTGCAGCACGAATAAAAGCGATCCGAGCGAATGGTGCGGGGCCTTCAAACCGCCCCGACCGCCAAGAGCTTCCGGTATTGGTCCCGCACCCTTTGTCCGCTTTTCGAAAAGGTCTGAAAAGCCAGCTCGATGATCCGTTCTTTTTCTTCCATGCGCATGTCCTCCGGGAGGGTATAAGGCCCTTCGAAAGCGCGGATCACGCCACAATCATGCGCTTTCACGAAGCTCGAACAGTCACCGAGCTGCTCAGATATCACCACCTTCAGGCCTGCAGCCAGGTACTCCGCGAATTTGACCGGCGAGGCCACCCGGTTGGTCACGGAATCCTCCCGAAGCAAAAGTCCCACGTCAGAACCCAATAGGTATCGATGAACACTTTCGGGGGTCGCGTATCGATGGCCCACCCGCCCGGGATATTCCTTCATCAAGCCCTGCAAGCTTTCCTTTTCCGGGCTCAGGAAAAGCACGCAGGCATCAGGGGCCTGCTCGAACACTCCCCTGAGCCAGTTCAAAAGCCCCTCCAAGGACTGCCAGGCAGCC
>CAYVSK010000142.1:0-261 GCA_964453635.1 uncultured Weeksellaceae bacterium | reverse complement strand
GGACCCGGTCATCCGTTCCCCAGTCCATTTCGTTCCGAAGCGCCTGGCGAGCGGCCTCGATATCCTTGCGATCAGGCTTTTGAATCTTCGCCTGTAAGGTAGAAGGGATCATGGTGTGTTCGGCCCCGTCGTATCCGAAACGTTCCCGCCAGTGCTCGACCAGTTTTTCAGAGACCGCGATCCGGTGATCGCTATCCCGCACAGCCCGCCTTTCGAGCTTCTCCAATTCCGGTGGCTCAAAGACCCCCTCGAAAACCCCAT
>CAYVSK010000141.1:0-3191 GCA_964453635.1 uncultured Weeksellaceae bacterium | reverse complement strand
AAAAGCGATAAAGCATGAATTACGCGATCCGAAGCCTTTTTATTCTTCTTCTGGGACCCCTGGGGACCGGGCAAATTTTCGGTAACAAGGATGGGGACCCGAGCCATGCCTTCATCCCCAATGAAGGCCAATGGGACCGCCGGGTGGAATACAAGGCTGATATTCCCGGGGGCAAATTCTTTCGGGACCAAAAAGGGTTCACATACCTTCTCAACGATTATAGGCATGGACATGGCAAGAAAAGTTCGTCGCCCCACACCCGGATCAATTTTCACAGCATCAAGGTCCGCTTTCCGGGGTCCACTGGACCCGCAAGTGTTCGGGAAAAAGGTCCCTCCTCCTATCCGGTCAATTATTACCTGAGCAACGACCCTAAGAATTGGGCAACGGGCCTCCGCAAGTACGAAGAACTTCATTTCGAGAAGTTTTACGATGGCATCGACATGCGCCTGCAGGGAACCAAGCGGGGATTGAAGTACGAGTTCCACCTGGAAGCCGGAACGGATCCCGATGCCGTTCAAATGCTGATCAAGGGGGCATCCTCTCTCAAGGTGGAGAACGGTCGATTAAGGATCGGGACCTCCCTGAGACCGATCATCGAGGAAAACCCCATCGCTTATCAGACAGTGAACGGCAAAAGACAAGAGATCCCCTGCCGTTTCGAGTTGAAGGGGGATACGGTCTCCTTTGCCTTTCCAGAAGGGTACAACAAGGATCAACCCCTCGTTATCGACCCGGAGGTCGTCTTCGCGAGTTATTCCGGCTCCACGGCTGACAATTGGGGCAATACCGCCACTTACGATGATGCAGGGAATTTTTACGGCGGGGGAACCGTGTTTGCCACCGGCTTTCCCACAACGAAC
Source organism: uncultured Weeksellaceae bacterium (assembly GCA_964453635.1). Taxonomy (GTDB): domain Bacteria; phylum Bacteroidota; class Bacteroidia; order Flavobacteriales_D; family CAYVSK01; genus CAYVSK01. The sequence continues at coordinate 2,328 of CAYVSK010000141.1, read as the reverse complement.
GGGGCTTATCAGGAAGATTTCGCCGGTGGAGAAGGAGGGATCATAGCACAGGGCCCCAACTCCTCTATGCAACTTATCTCGGCGGTTCCAAGAACGAAGTGCCATCCAGTATGATCACCAATGATCAGGGTGAATTGTACGTGATCGGATCCACGGGATCATCGGATTATCCCACCACGGGCAATGCGTATCAACAAAACTTTGAAGGAGGTGCGGGTACGGATTTTAATGGCACGGTCACCTTTGATGACGGGACCGACCTGGTCATCTCCCAACTATCCGACGACGGAACGGCCCTCCTTAATTCCACGTTTTTCGGGGGACCGGAGAACGACGGTGTCAACGATGCCAACAACCTGAACCACAATTACGGGGATATTTTCAGAGGCGAAGTGAACCTTTATGGTGGAAATGTGGTCGTAACGAGCTCTACCTATTCCGATAACTTGGCTACAGGAGGGGCTGCCCAGACCAATATCCAAGGTGGCCAGGACGCCATTGTCCTGGAAATGACTGCTGATCTGGGGAACCTGAATTGGTGCACCTACCTGGGAGGTGGCTCGGACGATGCCGGCTACGGGATCAAGCAATTTCAAAGCGGTGACTTTTACATTACAGGGGGTACCGATGGCTCCAATTTGCCTGCAATGAACGGTTGGAAATCCAGCCCGCAAGGGGGTGTGGATGGTTATGTGGTCCAGCTGGCCGCGGACGGATCGAACTTCATCAACGGCACCTATGCCGCGACCGGAAATTACGACCAAAGCTACCTCCTGGACCACGATACCACGGGCAATGTCTTCTTGTACGGACAAAGTACCGGCACCTATCCTGTTAAAAATGGCGGAGGCTACAGCGACCCCAACAGTGGCCAGTTCATCCAGAAACTATCCCCCGACCTCAGTACCAACATGATGTCCACCGTTTTCGGTACCGGGAGCGGAGATATCGATATATCACCCTCAGCTTTTATGGTGACCGACTGCAACAACATCTACATCTCCGGATGGGGCGGATCCACCAACAATGTCGGCAGCAGCACGACCAATGGCCTTCCCGTTACAAACGATGCTTTCCAGTCCAACACCGACGGGAGCGATTTTTACCTCATGATGCTCGGGGATGATGCTTCTTCCCTCATCTATGCCACCTTTTTCGGCGGGGGCCAGAGTGCTGAACACGTGGATGGGGGGACCAGTCGCTTCGACAACAGCGGTGTCGTTTATCAAGCCGTTTGTGGCGGTTGTGGGGGTAATTCGGACTTTCCGACCACGAATGGAGCCTATTCTGAGGACAATGAGAGCACTAATTGCAACTACGCCGCGATCAAATTCGACCTCGGTGAGGTGAACGCGAACCTCAACCTCCTGGACTCGACCTCTTTTGTTTGCCTCGGTGACACATTGACCTTCAATGCCGATTCGAGCAAGGGGAATCATTTTGAGTGGTTCTTTGGCGACGGGACCAATATAGAAGGACCGAACAAGGATTCCACGGATCATCTTTACAAGGATACCGGGACTTACGAGGTGACCCTGGTCGTGAGCGACACCCTGACCTGCCTGTACGATACAGCCCGTATGACCGTTGAAGTAGGCACCCTGGAAGTAGACATCAGCACGGAACCGGATTCCTGTGGTCAGGATTGCTTTGGAAGGGCGAGCGTTGTCGCCGATGGGAATCCCCCCTACGATTATACCTGGGGGGGTGGTATCGCCGGACCGAGCGACTCCGTGGCCAATGACGTATGTGCCGGGAATCACGATGTTACGGTCAAGGATTCCTACGGTTGCCGGATCGACACGAGCTTTTCGATCGATGAGATATCAAACCTGGATCTGAGCGTTGATACGGTCGTCAATGCCTCCTGCGGGGTCAGCGATGGATGGGCTGAGGTCATTGCATCAGGCGGGGCCAAGCCCTATGATTATAGCTGGGATAATGGCCAGACGGGTGCAAAGGCCGACAACCTCGCTGCCGGCACTTACAAGTGTGTGGTGACCGATGACAATGGATGCCAGGATTCGGTCAGTGTGACCATCGATGCACCCTCTGGTTTCGATATCGATACCACCTTTCAGCATATTAGCTGCAACGGCGAATGCGACGGTTCGATCAACATTTCCGTGAACGGGGGAACCCCGCCCATCGAGTACAGCATCGACGGGGGGAACAACTTCTATGTGGACAGCTCGAGCTTCACCAACTTGTGCGCGGATCAATACGATATCGTGATCCGCGATTCCAATGACTGTGAGAGCACATTTACCAAAACCATCGAGGAACCCGAACCACTCACCCTCGGGCTCCAGACCCAGGACATTACCT
>CAYVSK010000140.1:3071-3298 GCA_964453635.1 uncultured Weeksellaceae bacterium | reverse complement strand
CGGCAGATGATTATCTCGAAAAGTTGAAAGGGATCGAGATCTCTCCTTCCAATGTGGCCCTTCATTTGCTTGGCTTGAAGTACAACGTGGGCCACCAAGGGGCCATTTACCAGGGGTTGTTGTACGCGAGGGAATTGGATGCGACGAAATTCGTGGTCATGGATGCCGACGGGGAGGATGACCCTGAGGCCATCCCGGCCATGCTGGAAAAAGAGGGCGCCAGTGTC
>CAYVSK010000140.1:0-3054 GCA_964453635.1 uncultured Weeksellaceae bacterium | reverse complement strand
TTTACGGGATCTACAAGATTCTGTTCCGTGTGGTAACCAACCGCCGGATGAATTTCGGGAATTACTGCCTCTTCGACCGCCGGGTCCTGGAATCCGCCGTGAACACCTCTTTTGTCCATTTCGCGGCTTACCTGTCCCGCTTGAACGTGCCGAGGGCGGAGGTGGTGTTCGATCGCCGGGAGCGGATCGATGGGGCGTCCAAAATGAACCTGAGCCGGCTCGTTCACCACGCGTTCCGGTCCTTCGTGGAGTACGCCGAGGACCTTTTAATGGTCTTTTTGCGGTTGTTCGTTTTGATCATCCTTGCTATAGCCGTAGTGGCTGGTATTGTGCTGTACAAAAAGTTCATTTCCCATGAGGCGATCCTGGGCTGGGCCAGTACCATGATATCCAATCTTTTCAATACCGCCGTCCTTACCCTGGGGATGTTCGTGCTCGGGATCTTGCTGCTGAATATCCTTTCCAAAAGGGACCCCGTTCGAACCGGGAAGATCTATGAAAAGGTGAGGGATGAAGAAGGTGATAAAGCAGGAAAGTGAGAAAATGGGAGGAAATAACCGGGATAGAGGGCGTCCCTTGGGAGAGGACCAATATTATCCTTGGAACCGCGGGGTTTCTGGTTTTATTATTAATGACCTTCCTGAGAGGTCATCCGGTATTTTGGGATGAAGCCTGGTACCTTAAAAACGTGGCCTTGCTCGATGCTTACGGGATTTCCGGGGAATTCATGACCAAATACTACGGCCCGGCAGGGCCGCTTTATGCGCTTGTGCATTATTTGTTATTTCCCCTCACCTCGGGGGAGGCTCCCGGTGTAAGATTGGTGAATGTGGGCTTCCTGGCGGGGGTTCTGATCTTTCTGTACCGGATCTTAAAGGGTTGGGGTGAGGGCCCTCCTTTGGCGATATCCGTTTCTCTGTTGGGAGTTCCCATGGTCTTTGTTTGTAGTGGGATGGCTTTGACGGAAATGCCGTCCATGTTCTTTGCTATCCTGGGGATCTGGTTTTTTTTGAAAGGTTTTTCAACTCCCGGTTCTCAGGGAAGAGTATTGTCGATACTGGGGGGAATATCCTTGGCTTTGTCGATACTTGGTAGGCAACCTTATTTAGTAACGATCCTGGCCATTGCTCCGTTTGTTTTATTGCGTTCTTATTCCCACAAGAAATTGAAAAAATCGCTTTTCTTCATGATTCCGGCCCTCCTTCCTCCTTTGGGGGCTTTCATGGTTTGGGGCGATATTCAACCTCCGAGAATGGCTCATACCGGGGAGGGATTGCGTTTATACCATGGATTTTTGGGCTTGGGTTATACGGCTATAGTGACCCTGCTTATAGCGCCCCGATGGTTTGTGCTCCCGCGATCTGTGAAAGGATGGGGATGGGCTGTTGGAGGCATCCTTGTACTGGTATTGCTCAATGGATGGGTCTTTCGTACAGAATTCCTCCCCATGAAGACCGTCATGGAAAATTTGTTCCCGGCGTCTTACCTGACCCCCTTTTCCCGGATCTTTGCCGCCCTTGCCGTGGGGTTGGGAGGGTGGTTCGGGATATCTGGCCTGATCCGCCTCTGGGAGCACCGGACCGACAAGGTGTTCCTGATGGCCTGGCTGGCCACCTTCCTCATCCTGGCCACCACCATCAAGGTGACCCACCAATTCTCCTCCCGTTACGTGGCCCAGGCCGCGCCGTTCCTGGTCCTCATGCTCGCCCCGTACCAAAAAGAGGGACCGTGGAAGACGTTCGGGATGCTTGTGGGGATGGGGGTGGGGTTGGTGAGTTTGGGGTCGTTTTTTTAGGGCATTGGGCGATAGGCGTTGGGTGATCGGCACTTGTAAATTGGCTGGTCAAACCTTTTTGATCAACGAATTCAGCATTTTGTGCTCGATCGTTATGGAATCCAAAAGCATTTTCATGTTTTCTTCTTCTGAATTCAATAATCCCAGGTCAAAAGCCAATAGAAGAAGCGTTTCCAATTCAAGGAGAGAACCTCTTGATATCTTTAGAAAATAAACATAGGACCTTTTGCTGTTCCTGCCCCATCCTTCAGCAATATTGGCGGGGATGGAGAATCCCGCTCTTCTGAGTTGACTTGTCAAGCCGTAAAGTTCTTCTTTCGGGAAGCCCCGGGTTAGCTGATATATACCTCGTGCGATTCCCATGCCTTTCTGCCAGACCTGCAATTCCTTGTAATCCTTGATCTTATTGGGGGCTTCTTCCCTCATTTCAGGTCCAAAGTAAAGGCAGATGCTGTTTTCTGTTGCTCCCGCCACCCCTTTTATCCATCCATGGATCAGGTAAATTCCAGTCTATATAACCAAAAAAACGATACCCCCCTTAATGCTTATTCCCCAACGCCCATTGCCCAAAGCCTATTGCCCAAAGCCCAACACCCCTTCCTCCGATCCATTATTTTTGCCCGATCAATCGCCCCACCATGAAACGCATCCTCATCGTCGTCGGCACCCGCCCGAACTTTGTTAAGGTCACCCAGTTCAAGCGGGTCGCGGAAAGCTATCCGGAGCTCGAGGTCGCCATTGTCCACACGGGGCAGCACTACGACCACAAGATGTCCGATGTCTTCTTCGACCAGTTCGGCCTGAAGCCCGATTTCTTCCTCGGCGTCGAGGCCGGAACGCCAACGACCCAGATCGCCAAAACAATGATGGGCCTGGAGGAACTGATGAACGGCAATGATCCGGTCGACCTTTTAATGGTGGTGGGCGACGTCAACGCCACGCTGGCCGGGAGCATCGTCGCTGACCGGATGGGGGTGCCGCTGGCCCACCTGGAGAGCGGCCTCCGGAGCTTCGACCGGACCATGCCGGAGGAGGTGAACCGGACTTTGACCGATCAGGTGAGCGATCACTACTTCGTCACCGAGCAAAGTGGACGCCAGAATCTCCTGAATGAGGGGGTTCTTGAGGAACAGATCCACATGATGGGCAACACCATGATCGACACGATGTTGGCCTACTGGGACGAGATCGACCGGTCGACGGTTCTGGAGGACCATGGACTGGAGCCGGAGAATTTCGTGCTCATGACCATTCATCGG
>CAYVSK010000139.1:2391-3427 GCA_964453635.1 uncultured Weeksellaceae bacterium | reverse complement strand
TTTTCAACAGGGTATTTCTGGCGATTCTTCTCGATCTTCTCCTCGATGATGGCGGGGATGTCCAGATCGTGTTTGTCAGCAAGGAGGAAGCCAAAAGCGAGGACGTCGGCCAGTTCTTCCTTGAGCCGTTCCCGGTCGAGGCTCTCTTCGGATTCCTGTACATCCTTCCAGAGAAAGAGCTCGTTCAGTTCGGCGGCTTCGATGGAAAGAGCGGAAGCGAGGTTCTTCGAATCGTGGAATTGTTCCCAATCCCGCTCATCGCGAAAGGCTTTCAGAGCCTGGATGATTTGTTGGAGGTCGCTCATGGCAATACGAGTCCTGTGTTAATGATAAATAAAAAAAGACTTATGGCCTTCCCTTTTTCAGGGCTTCTTCTCCCCTTGGCCAACGGTTTAACCCTCCTCGAATACCCCCCTTCAATTCTACCCTTACCCTCCATCCTCCACCGCAACCACTTTCTCTTTACTCTTTTCCCCTTGCACGATCCGGAGCCGGCTTTTCCGGACCCCCAGGTGATCCGCCAAGACTTCGATGACGGCTTTGTTGGCCTTACCATCCGCCGGCGGGGCGGTAACATGGATCTTCATCCGGCCCCCATCCCCTTCCTGGATGTTGTTCTTTTTGGCGTTCGGGATCACTTTGACGGTGTAGCGGTCCATGGTTTAAAGGTATGCCCTTCTCTTTTTCGGGGCTTCTTTTCCCTTTAGCCAATGGGTGAGCCCTCCCGGGATACCCTCCCGCTACTCACCCCTCCAATTTTTGCATCCCCAATTAAACAAAAATCCCCCACAATTCCAAAACCCGGATCCGTTCTTTACTCCCGCATATGAAGCGAACAAAACGGTCAAAGGGTGATCCGGTAGCGATCTCCGGAGGCCTTTCCTCCGGTCGCCCGGCCATTTTGGAAGATTCATTGCCAGGGGACGATTCACCGGGTTACCGGGTGATCCCGCCGAAAAGATCATGAAAAAGAACCGGGGTCCTTGTGTTCAGGACAGGGTGGCGGTCCGTAGGTTGGGTTCAGTGAGGGGTCAAA
>CAYVSK010000139.1:0-2381 GCA_964453635.1 uncultured Weeksellaceae bacterium | reverse complement strand
TCCTTGTCATCTTGCTCCCCCTTCCTCCTTCAATAGGCCATCGGCCATAGGGCATGTCATGGGGTAGGATCCTATTTCGATCCCGGGGCAATACTTCTTACCGCCGTTCCTCTGGAAATTTTTCTCATAATTTAAACAGGATCGGAAGCCTATAAGAGACCCTCACCGGGGCTCCTTGTTGTCTGCCGGGTTCCCACCTCGGCATATTTCTGATCACTCTTTTAGCCTCTTGGTCCAAAGCTTCCGATACACTTTTTTTGACTTTCACATTTTCAATTTCCCCCGTCTTTTTCAAAATGAATTGAACGACCACTTTTCCTTCAACGCCGTTCTTCTCAGCTTCTGGCGGATACTCAGTGTGTTCTCTCAAATAATCAAAAAGAGCCTTTTTGCCCCCGGGAAATTCGGGCATTTCTTCATATTCCGTATATAGGACCTTTTCGTTTTCCGGATCCCACCAAGTACCCTTGATCAAATCGCCTTCCTCCCATTTCTCCACACGAAGGGAATCCCCATTCTCCCGATAAAAGTATTGCTTTCCGTGTTTTTTCCCGTCCTCGTAGAACTCGTTCGAGGAAAGGGTCCCATTGGGATGCCAGGACTTTCGCCTGGCGAGTTCCTCGGCTTTCAGGTCCGTGTATATGGCTTCCGAGCGGATCTTCCCCTCGGGGGCAAAATAACTCCAGACCACCCCCTGATCCGGATCGTCCTGATAGACCCCGACGACTTCGTAAAAGGTGGCATTTTCCGGCTCTACAATGGAATCCTCCCCGGTGTAATAAGTGGTGTCCCGGATCTTCAGTGCAGGGGAACCCGGTCCTTTACCCAGTGAATAGGTCTGGATTATATCCGGGGTAAAAAGCGCACACTTTTGAAAAAAGAACAGCCCCACAACGATCCCAAATAAGCCCCAAAGGTGTTGGGGCGATATTCCCGTGTGCGTATTCATGCTCATTCTACAGATAGCTCAATGATACAAGAACGAGTACCGAACGGTCCAAAATGCATAGAACCTTGCCAAAAGTACCACATCCACACCGAGTGAGAAAAAACCGTGTCTTTTTCTTCTCCCTCATGTTCAGACGGGTTTGGCTTTTGCCGTAATACCCTTTCTCTAAGATGGTGCCTCAAATGACGGGGCTGGTCTCAGCCGATAAACGAGCAAAAAATATATATTTATCACAGTGTTATCACAGTGATAAATATATATTTTTTCGTACGATATCCTCGCGCCTTGGATCTCGAAAATCAAAGATCCGATGGTCCAGCCGCCGGAAAAAGTCCCTACCTTCGGTACCACCGAGCCAGAGCCCGGGGCTTCGAAAATTTTACGAAAAGACCGGGCCGATCTTTAACCCCGCCGATCCAAAAGGCACCCCATGCTTTATAGACTGGTCCTCTTCCTGGTCCTCAATTTCGGAGCCCTGGCCATCGGGTCATCGTTCACGGGCGAAGGCGTTTCCTCGGATTGGTACACCGGCTTGAACAAAGCGCCGTGGACCCCGCCCGGTTGGGTGTTCGGGGCCGCGTGGACGGCGATAATGGTCTGCTTTAGCTTTTACATGGCCTATTTATGGCCGGTTTCTGAGCAGAAGAAACGCGTCGGGGGGCTGTATTTGATCCAATGGGGCCTCAACGTAGCCTGGAATCCCACCTTCTTTTATTTCCACCAGGTCCTCGGAGCCCTCTTGGTCATTGGGGCCCTGACCGCCCTGATCGGCTTTATGCTATTTTTTTACCGGCCCGCCCTGAAAGGCCGATCCCTCCTGATCGCCCCGTATTTCATCTGGCTGCTGATCGCTACGTCCCTCAATGGGTATATCTTTGTGATGAACTGACCCGAAAAGGGAAAGATGAACACCATCATGCGCGCCTGCAGTATGCCGGTGGAGTTAACCCTAAAATCACCCTTCCATGCCCCTCTACCAACGCATCCACGAGCAATCCATTCCCGCCTCTGTCCAATCGGTGTGGGAGTTTATAGCCAACCCGAACAACCTGAAACGGATCACGCCGGATCACATGGGCTTCGAGATCACCTCTTCTCACACACCGGACCGGATGTACGAAGGGATGATCGTCGCCTACAAGGTGCAACCGTTTAAAGGGTTCAGCACCGAATGGGTCACGGAGATCACCCACTTGGAGGAAGGGGCCTATTTCGTCGATGAACAGCGCCTCGGCCCTTACCGCCTCTGGCATCACCAACACTTACTGGAGCCGATAAGCAACGGGGTCTTGATGAAGGATATCGTGAGTTACGTGCCCCCGTTCGGCTTTCTCGGGGCGGTGGCTAATAAATTGCTGATCCGCAAGAAACTCGATGGGATCTTTTCCTACCGGCAACAGGCCATCGTTGATATCTTCGGGCGTATAGAGCA
>CAYVSK010000138.1:0-3472 GCA_964453635.1 uncultured Weeksellaceae bacterium | reverse complement strand
GGGTCGCGGAAGAGCCTTTTGATCTTCTCGACCTCGGTGATGGAGAGCTGTTGGGGATGCCTTCGCAAGCAGTCGTTGGTAGGGGAGAGATCACACTTGACCTTCGCGGCGGTTATCCTCTCGTGGAACCACGTTGCCGAGACCTTCGCATATTTGAGGACGGTCCGCCTGGGCACCAGGGTCATGATCCGCTGGAGCTCATCCACGAAGCGTTCGGTCCCCTTTCGGGTGCTCTGCAGAGCGGGCACGAGGATATCGGAGAGTTTGGTCCAAATGGATATGAGCACCACGACTACCCTTTCGAGTTTTTTGTACTTGAGGAAGGTCTCGGTATAGTCCAGGCCTTTTTCCTGGATATCGCGGAACCGGCTGCCGCAGTAGGTGTCGTAGTCCAGCTCGTTCTTCCAGGTATTCCGGGTTGAGGAAGGGATGGAATTGACGAAGTCATGGGGAAGAATGTGTTCTCTATTCTGATTAAAGAGCCAGATGACGAAGGTGTCGTATTTGCGGCGTCGCGGGGTTTGGGCTTCCATGTTCGGGGTTTTGAAGGGCCAATTTCGGTTCTCGGTCGGGAATGAAGGGGCCCTGTCCATTGGAGATCGCCCGAGCGAAAACGACCTCACTCCCTAGCCCCCTATCCTCGAGGAGAGGGTGCATTTTATCCATGCCCCCCACCAAGGCCCTAAAGAGACCGACCATCCTCGTCCTCTCCCTACTCCTCAAGGAGAAGGGAGCCTCAGAGAGAGATGAGGTCGTTTTGAAGGGGAATGTTCATCACGTTAGCAAAAGTTGGTACACTTTTCGGGATCCTTGACACCTTTACAGTTCGTGTTCAAGACTCTATTTTTGACTTTGGGGAAGCTTCCCCTCGCGCGGTACCGGTGTGACAAATACAAAAGGCGAAACAAACGGGAGGAATTTTCGTTTAACTTTGTTGTAAAGCAAGAACTATGAACATCGAGCAAGAAAAACGTTCGATCATTGAGCGCATTCGCCGGATCGATGATGAGGACCTGATCCGTACGATCGAATCCCTGTTGGACTATGGTCTCAAGGATATCGGGGAAGATCAGGAGGAGCGTTCGGAACTGCTCAAGGAGAAACTCCGTTCGAGGGCGAAAAGCTCGGAAGAGGATATCGCGGCCGGCCGTACGGTATCCCTCGAGGAAGTCGCTCGTCGCAAGAAGGACCTTATCCGTAAACACTATGAAGGTTGAGTTCACTGAGCGTGGAGACCGTGCTTTTGATGAAGTATTGATCTTTTTAATGGAACAACAGGAGGTCCCCATGCATGTTGCAGAGGATGTGGAGGAAAGTATAGAAGAAGCGGCCAGGGAGCTTTCATCGTTCCCGGACCAGGGAAGGCCAGAGGAGGACCTCTCCGAACAACATGCAATGATATACCGCTCCATTCTCGCCCGGGAACGCTACCGGATCATTTATTACGTGGACCGGCAAGAGGAAAAGGTCCACATCACGGACGTCTTCGATACGCGTCGGGATCCCTCGACAATGCAAGGCTGAAAGTCCCTTCCCACAACGTCCACCCCAAAGCCACCCCACGGATTCGCCGAGCAATTTCCACGGAGAAAACGAATCCCACTGTCCGATACATCGGATAACAAGGCAATTTCCACAGGAAAAGCAAATTCAACTTGAAGGCTTCCCCTAATTTGAAACACTTGAAATTATAGTTTCCCATTTTCTGTCATCATCATGTTGAAATGTGGCCATCGGCGCTTTTTGTGAGTGGGGCATGTGCCGATATCCATATTTCAATATGAAACTCACTGGGGTGTTCCGCTTCAATGAACTGTTCGGTCTCTCATTGTTATAGATCCACATCCATGCCCAGGTCAGTTGCCAGCGGGCGATGCCCTCGTTCAGGCTGAACTTGATGACCGCTCCCACGATCACGTATCAGAGAATGAGGGTCCCGTAGTTGGCCCCACAACGGCCGAGGTGACCATGACCCCAGCCCCTCTCACCACTCATATGCCACCCCTGCTGTATAGGTCAGCGAATTGCCCCCGTGCCAAGTCCACAAGGCCCCTACCGAGGAAAGGTTCAGGGCCAGGTGCTCGTTGAAATAGTGGTTGATCTTCAGGCCCGGGTCCACAAAGCCCTCTTCATCCCGGTAGAGGCCGGTATGAACACTGTTGCGGTCGTCGTAGTTGCCGGTGGTGACCGGGATCTCTGCCCCCATCGTAAAGATGAACCAGGTCTTTTTCTCCCCACTGCGTTGCCACTTGTAGCCGAACTCGTTGTCCGATATGAGGTCGCTCGCATAGCCGTTACTTTTGTGGCGGTAACCGAGGGATGCCGAGAAATAGGTCTTGCCCCAGCCCTTCCCGGTTTGGATCCGGGGGGTGACGTACCAGGTATCGTAACCCGACCGAAGCCCTGTCGGGTGATCGTAGAAGGCGCTGTTCAGGCCCGTGATGAGCTGTACAGACCACAGGAGGGCCCCTTCTGAAAGCAAATAGCGCCCCCCGATATCGATGTTGCTGGTCCCATTCCTGCTCCCGGCAGCGACCGTATCCCCGGGATAGCGGTCGTCCGGCGCTGGACGGAGGTGATCGCCGGTCTTGAGAAATTTATAAGGGATGTTCCCGATGGCGGTCAAGCGGTCCGTGACCCCATATTCGATGTAACCGTTCAGGGTGTGGTCCGAAACGGCCCGCTTGATCGCATGGTTCTGCCAAAGGGTCTTGGGCTTGAACCGGTCGATGATCTCGGTGTAGCGGAGGTAGGTGAAGGAGAGGTTGACGTATCCCTGCCCCTTCCCCTGGGGCCAGGGTTGGGCACGGGCCATCCCGCTCATGGCTTCAATGGCCAATACGGCAAGGAAGACCCCGGTCCTGATAAATGGGCTCATAGCGCCGTGAATATAAGCATGGTGGAGGGGCTTGGTAGAGTCGTTGTGGTGACATTCGGGGGGCGAAGTGGCAAAATAGCCAAATGGCGAAATAAGGAAGTGGCGAATAGCGAATTGGAGCTAAGGGATCAGGGACCTATTGACCACGTCGCCAAATCGCCATTTCCACCTTAAAAATTCGCCCGCAACGAAATGATAAAATTCCGCCCGGGTCCGTTGATCCCCGAACTGTAAGGGCGGTAGCGCTGGTCCGTGATGTTCTCGACCCCGCCGCTAACGGTAAGATGATCGGTAAGCTGGTGCATGGCCTTGAAGTTCAGGGTGTACCAGCCCGGTCCGTAGTGATTGCCGTTGCCATCGGGGATGTAGAGCTCAGGTTTTCCCTTCCCGCTATTGGATAGTTCATCGTAGCTCACTTCCTCCTGGTATCGCGCGTAGAGTTGGAGTCGGGTCCCATCCTTGTTGTAGGTGAACCGCGATACGCCGAAGGCGGGTGCGGAATGGCGAAGCGGACTGGTCGAACCGTCCTCGAGCACTTCGACCCCGTCCTGGAAATTGAACTGGGAAGAGAGTTCGAAACCTTCAGATCGGAAG
>CAYVSK010000137.1:0-3622 GCA_964453635.1 uncultured Weeksellaceae bacterium | reverse complement strand
AATTATACCGAAGCGGATATCAAATCGCTTGATTGGAAGGAGCACATCCGTACCCGGCCGGGTATGTATATTGGAAAGACCGGTGACGGGTCTTCCCGGGATGATGGGATATACATCCTCATCAAGGAGACGATCGACAATGCCATCGATGAGTTCGTCATGGGATATGGCAAGCGGATCGACCTCCAGATCAAGGACGATACCGTGACCGTGAGCGACCGGGGTCGCGGCATTCCCCTCGGGAAAGTGATCGAATGCGTTTCGCAGATCAATACGGGCGCCAAGTATGACAGCCAGGCCTTCAAGAAGTCCGTCGGCCTGAACGGCGTTGGCACCAAAGCCGTGAATGCGCTTTCGTCCTATTTCCGGATCGAGTCCATTCGCGATGGGAAGCTTAAAAAGGCCGTATTTGAAAAGGGTGTGTTGCTCGAGGATCCGGAGCCGGAGGATACGGATCGGAAGAACGGCACGACCGTCACCTTCATACCCGATGAGACCATCTTCAAGCATTTCAGATTCCGGGGTCAGTTCGTAGAACGCCTGGTCTGGCACTATTGTTACCTCAATTCCGGCCTGAACATCCATTTCAACGGGGAACGCTACCATTCCCCGAACGGACTTTACGACCTGCTCAGCGAAAGCCTTACCGAAGAACCGCTCTATCCGATCATTCACCTCTCTGGCGAGGATATCGAAGTGGCTTTCACCCATACCAATGAGTACGCCGAAGAGTATTATTCTTTTGTCAATGGACAACACACGACACAGGGTGGCTCTCATCAGGGGGCATTTCGTGAAGCCATCGCGCGGACCATCAAAGAGTTCTACCAAAAGGAGTACGAACCCGTGGATATCCGCCGATCCCTGGTAGCTGCCATTAGTGTGCGGATCGTCGATCCCGTCTTCGAATCCCAGACCAAGACCAAACTCGGTTCAACAGAGATCGAGCCCAACGGAAAATCTTTGCGAGCCTTTATCGGTGACTTCATCAAGGAGCGCTTGGACAATTTCCTCCACAAGAATCCAGAGACCGCCGAGATCATCGAGAAAAAGATCCAGCGTTCCGAAAAGGAACGGAAAGAGATCGCAGGCATCCGTAAACTCGCAAAGAAGCGGGCAAAAAAGGCGAGCCTCCACAACAAGAAACTCCGGGATTGCCGGATCCACCTCAACGATGAGCGGGATCACGAAAGAAAGAAGGATACCACGATCTTCATTACCGAAGGGGATTCGGCCAGTGGATCCATAACCAAGGCCAGGGATGTTGAAACCCAGGCTGTGTTCAGCCTTAAAGGGAAACCCCTGAACGCCTATGGCCTAACCAAAAAGGTGGTCTACGAGAACGAGGAGTTCAATCTGATCCAGGCCGCTCTGAACATCGAAGAAGGGATCGAGAACCTCCGCTACAACAAAGTGATCATCGCAACCGATGCCGACGTCGATGGTATGCACATCCGCCTCCTCCTGCTCACCTTCTTCCTGCAATTCTATCCTGAACTGGTCAAGAACGGTCACGTTCATATCCTTGAGACCCCGCTTTATCGCGTCCGTAACAAGAAGGCCACCCGCTACTGTTATAGTGAAGAAGAACGTCGACAAGCGATCCAGGAGCTGGGGGGCAAACCGGAGATCACGCGATTCAAAGGATTGGGGGAGATCTCCCCAGAGGAGTTCAGCGCCTTTATAGCGGAAGACAAAATGCGAACGGAACCGGTCGTTTTGAACAAGGACAACAAGATACCGGACATCCTGAAATTCTACATGGGCAAGAACACCCCGGACCGGCAGCAGTTCATCGTGGATCATCTAAGAGTCGATCAGGACAAGGTGACCGAGGAGATGGCCGAGGGTGAGGAATAATACCGGTCACCAATAATACCCAATGCTCAAGCCCGCCGAAAGGCGGTAATCTCCCCCGTATAACATCATTTCATCCTGCGGGACCCGGTGGATCCTGTTGTGATGATCCTTTCTATGCCAGATGTTGTGTTTCCAACCCAGGCCGAGCCAGACATCCATACTTACCTGGTCCAGGACGAGATATTGTTGGCCGAACACAAGGTTGACATTCGTATGCCGCATCCGGAGATCGATCGGGCCTGCATTATTCAGAGAACGGGGCCTTAAATGGGCGTAGGAATGAGAAAAATAAGCCGAAATATAATAGCCCCAGGGAGCGTAATCCTTGCCGTTCCGAGGCAAACGACCTTCATCCATAAGACCGGTAAGGTACCACTTGTACCACAGCCTTATGCTCCAGCCAGAGACCCTGAAATTATAACGCCTTCCGGTTGTCTGAAACAGGGAATCTTCCAAGAGGCTTAACAGGGGACTTTTTCCCAGATAGGAAACATCGAGTTGCGTGGTCGTTTCCCGTCCCAATATTCTTTCCACCCCAAGGCGGTATTGAGCGGTGAAAGGGAGAGCTCCCCATATCGTGGTCAGGGGGTTGCTTTTGACGATCTTATCGGGGTTTTGCCGGGGTTCTGGGAGCAAAGAATCGTTCTGGGACCGAACTGGCAAGGAAAAAAACCACATCAAAAACCCGAACAAAATAAGGGGTGCTTTTCTAAAGATACCGGGTAAATGGGGGGCTTTCTTCATCCTGATGCGACGTGTGTAGGAAAAGGAACGTTCCTTACAATTAGGATTAGGGCCTACCAGTTTCTTCATAAAGGAAGTTCAGGACCGGGAAAAAGCCTTTCAAAACTATCAAAAGCTTCCTGATCCTTCAGTTTCATGAACCCTTTGCACTAAGGATCTGTTAATTTAGTGGTATATGGTCAGACCCGATATTCATATCAATCCCTTCTTTTTTCGGCTTTTTTACCTCCTCCTTCCTGCCGTATTGGTGGGAGGAACACTAAAAAGCCAGGAGTTGGAGGCTTATTTCGACCATAAGAAGTTCTTTTCCCCAAAAAAGGGGCATTTCATAGAGACCTATTTCGATATTGAGGGCCATTCCGTCAAATTCCTGAAGGACGAGCAAGAGGCCATGCGGCCCAATGTCCTGATCGGTATTGTGATAAGGGATAGCGACTCCACCGTGGTCGCATCGAAGCAGTGGCGCTTGAACGGTCCTCCCCTGAAAGATTCACTTCCGCGCGATATTCTCGATCAACAGCGCTTTTCTCTTTCCCCGGGTAAATTCAGGATGACCGTCCGGATCGCTGACCTGAACAGAGACTCGGTAAAGCGTATAACTTTCGATGCCCCCGTCCGGGTGGAGGAAAAAGAGCAGGAACCTTTCATATCCGGGATCCAATTCATCGATTCCTATAAGCGTTCCGGAAAAAAGGATCGCTTCTGGAAATCCGGATTAAGGCTGATCCCTCAGGTTAGTCGATATTTCCCCGACGGCCGGAACAAGTTGAGGTTCTATGCTGAGCTATACAATACCAACGGGGAATTCACAAAAGACCGTTTTGCGCTTCGTACTTACGTTGCCGATCACCATACGGGCAACCGTGTCGGGAAACTCGAATCAATGAAGGTCATGGATAGCGATCCTGTAGTGGTCCTTTTTCAGTCCTTCAATATCGAAAAACTTCCCTCAGGCAATTACGACCTTGTTATTGAGCTTCGCAACGCCAAAAATGAACTCGTGTCCCGGAAAAAGCGC
>CAYVSK010000136.1:0-3892 GCA_964453635.1 uncultured Weeksellaceae bacterium | reverse complement strand
ATGTCCATGCTCGGGATCAGCCAGCTCAACGAGATCATGGCCGCCCATGAAGAGCCATCTCCCGGCGAAATACTCACCGAACTCCGCGAGCGCGTCGTACGGGAATTGAGTGGAAGTGGTTCCGAAGAAGGGACGAAGGATGGGATGGATGCGGCCCTCATCAAGACCCCCATTCCCAATGACCAAAACTTAAAGGCTGAAAAAGTGGAGTTCGCGGGTGCGAACAATCCGCTCTATGTGGTGAAAGAGGGGATCGTTCAAGACCCGAAAGATCTCTCAGATCTGTCAGCTATTCCCGAGGATCGACTCCGTTCCTTCAAAAAGAGCTCCGATGGCATCGAGGTGAAGGGGGATAAGATGGCCGTAGGGTACGAACCCGATGCGGCCGATGCCTTTACGACGGTCGAATTGGAAGTTCCGAAAGGGGCTATGCTCTATCTCTTCTCCGATGGCTATGCCGATCAGTTCGGAGGTGATAAGGGCAAAAAGTTCCGATACGGACCTTTCAAAGAGCTATTGGCCCGTATCCATACCATGACCCCATCAGAGCAGAAAGTCGAGCTCGACCGGGTTTTCGAGGAATGGAAAGCGGGGCAGGAGCAAGTGGACGATGTTTGTGTAATGGGGGTGAGGGTCTGAAGGGTGCTTTCACACGGACAAGGCTGGTAAGGGGACAAGTTTGGAATGCTTTTTACGCGAAGGGCACGGTCCCTTTATCAAGGGGGTGTGAAGGATCACAAGCCAAGTCAGCTCGTTCCCAGGCAATGTCACCCCTGTCGCGATCATCTCCTAGTTTTCGCCTGAACCCGATATTTAAATACGAAAAAGGGCTTGAGCCTGAAAAGTGATCCGAAAGGAGAACCCAGTACTTGAAGGAAGAGAACTTCTCTTTAATAAGGCCTTAGGGGGGGAGAAAAACTTGGAAGGAAAGGTCCCATCATCTAACGTTCGACGCATTCCCGATAATTTCGTGGTATGCGATCGCGATCCCCTGAGCAGTACCTTCCAGCTCTCCTTTTGCTCATAGGCACTTCGCTTTTTTCCTTTTTTTCCAACGCTCAGACCCTTCCCCCTGAGGTCACTCCCTTCCATCCTTCCAGCTACAAGGGACACCATCAGATCGCGACGGTCCAACCTCTACCGGATGGTCGGACCGCCTTTGGGACCTCCAAGGAGGTTCTGATCCACGACGGGGAAACCTTTCGCCATATTCCCGTCGAGGAGGGGAAGACTGTCCTTTCCATGGATCGGGCTCCCAGTGGCCGGCTTTATATCGGGGGTCAAACCCTAATGGGGGTGATCGAGCCGGACAGCAATGGCTTACTAGCTTACCGATCACTTCTCCCGATGTTGCAAGACTCCCTCAGAGATCTCGGGGTCGTTTGGAGCACCGTTAGCAGAGAAGATGGCGGATCTTACTTCAATGCGGGGGAGCACCTTTTCTTTTATGAGGGTGATACGGTGCGAGTGATCCGTCCTGAGCACCAGTTTTACGAAATGTATGAGCCCGCTTCCAGACCCATCGTACAGGATGGGGACAGTGGCCTTTATCGCCTAAAAGGTGTTAAGAAGGAGTATCTAAAGGGGTCTCGGGAATTGACCCGGGATAAAGGGGTCAGGGCCATTCTTCCCTCTCCCGATGAAGAGGATGGGTGGACCGTCTTTACTGAAGGACATGGTATCTTCCATTACCATCCGGAGAACGGGGAATTCCGCTCCTATCCTGATGGTGCGGATTTTGTCCCGGAAGGGGGCTGGTCCGCCGCTGGCATATATACCGCATGCCGCCTCGATCCGGAAAAGAACCCCTATGGAGCCGTCTTTGCGATCGGGACGGATCATAGAGGGATCTACCTAATGACCGAGGAAGGGAGGATCGCTTATCAGATCGGAAAGAAGGATAAGGTCCCTGCTAAATTCATTTGGAATCTGGCATCTACCGATGGCGGCGACCTCTGGGCGGGCACTAACGACGGTATCGCTCTTGTCCATACGGGGCTTCCTTTTACGATAGCCCCGGAGGGGCGTTTTTTCAGTGGAGGGATCCGGGACATCGAACGACCGACCCTTTCCGCATCATTGTGCCTGGCCACCGGACAAGGTGCATGGCGTTGGGATGAAGGATCGGGTGGATTTGAATTATTGCCGGGTACTAGAGGGCAATGCTTCGACCTCCTTTCTCTTTCGGATGCCTCTGGGGTCACAAGTTCCGATCGGTCAGAGGTTAAGAGGAATTCCCCCCGTTTGTTGGTGGCCGGAGTGAATTCCGGTCTTCTCTCCGTCGATCTCTCCTCAGATGGGAAAGGCCCTCCTTCCGGGGCCGACACGGTCCTCCACAAGCATTCCCGATCCCTCGCGATCCTCCCTGTCAAACGAGGTAAAGGAGCATCACCCTTGGTCCTATCGGGAGGAAGTGAGGGATTGGACGTGTTAGGTTCCAATACCCTGAATGGTAAAGGGGATAAAGGGTCCCTTTTTGCGCTAAAGGATGTTCCCCAAAGGATCCTAAGGGTCGGAGGGGATCGTATGGGAAAGGATCCTGATTCCCTTCGCCTTTGGGGACGCATGCCCACCAAAGGGCTCCTGAAAGTGATCGTGGACACTGCGTTCACGGGGCACCGGACCACCCTTTATGATACTTCGAGGGGTTTGCTCAAGGGAGGGGGTTGGATCTTCCCGGATGCGGAGGGTCAAGGAGTGCTCTTCGGAACGGATAGCGGTCTCTATGCTTTTGAAAAGGGGCGGTTCGTTCCAATCTGCCGTTATGGCGATATCTTCTGTGGCGGGAGTCGGAAGGTTTCTTGGCTGGAAAAGGGCTTTAACGGGGAAGTATGGATCCATGATGCAAAAGGAGGGAAGGTCAAACATGTAATACCGCAAAAAGAAGGCTACCGGATCGACAGCACCTGCTTTCGGGCTCTTGATCTCGGAAGCATTAGTGCGATCCATCCCGAAGAAGAGAGGGCTTGGATCGGAGGTGAGCAGGGCTTAGCCTGTTACTACCCTGGGATAGAGGATGATCACGACCGAACTTGGCATTGCTTATTGCGAAAGGTGACCGGAAGCGAGGACAGCCTGCTTTTCGGGGGTAACGTTCAGATAGGGGGCAAAGGAGAGGAAAAGATCCTTGAACTTCCCTATTCCGACAACCGTCTGGAGTTCCGATACGCTGCCCCTTTTACCGATAAGCAGGAAAAAGTGACCTATAGCCACCGCCTCTTGGGCTTTGACACGGCTTGGAGCAAGTGGAGCGATCAGACCCGAAAAGAATACACCAACCTCTCGGAAGGATCTTACACTTTCAAGGTAAAGGCAAAGAATGTTTATGGAGCAGAGAGTCAAGTCGCGAAATACCATTTTAGGATCCTCCCTCCCTGGTACCGGACCTGGGCGGCCTATGGAGGTTACACGGTGGCCGGGATCGGGATCATCTGGCTTCTCATGTGGTTGAACAGCCGCCGATTGGTCGCACAGAAGCAACGCCTTGAAGGGATCGTCGAAGAACGGACCCAAGAGATCCAAGCAGAAAAGGAAAAGGTCGAAGAGCAACAGAAGGAGACGGAAAAACAAAGGGAAGAGGCCGAGAAGCAGAAGCAAGAGGTTGAAAGGGCCCACGAGGCCCTCGAAGAGTCCCACCGTGAGATCACGGCCAGCATCGACTACGCCCAGAAGATCCAGAACGCCCTCTTGCAGTCCGAGGAATACGCATCTGACCACCTGCCCGAGCATTTCATCCTCTTCAAACCTCAGGCCACTGTCAGCGGGGATTTTTACTGGACCAAAGAGCAGAACGGTCATCTCTATCTTGCTGCTGTCGACTGCACTGGTCACGGTGTACCGGGCGCCTTCATGTCCATGCTCGGGATCAGCCAGCTCAACGAGATCATGGCCG
>CAYVSK010000135.1:3043-3911 GCA_964453635.1 uncultured Weeksellaceae bacterium | reverse complement strand
TATCCCACTTTTCCTTGCAATACTGGTCAATCGATCGATGCTCTGATCCACACTCCCTTTGATCCTCCTGAAGCGACCGGTGGCCATCATGAATTTCATGGAATGAAGGGCCTGCACCATGAATTTATTCAACAAAGAGCTCTCTTTTGAGCTCAGATGAGAAAGGCTCTTGTTGTAACGGGCGAGAAAACGCATGAAGAAAAGCGCAATACCTCCAACGAAAATGGCCATTAAAGCGAAGACCCAATTCAAATAAAAGGCAAAGGCAATGTAGCTAATTGTTGTAATAAGGTCCGCGGAAACCTTTGCAAAATTCTGGAACATGGATATGAACCGGTCCACCTGCCCATTGATAATATTGATGAAATACCCCGTGTTCTTGGAAGAAAAATACCGATAATCCACTTCACAGTATTTTTTGAGCAACCCTTTTTTCATTGTCCTTTTAAGGGAAGTGTTCAGAAAGACCTCATAGGTCTTGTAACCGAACTTGACAAAGCCCTTGAATAAAAATACTACGCCCAAAAGGATAAGTGAGGAGGTGAGATTCACAGGAAGAGAAAAGAAATCAAAGAATTGTTTTAACTGCCCGCTCCCTTCGACATCCCCCGTTATCTCCGTCGTTTTCAGGATGGGGATGAACATGGCGATCCCGAGGCTATCGAGCAGGGCCACCCCAAGGGCAAAACCCATCAGGATAAAAACCCCCCTTCCCACATGGTGTCGGAATATCCGGAAATAGTGCAGGTATTCGGGAATAAAGGGGAATATGGAAGCCAATCCTTTCATGAGCGAATCACCGGTCTTTAAGACCGGTCCTCCTTTTTCTTTTTTTGGTGACCGTAGCCATACCCGTACCCGTATCCAT
>CAYVSK010000135.1:0-2999 GCA_964453635.1 uncultured Weeksellaceae bacterium | reverse complement strand
GAACACCCCCCGGATTCTGGATCCCGTGATCCCGGACCAGACCTTCGATCAGGTTGACCTCCTGCTTGCGTGTAAATTTCGCATGGAAGACGAAAAGGTTGATATCGGTATAGGGCACGACCGAAAGGGGATCCGATAACAAGCCCATCGGGGGCGTATCCACCAGGATATAATCGTAGACGCCTTTTTTCTCTTCCAGAAAGGTCCGGGCTCGTTCGTTGAGAAGCAACTCCGAAGGGTTGGGCGGAATCTCGCCACAAAGAGCCACATCAAGGTTATCATAGGGGGTGGCGTGCACGACCTCGTCCATCCCTTTGCGCCCCGCAAGATAGGAACTGACCCCTTCAGCCACATCCATCTCAAAGGGTTGATGCATTTTCGGGCGGTGCATATCGAACTCCAGCAAGAGGACCTTTTTATCCGCCATAGCGAGCACCATGCCAAGGTTTACGGTCATAAAGGTCTTGCCTTCTCCAGGCCCCACCGAGGTGAGCATGACCACATCGCCATTGCTTCTGTCACCGGTATTGTAGAACTGGAGATTGGTCCGGAGGGTCCGCAAGTGCTCGGTCAACCCACTTTTGTCTTCCTGCACGAGAAGGAGGACGTCCTCTTCCTCCGCCCGTTTGTTGTAGAAGACTTGACCAAGAACGGGCATGCTGCTTACTTGCGAAAGTTCACGTAAGCTTCGGATACGATGGAAATACAGGGCTCTTATAAAAACGAAAAGGGCCGCGAGCGCCAAGCCTCCCCCACCCCCTCGCATAATGTACTGTTCTTCATTGGGCCTGACCGGTCCTGTAGACCGGGCCTTTTCGATCACCTTGGTGTCGGGAACAATGCCGGCCTGAGCAATGACCGTATTGGCCCGTTTCTCGAGCAGGAACTCGTACAAACTCTCGTTAACCCGTTTGCGGCGTTGGATATTGAGCATCCCACGCCGTTTTTCAGGAATTTCCCGTAGCGTACCCTTAAACTGCTGGATCTCTTGTTCAATTTCGGATATACGACTTTTAATGGCCTTTTTGGAATTGACCATGGCGGTCAAAAGATTGTCCTTCATGAGCCCGATCTGGTCCTCGATCCTTTGTAT
Organism: uncultured Weeksellaceae bacterium; assembly: GCA_964453635.1. GTDB lineage: Bacteria > Bacteroidota > Bacteroidia > Flavobacteriales_D > CAYVSK01 > CAYVSK01. The sequence continues at coordinate 1,906 of CAYVSK010000135.1, read as the reverse complement.
CGCGGGACTTCCTTCCTTTCCTGTTTGAAGAGCGGCGTTCTTTTGGAGTTGAAGCTCGTAGATCTTCTTGATCGTTTCTTGTATGGTTTGATTGGCCTTACCAACATACATGGAAGATGGGAGCAATTTTTCCTCATTCGTATTGAGGTTCACCACATAATCCTCCAGCGTTCTTAAGGCATCCAAACGGAATCGCAATTTTCGCTTTTCCGTTTCCAGCTCGGTCAATTTTTTGAAATAATCGCTTTCCTGCTTTTTAAGGTTAAGGATCGATTTCCTTTCCTTGTATTCCTCGAGCGAATCCTCGATCGAGGTCAATATCCCCTCCACTTGATCCATTTGTTTATTGATGAACTTCAGCGTATTGCGATTGACCTCTTTCTGGGATTTCGTGGTGTATTCCAGATATACCTGAGCAAGCGTATCGAGGAAAGTAACGGCCCGTTCAGGGATCCGATCGGTCACCTTGACGCTCAGGATCGAGGTATACTCCAGATTGCGGACCGAGAGTCGGCCCAGGAATTTCGAGACCAGGTGACTTTTCCGGTGTTTCTTAAAAAAGTAATCCACTTTGCTCAAACGTTCCACCGTCTCAGGGCTGAATCCGTTCCCGTTCTGCACGGTGATAAGAAAATGCTGGGTTGCAACTTCCTCATTGAAGGGGATCCGTTTTTGGTAACGCTCCTCCCCGATCTCGTAATGGATACGACAGGAATCCGGCGAAAGGATGTCCACATATACCCGCCGTTCATACAATTGCCCCGTGGTGGGCTTCATTTCCACGGAAAAAGGCAATCCCTTGAAAACCTCCGTGGTCTTGACCCGACCCACGATGAAATAGGTGATATCCACATCCATTCGCTCCACGGCCTGCTCGATAAGGTCATGTGATCGAAGCACCTGCTTTTGGTTGGATATGCGCTCGTACTTTTGCTTGTACCCCAGGCGTTGCCGGATCTGCTGCTCCACCCCGCTCCTGTTCTTGTCCTCCAGCAGGATCTGGGTCTTGGCCCCGTGTATCTCAGGGAGGCGGTAACCGTAAAAGTACCCGAGGGCACCCCCGATCAGAGGCAAGGCAATGATCACGAGGAGATTCCGCTGGATCGCCCGGAGAACCTGCTCGAGTTCCCCCGCACTCAGCAATCCCCCTCCTCCCCCTTGGCTTTTGGACTGTTTGGATGTGGCCATGAATCCCTAACGTGGGGTCAAACTTTGCAAAAGTAATGGTTTTGGATGAGGGGTGACTGGTGACTAGTGACTAGTGACTGGCGGACTGGAAGATAACTCAGTACCCTATACCCAATACCCTATACCCTATACCCACTACCAGAGAGAAGGCCCGAGCACAGGCTACCCCTTCCCGTGCAACCTTTTTTGCCGATCTGTCGTATAGTATAATAAAACACCCCGAAAGAATTTCTATTTTTGAAAAAATTCATGCCTTTATGAAAATGCCCCACTCTCATAAGCATAAAAGCCTCTTTAAAAGGGCTGCCCTAGTCATGATCTTAACCCCTGTTTGCTTTATGGCATTTACCCAGGGGACCTTCAACTCCAGTCCATCCGGAGGAAATGGCAATTGGGATAACAGCGACTCCTGGACCCTTGTATCCGGAAGCGATGGGGACGGAATTCCCGATAGCGATGACAAAGTAAGGATCAGAGGAGATAGCATTAATTTGGGTATTACTGTAAGTGCCGACTGCGTGAGGGTTACGGACCGAGGCACGGGAGGAAGTCATAGCGCCTTATGGATCGAGGATGGCAATACTTTAACCGTTTCAACGGGGGTAAGCCTCATAAAAGACCAATTCAATGGCACTACCAATAGGATTCATTTAAGAGGAACAGCAGAACTGGATATTAACGGGGATTGCAATATTCAATCTGATGGGTTCAGTGAATC
>CAYVSK010000134.1:0-4067 GCA_964453635.1 uncultured Weeksellaceae bacterium | reverse complement strand
ACCCTCACTGACCCGGTTCGGATCGGCAAAGGAAGCCTTCGGCAAATGACAACCTCCACAGGAGAGGGAACTGTCGCCGGAGAGGATGGGGTCAAAAAAAAGTTTTCGCCCGAGCTTTACCCCTTCTTCCGTCATGGGATTCTCTTCAGGTATCTCCATGGGCGGCAGTAGCTCCTCGAAATTCTGGGGCAACTCGAACTGGTAAGGCGTCGGTTGATGATCGCTACCATCTCCATTCCCGATCGACAGTGGGGCAGCCTCATCCCTGCTGCAATTCTTCAACAAAAGAACAGTGAGGGGGAGGAAAAGAAGAAAAAGATGGGTGGACCTGAACCTGGCCATATCCCACCAAAGGTACGGATCTTAAAAAAAGAAGCGGTCCTGCAAAAGAACAGAGGCGCTCTTACTTCACCTTGACCTTCTCTTGATGAGCTTCTTCTCCGCTTGAGGCCTTTACCACGTAAACACCGGGGGCCATGTTGTTGCGGGTGTTGAGGTGCAGCGACGTCCCTTCCTTCAGGGCCCGGCCATTCAGATCGGTAGACACCCGATTGCCAGAGATATCGAAGACGTTCACCCGGAAGGGATTTCCCGGTTCCGGCCGACACTCACCGAGTGAAAGCTTGCATTGAGGGACACAGGGATTCGGGTTCACTTCCAGCTCGCATTCTCCCTTTCCATTTTTTCGATAATCCACAGCGATCACATCGAAATATTCGTATTCGCCATTGAAGTCCGTCTGCTTCAAGCGGTAATAGGACGTCCCCTCGAGGGGTTTTTCATCCAGATAATCGTAATCGATCCGCGAATTGCTGTTCCCGGCCCCGTCCACCGTTCCGACCGGTTCAAAAGAGAGCCCGTTGGGGCTCCTTTCGATGGTGTAGAAGTCGTTGTTGGTCTCACTGGCACTCGCCCAAACGAGCTTCACGTTGTCCCGTTCGAGGGTCGCATCGAAATGGATCAGCTCAATGGGGAGGGCTCCGGCAGAATGATAGACCTTTATCGTCACGTTGTCCACATAGGCCTTTTTGGACGCTCCGGACTGGTTTTCAGCACTGATACCGACCCCAAAACCGGAAGCATTGACCTCACCCGGTGTAAAGGACGCCCCCCAGGCATCACCCGAATTGCCATAGGTCTCTGTTTGGTCACTGTTCGGCCAACTTCCCGCATCCTTGGCATTCCCAACGAAATTGTTCTCCCCATCCTTGGTCAAACGAATACTCAGGTCCTCGATATTCCCACCCTCTTTTTTCCTTTCAACGTTCACCTCGATCCCATCGACATTATGGCTGTTCGGTACGGAAAAACCGAAGTCCGTGATGATCAGATACTCGGATGATTCCCATCCACCAAGCTCGACCTCGGCCCTGTTATCGTTACTCCCACTGGTCGCATTGCCCTCATCATCCCACTCTTGATTCCCCACATCAGCATGACCCTCGGAATCGGCAGACCCTCCTGTAGACTGTCCATTCGCTATCAAGGCAAGAAAAAGGATCGATATGGTCAGAATGGGTGTTCTCATGGTGGCTGTTTTTGTTCGGTATTGCGTATTGAGAAAAAGGGCGTTGTCAACCTTCATGAAAGTGTCTTCATGCTTTCTTAATACCTTACGCAGCCGATCCGTTTGGCGGTTGTCTGAGCCATGATCCCTTCCCCGTAGGGGATGAACAAGGTTCGGCACGGGTTGAACAATGTTCAACCCCTTTACCTGAATACAGGGACTTTTGTTGATATGGAGGAAAAAACGATGGATCAGAGACCATCCCACCCATGAATCGTAAACCAGAAGAAACTCATCAGGATCTACTCGATCACGAGCTTCTCCCGATAGATCTCATTCTCGGAACTGGCCGTGACCATATAGACCCCAGCGGGGAGCTTATTCTTGATGTCCACGGCTGTGAGGGTAGGACCGCTTGTTTCGGTGATCACGACCTTGGAATGATACTTTTTCCCTAACACATCCCGAAGGACCACCAACACTTCGCGGCCTTTGAAACCACTCAGGGATACGTTCACATCCTTTTTGTCATCGGTGGGATTGGGATACACAGCCACACTCGGCTCATTCTTATCCCCGTCAAATTCCACCGCGACCGGACCGAAAGTCTCGGTAATCCCATTAAAGTCCGTTTGTCTCAAGCGGTAATAAGAGACCCCCGAATAGGGATCGGGGTCGGTGAAGGTATAGCGTTGGGGGCTACTGCTGTTCCCGGCACCTTCCACGCGTCCGATCGGCTCGAACTGATCCCCTTCTTTGGAGCGTTCTACCGTGAAGAAGTCGTTGTCGGTCTCGGTGGCCGTTTTCCAAGTGGCCTGGACAATATCTTCTTTTTCCCGCGCTTCTGCGTCGAACGCGAGAAGCTCGACCGGAAGGGGCTCAAGTTCGGCGGACAATACCCAAGGAGAAAAGTTGGAGACCCCATTGGCTTTGACCCTGTTGTTGGAGGCATCATGACTTCCATTAACAGGAGGTTCCCATCCCTCGTTCGCATTGTTCCACCGTTGCGCTCTAAAGTTGAGGGATTCACCCGCTGTCGGGACATCGGCCCCATCCGCATACGTAAAGACCATATCAGCGGTACCCCCTGAACCGGATTTCCAGATCTGCCAGAAGCGGTTGATGGTACTGTCAGAGCCATCGTTCCCCGAAGCGGAGTGGTTCACATGTTCCACCGTATCGGTATCGACGACCGGGTAAGGGGTGTTGTCACCAGCGGTTGGATAAGTTGAGACCGTTACTTTCCCCGCTCCTCCCGAGCTAAGGTCAAAGTGAAAAGGTATGGTATCTCCGGCTGTGGTCCCGAAGGGGAAAACATATTTGCCCGTACTGTCGCTCATATTCCACCGGATCCGGCTGGAATGGTTGGGCTTCTCTTCCGAGACCACGTAGCCATCGCTGTATTCTATCGCACCGGTAGCTGGCGTGTCGATATAAAGGAGGTTCCCGTTCAATCGGTAATATCCATTGTTCAGTTTTAGTGAATTGAAGATGGTGTCGTTGGCGTTCTTCAACTCGACCCCATTGTTGGACTTACTGATCGCCAAGTCGTAAAACCCTTCTCCATTGGTCTTGTTGAGGTCCTGGACCGAGGACCCGGAGAAGGTCACTTTGCTCTGTCGTTCGCGGAAGACGGAATTGCCCGTCCAATCCCCGGCGATGTCGATGTTGTAGTTGTTGGACGCATCCGCGTCGAATACAGCGGGGTCGAAGATCAACAGGTCGTTCTCGACGGTGACGTTACCCTCCCAGATGGTCTTTACACCACCTCCAGAGAGCGTAAGGTCGTGGTACGTAAGGGAAGCCACTTTTTGGTCCCCGTTCCTGGCGTAATCCACTTCACCAGTCCCTGCATCGATGTCGCCAATGTTGGTCGTATCAATGGTCCCTTCATTCAACTTAAGCTTATAGGAATTGAGCCTCACCAACCCGGTATCCCCAATAAGCACTTGTCCGGCCGCTTCGTTCTGGGTCAGATCAATGGTGTCCCCCTGGCTGATGATCGCCGGTTGCTTGTTCCCTGGGACCTTATTGGTGAGCCAGTTCGCCGGAACATCCCAGTCACCGGAATTAACAGTCCGGTTCCGGGCAACCCCGATGGTGAACACATCGCCTTTGTCAAGTTGAACCCCTGAAGCCAGGACCAATTCACCATCCACTCCATCAAAGGGGAAGAGATCCACCGAGCCGGTATTGAAATTCTTGTCGCCATCATTGTCGACCATTACGACGTATTCCTCATACTTGTTGGGTTTGGCCGGCAATACAGTGGAATCGATCCCCAAACGAACGGTACCAAGGTCCCCCGTATGATCCACGGCCCATTCTCTGGCGATCCGCTGGGTTGAATCAAGGGGGATCTCCGTGGTCGTCCAGCTTCCTGTAGCGCTATCGTTGTGACCGATAAAGAGGTAATCCCCATCGCTGATGTTCGAGGGTTGATCGATACGGACCACACCAGAACCCTTGGATATCACATGATTATTTGTGGAATTGTCCTGACCGATCCCGTGGACTTCGTAATTGAAGCGGTTTTTGACATTGAAATTCCCATTGGCGA
>CAYVSK010000133.1:0-4120 GCA_964453635.1 uncultured Weeksellaceae bacterium | reverse complement strand
TTGCATGTGTTAAGCCTGCCGCTAGCGTTCATCCTGAGCCAGGATCAAACTCTCCATAGTAAGTGTAAAGTTGATCCCGACGGATCGGGAATGCATTGAGCATCCGTCTCCCGAGGATATCCGCGAAACTCGCGACTACTTACAATTTGTCAAAGAACGATGCAGCTCCTCCTTCTCCGTGGAAGAAGAAGCAATACAAGAATTCAAATGCTTTAAAAGAACCGTACCTTCTTGCGAAGGGATCGCAAATATAGATCAACTTAATGATCCAAACAACAACGCTCGGTCGAAAATTTTTTCAATCTCCTACCTTTCGTCCCTTCCAACATTTTTAAAGAACCATGCGACCGAACATTCAGGAAATGAAAGTCGGTTTTCCCGCTTAAGGGACCCCAAATATAACAGCTCTTTAAAATCCAGAAAACATTTTTTTCGGTCATTTCCTTTATGGGCTGGGGATCAATTGGTCGGGGATACCGGAAGAACCTTCCCGTTCATCAGATCCCGGCTGTCCTCACTGAAATCAGCGATATATGCAGCCATCATTTCAGGCGTGACCCCAGGGTCCACACCCGGAAAGGCCTCGGCCAGCATCTCGGTCCTTACACCCCCGATCGCAAGCCCGTTCACAACAATATCATAAGACCGGAACTCCTCGGCCAACACCCCCGTCATACCCCCGACCGCGGCCTTGCTTGCCCCATACGGGGCCATGCCGGGAAACTTCGAACTGCCCGGATAACCGGCCATGCTCCCGATGTTCACGATATGGGCCCGGGTTCCCTTTTTCATATAAGGAAGAAGGCAACGGGTGACCCGAAACATCCCCATGACATTGACCTCGAGGACCTCACGGATGGAATCATCGTCCATCTCCTCCAAAGGCCCCTTCTCCAATCGCCCTGCATTATTGACCAGCAGATCCACACCTCCGGGACCTTCCTCCACCGTTCTAGGCAATTTCTCCTCCAACTCCCCCTGGGTGATGTCCAGGACCAGCGGATAGACCTTGCCTTCGACGGCCTGAGCGTTCACCTCCTGAGCAAGGGCTTCCAAACGCTCTTGGTCCCTGGATAGAGCCACGACCTCGTAGCCGCGGTCAACGGCCAGATCAACGACCAGCGCTCGGCCTATCCCTTTGCTCGCACCTGTTATAACAGCTCTTTTGGACATGGTTCCTTCCGGTTTTGAGGCTTTATTACGGACCCTGTGGGATATGCTACGCCATGCTTGCCAGCTCAGTTCTAAACCTTCTGATAAAAACCACTTTGGCCCCAGCGTAAAGCCTTTACGGTCGGTCCCTATATATCGTCATAATCCACCTTGACCTTCGGCGTCCGCGGATGGGACTGGCAGGTGAGGATGAAGCCCTTGTCGAGCTCCTCGTCGGGAAGGGCATGGTTCTCGTCCATCTCTACCTGACCCTCTAACAAGCGCGCCTTACAGGTGGCACAAACAGCGCCCTTACAGGAGAAGGGCAGGTCGAGGTCTTCGTCGAGGCCGGCATCGAGGATGGAATCCCCTTCGTAATCGAGCTCGAATGTCTCTTCCTCGTCATCAATGACCACGGTGACCTGGCTAACACCAGTGTCTTCTCCTTCTTGCGTGCCACTTTGTCCGGCACCACCACCGACGGTTTGCTCGGTCTCTCCTTCATCAACCGCATCGGCACCGGGAATGGTGAAAAGCTCGATATGCACACGGTCCTTTTCGACCCCACGCTCATCGAGGACCGTCGTGACGCTCTCTTTCATCCCGTCCGGGCCGCAGATGAAGTACTCCTTCGCTGGCTCGCCTCCTACATAGGTATCGAGCAAAGTCGCCACCTTTTCCTTGTCCAAACGTCCCTGGAACAAGGGATCCAGCCTTTCTTCGGGTTCCTCCAGCACATGAACGATCCGGAGTCGGTCCCCGTATTCTTCGTCCAATTTGTCCAGCTCCTCCTTGAAAATGATGGAATCCTTGTCGCGATTCCCGTAAAATAAAGTAAAGCGGCTCCGGGGTTCCACATGGAGGTTGGTCTTGATAAGCGACATGACCGGCGTGATACCACTCCCCCCGGCAAAGGCAACGTATTCCTTCTCATTGGCAGGATCGAGGGTGGCGTAGAATTCACCCATCGGGGGCATGACCTCGAGGGTGTCGCCCACTTTCAACTGCTCGTTGAGGAAACCCGAAACGCGGCCACCCCGTACCTTTTTGGAAGTGACCCGCAAACGCTCCTCGTAAGGACTGCTACATATGGAATAGTTCCGCCGCAACTCTTCTCCGTTCACCTGGACCCTGAAGGTAAGGTACTGCCCCTGGGTGAAGCGGAATTCCTCTTTGAGTTCCTCCGGTACGGCAAGTTCCACGGTAACGCTGTCCGCGGTCTCTCGTACAATGTCACTGACCTTGAGCTCGTGAAATTTGATCATGGATCCTGCAAATGCGTAAAACCGCTGCAAATATAGCAGCTTACCCCAGAGTTGCGATTGTAGCCGGAAAAAGGGGGAATAAGCCAGCGATCGGGAAAAAATCTTATCTTTGTGGGACGACAAATCTTATCCGTATGGCCGAAACACAAGACGAAAAACAAGCAGCATTCCAGCAAGCCATCGACGATGAGGTCAAGATCGAACCCAAGGATTGGATGCCGGACCGATACCGGGATCAGCTCATCCGGATGATGTCTCAACACGCCCATTCAGAGGTCGTGGGGATGCTTCCGGAAGGGAACTGGATCACACGCGCACCCAGCCTCCGGCGAAAGGCCTCACTTTTGGCAAAGGTACAGGACGAAGCCGGTCACGGTCTCTACATCTACAGTGCCACAGAAACCCTGGGCATCGATCGGGAGAGCATGCTGGAACAGCTCTTGTACGGGAAGGCCAAGTATTCGAGCATTTTCAATTATCCGACCCCGACCTGGGCGGACATTGGAGCGATCGGATGGTTGGTGGACGGAGCTGCTCTGATCAATCAGGTAATGCTGACCCGCAGCTCCTACGGCCCCTATTCCAGGGCCATGACCCGGATATGTAAAGAGGAAAGCTTTCATCACCGGCAGGGTTACGAGATCATGGTGGCCTGCGCCTACGGGAACGAGGCGCAACAGCGAATGGCTCAGGACGCCCTGGACCGCTGGTGGTGGCCCTCCCTCATGATGTTCGGTCCGCCCGATACGGATTCCCAGAACAGCGACGAACTGCTGAACTGGAAGGTAAAGCGGGAGACCAACGACGCCCTCCGCCAGCAGTTCATCGACCGAACGGTACCCCAGGCCGATTATCTCGGGCTGACGGTACCCGACCCGGAGCTGAAGTGGAACGAAGAGAGGGGCCACTACGACTTCGGGGAGATCGACTGGAACGAGTTCAAGAACGTCCTCAAGGGCAATGGGCCGTGCAATCGTGAACGAATGGATGCCCGAAGAAGGGCCCACGAGGAAGGGAAATGGGTCCGGGAAGCCGCTGAAGCTTATGCCCGGAAACGACGAGAGCGGGAACAAGCCGCCTGACCCCACTGCTGCTGCTACTGCCTTTACAGATCGGAGGACCCGATGGTCGTGTGTATAACCTTTAATACAGCATCATGAGCCAGGAAGAGAAACACGATGAACAATGGCCACTTTGGGAGGTATTCATCCAAAAGAAGGCCGGTACCCATCACAAACATGTGGGTAGTGTACACGCCCCCGATGCCGAAATGGCGATCCAGAACGCAAGGGACGTTTACACCCGCCGGAACGAGGGGAACAACATCTGGGTCGTACCCGCTGCCCATATAGCGGCCTCAACGCCCAGCGAGGAAGGTGAATTGTTCGACCCGGCCAACGATAAGATTTACAGGCATCCCACATTCTACAACATCCCGGAAGGGGTGAAATATATTTAGGGGGCTCGCAATGACAAGGGGTGCCCCGGCAAGCCCCCAATGATCAAATTTCAATGTTCAAAGCTCCTTATTTCAAAGGTTGAGGAGCTTTGGAATTCAAAGCATTGAAAATTGAGGATCGTTTGAGATTTGAAATTTCTTCGAGACGGAGTCCCCCAAGAAAAAACCACTTCCAAAAGAGTGGGGAACCAAAAATCGGATCTATGAACAAAGAAGAAGCGCTTTTCGAATATTGCTTGCGTCT
>CAYVSK010000132.1:0-4135 GCA_964453635.1 uncultured Weeksellaceae bacterium | reverse complement strand
GCCGAAGCGGTTCAAAAACCATACAACTCCCGATCATCAAGAGATTGAGAAGAATGAGAAGAACCCCTTTTTGGGCACGTGGCCAGGGAATCCCAGCCATTAAGGAAGGCGCTTGGGCTTTCCAGATCGATCTTAAGACCCGGAATGCCCCCACGATTCCCCCGATCAGTAGCAATCCCAGGATCGGCCCCCGCGCCGCCGTACCCAATAGCAAGATGAACAAAACATTGACCGCTACGACCCGATGGGACCGCTTCAAAAAGAAAGCCAGAATGATGGCCACCGATAACAACATGCCCGCCTTTAAATAGAGGGCGCCCAGGAAGGGGTTTGTTTCATGAAGTCCGATCAGGCTAAGCATTTCCACCCCTTTCAACGCATAAACGATGAAAGCAAAAGCCCCATATATCCCCGAAAAGAAGCAAAAACAAGCAGCAAAACGCTTCAAGTCGAAACCCCTGTGAACGGCCGGGGTCATAAAAGCCAGAACGGCAGTACCGAAAAGAACGGATTTCCAATCCCCGTAATGCGCTGACGGGCTCAAAAAGAGAGCCGAAGCAATGGACCAGCCCCAAAAGAGAAAGAGCAACCCAAGGGGCCAACGGGCTTCGATCAGATCTTTCCCATAGCTTTTCCATCGCCCGCTCCATCCCTGAATACCCAGGTATCCCAGAACCAGAACGCCGGTCAGGAGGGTCAGGTCCACCGGCAGCATCACCCCATAAGCCGATAACACCCCTTTCAGGTAACCGGAAAGGAGGAAAAGCAGGAACAACGTTTCAAGCATAAGGAGGGTGCCAAAGGTTGGTCCCGAGATCTCCAAATATGATACTTTTGTTTTAGTAGTGCGCTCACCGTGCCCAAGCTCAATAAGCTCTCCACCTCTCTGATCCTTCGTCATTTACTCGCGGTTTTGGACCCCATCCTGCGGCCGATCGAACGAAGCCGGATCGAACGTTATGCCCCGACCCATGAAGCGATCGCACCCATTTTCATCCTCGGCGTGCCAAGGAGCGGGACCACCCTTTTTTACCAATTGCTAACGGACCACTATCGCGTGGAATATATTGACAACCTGGCCCACACGTTTTACCGGACCCTCTTCACCGGCGTTCAGCTCAGCCACTATTTTTTCAACGAGCAACCTCATCAAAGCTTTAGCTCCTCCGCTGGTAAAACAGAGGCCGCCGGGTGGCATGCTCCGAACGAAGCCCCTCGATTCTGGTATCGTTTCATGTCCAGGGATAAGCCCCGCGTGGGACCCGACCAGCTCCCCCAAGGCGAGCAAAGGATCTTGAGGGATACGCTCACCGCCATTATGGAAAAATACGGGCGCCCCCTAATCATGAAGAACCTTTTCAACAATGAGCGCGTCCCGCTGCTCAAAGCCCTCTTCCCCCGTGCCCGGTTCTTTCATGTTGAACGGGATAAGGTCGCCACCGCGCTCTCCATCTACCGGGAACGCAAAAAACTCGGGATCCCCGACGAAGCGTGGTGGTCAGCACGGCCCGCCAATTACCGGAGCCTCATGAAACTGCCCCTGGTAGAACGGATCGCAGCGCAAGTCCATCACCTTGATGAACAGATCCGCCGTGACCTCGGAACGCTCGCGCCGGAACGAGTGGAAAGCATTCGATACGAGGATCTCTGTTCTGACCCCTTATCTTTACTTCACCAACTGGAAAAGGGCATCCTTCAGGACCTGAAGATCCGTCATCATGCTTCTTCCTATCCGATCCGAAATCCGGCTAAGGATGAGGACGATGGTGAATTGCGGGGGCTTTTCGAAAAAGCATTTGCCCAGATAGAAGCTCAGGATCATGGGTAAAGAAGCTTTCAAAAAATATTGTGAAACCCGGCCGGACCTTCCTTTGTTCCTCCAGTACGACTGGATATCAGGGATCGCACGGGAAGACCAGTGGGATGTGGCATTGAGTCATGCCGGTTCGGAGATCACGGGTTTTCTCGTGTACTTCATCAAGCGGAAATACGGCTTTTCCAGGATCACTTTACCGCCCCTGACCCCCTTCCTGGGCCCGTGGATCGAGCACCCACCGGACCAGAAGACCACCACCCGTTTGGGGCACGAAAAAAAGGTGATGGAGGACCTGATCGAAGGGCTGCCCCCTTATGATGACCTGACGCTGAACTTCCACCCCGGCTTCACCCATTGGCTTCCTTTTTACTGGCACGGTTTCGGACAGAGCACGCAATACACTTACTTTTTGGGTCCCCAGGATCCCGAAGGCGTTTTTTCCGGCCTCAAGGACAACATCAAAAGACAGATCCGCAAAGCCCGGAAAACGATCCATTGTGAAGAGAGCGACGATATCGGGCTTCTTCATCGACTCAAGCAGAAGGATTACGCATACAAGGGACGCAAACTTCCCTATAGCTTCGAGCATTTTCAAAGGATCGATACGCTCTGTCGCCATAAGGAATGTCGTAAGCTCTTGTTCGCCGTCGATGACCAGGGGTTTTATCACGCCGGGGTCTATCTCGTGTGGGATAGCGGGACGACCTATTACCTCGTCGGGGCTTCCGACCCGGAATACCGCAACAGTGGGGCCATGAGCCTTTTGATGTGGGAAGCTGTCCGCGCTTCTATGGAAGCGGGCCGTTCCTTTAACTTCGAGGGGAGCATGATCGAGTCGATCGAACGTTTTTTCCGGAGCTTTGGAGCCACCCCCACGCCCTATCATCAGGTCCGCCGAACGCCGTCTTTTCTTTTGAGGGGGATGCAAGCATTCCGCCATCTCTTTAAATCACAAAGGCCATGAAGCCCGTTTCCATTGCCTTTGACCTCCCGGAAAGTGCGGACCCCGAGACCCGCTACGCCTTCGACCTTTTCACCCACCATTTCGGGATCCCCTACCGGACGGTCGAGCAGGGTAAGCCCGATCTGCTCATCGGACAGGAACCGTACGGGGATATCAGGGTATCGAAGCGTTTTGTTCAGATCCTTGAAAAAAGGGATTACGATCAGAAGAGGGTCTTCCCGGAAGAACCTTTGATCCGTCTGGAGGATGGGACCCCCGATCGTTTGGGGACCAGCTTTTACATGGTGAATTCCCTTCAGGAGCACGGTTCATCAGCGACGGACAGGATCGGGCGATTCCCCTTTGAAGCGAGTTATCAATACCGATTCGGATGTTACGGGGAGGATCTCGTGGGGCAGCATTTTCAGGAGTTACTGGAGGCCCATCCCCCTTTGATAAAGGTTGCCGGGACCGCAGCGAACAGTCCTCCTTCAAGCTCTCAACTTTTCCTTACCCACGACATTGACCGCCTCAACCGGGGCCTGATCAGGGAAGGACCAAGAGCTTTTTTGCGCTTCCGTTGGGGGCGCTTATTCAGGATCCTGAAAAAGGAGATCAAGGGGAGACCCGTTTGGGAGACCATCCCCGAGGCCATTGCCACGAACCGGGCCCACGGTTATTCCGCCACGTTTTTTTGGATCCCCCGACAGGGCAAGGACGAAGCTGGTATCCGCAATGCCGATTACGCGATCGACCGGAAAGAACTGCGGGAACTCCGGAAGAAGATTGAGCAGGAAGCCGGGATCAACGGACTTCACAAAAGCAGCTTCTCCGATTCCGCATTGAAAGATGAGATCAGGGCGCTTCCTTTTGAGGCTCCGATCAATCGCAACCATTATTTGTCCTTTCGATTGCCGGACCACTACAAGCAACTCGATGAAGCAGGGATCCTGGTGGATAGCAGCCTGGGATATCCCACCCGGGCAGGATTTCGGAACAGTTACGGACGCCCCTTTCACCCTTTTGATCTGGAGCGCCGGCAGCGGATGAAGGTCTGGGAGATCCCCTTAACGATCATGGACCACGCCTTTTTCACCGAGGATCCCGGGAAAATCGAGGAAAAAAAGGAGGCGATCACGGCCTTTCTCGAAAAGCATGCAAAAGGCCGGGTCATAACCGTACTTTGGCACAATCAACACCTAGCCCCCTATCGTTTCGGCCCCATGAAAGCGCTCTACTCCTTTCTCCTGGAAAAGGCCCGGGAACTTGGGCTTGAGAATTTTGACCCGATCAGGTCCTTAAACGCAGAGGAATAAAAAGGGCCCCATCATGGCTTCCGCGGAAAAGGCCAAAAGAAAGTCAGGATCCCGTACTTC
>CAYVSK010000131.1:0-4300 GCA_964453635.1 uncultured Weeksellaceae bacterium | reverse complement strand
ATGATACAGGGCTCCCCTTGCGGGCCCGTCATGTGGTTCCCGATCCAGAGGTCCCCGTGAATGAGGGCCGGCGGTTCCGCTGGAAAAATGCGTTCCAGTTGTCCGTATAGCTTTTCGAATTCCCGGGCGTCCGAAGCCCCCATTTTGTTGGCGTCCCGGGCCATTCTGATCTGATAGCCCAAGCGTTCTTCCGCGAAGAAGTCGGCCCAGTTCTCTTTCGGGGTGTTCCGTTGAGGCAGGGAACCGATGTAGTTGTCGTGGTCGAGGCCGAATTGTTCGTTGTTGTGCATATGGAGCCGGGCGAGCTGCGTGCCGAGTTCCCTTGAGTGCTTCGGTCTTTGGCCGTTGCTCTCGATATATTCCAGGATGAGATAAGCCTTGTCGTTCTCGTCCTTCCCGTACACGATCACCTCGGGGACCAGGATCTCTCCGGTGGAACGGAGCAATTCCAATCCCTTGGCCTCGGCCTCGAACATGCCGGGATAACGGGAGGCGTGATTGACTTTTAGAAAAAAAGTACCTTTGTCCGTTACGATCTTATAGGCGTCGTTGATGCTTCCACCCCCCACGGATCGATGGTCATGGAGGGTGATACTTTGCTGAAAATGCTCCGAAAGCAGCGATTCAATGGCCTTTTCTTCTTCCTCGTCCAACATAAGGGGTTGTCATTAATGGGGATAATGCGAGCTTTTCAAATCACAAAGATAATTCTCCTCGTTTTCTTCTTTCTTGGGACCATTCCCGGGCTTTCAGCTCAGGGATGTGGAGCCGATGTCACCATAGACACGGGCCAGAGCAACACCTTTTGCCCCCGGGATACGGCCAGGTTCACAGCCATTCCTGATAATGGCGGTGAAGATCCCGTATTCGAATGGGCGGTGAACGGGACCCCGAAAGGAGCAGATAGCAGTGTTTTTGAACATACAGACCTCTCGGACGGGGACCAGGTCGTTGTTACCCTCATTAGTGATAGTTGTAACAACCCCAAGGAGGCCACCGATTCGGTGACCATCGATGTGGTCGAGATCGATGCGGATGGAAAGGCCACCGATACAGCGACTTGTGATAGTAAAGACGGCGCGATCGCGGTAAGCAACGTGACCGGCGGTACCGCCCCTTATTCTTTTAAGCTCAACGAGGACACCACGCAAAAGGATAGCCTTTTTAAGAACGTGGAAGGGGGGATCCACAACATTACCATCGAGGATGCCAATGGTTGTAAGGAATTCCTTAAGGTCGTGGTCCCGGTCGAGAACAGCATTCAGAATGCATGGATTTCCACGGTCGCTGAAAATTGTGAAGCAGAGAACGGGGAGATAACAGTGGATAGTGTAGCGGAGGGGGCCCCTTCCTATACCATTGAGGTGAGTGGTCCGGATTCGGTTTCTATTGGCCCAACATCCCTGCCTGCTACTGTGGGGGATCTTCCCATGGGCTTTTACGAGGTCACCATTACGGGGTCTGATGGATGCCCGTTTGTCGTTCATGGTCAATTCGTGGAAAGGACCGAAGGGATCAAGAGCGCACCCATGGATTCGGAGGGTGAGACCTGTGCCGGGGGTGATGGGGTGGTGGAAGTGGATTCCGGCAATATTCAGGGGGGAACGGCCCCGTATGAATATTCCATTGACGGGGGTGGTTTTCAGCAGAATCCCCGGCTCTCAGGCCTTGAAGGAGGGTCGCACAAGGTCGTGGTAAAGGATCGCTACGGCTGTACCCTTGAAAAGGAGATCAATGTGGCCCCGCCTCCTGCGCCTCAATTGAGTTATTCATCCACCCCTGCTGATTGCGATACCAGGGAAGGAAGCATTACGATCGATTCCGTTTCCGGCGGTACCCCGCCCTATACATTTTTCCTTGATGGGCGGGACAAGGGCACTTCCCGCGAGTTCGAGTTCCTCGATGTCGGCTCCCATACGATCGTCGTAGAGGACGCCAATGGCTGCAAGGATACGGTACAGGCAAAGGTACAGGACGAATGTCCCGACCTGGAGGAAATGCTCTTCGTTCCCAATACCGTGACCCCGAACGGGGATGGCAAGAACGATGTATGGATCATCCGGGGGATCGAACGCTTCCCGGACAATACGGTCACGATCCACAGCCGGTGGGGGCAGGTCGTGCACAAGGATAAAGGATACGACAACAACGATCCCTGGAAGCCGGATAAAGATCTGCCTGCCGCGACCTATTATTATGTGATCGAGACCGAGGACGAGGAAAGGGGAGAAGAGCAATTGACGGGGGCCGTTACGATCGTTCGTTAGAAAACGGGCCGAATATTTTTATATTCGCGTTCGCGCTTAAAAAGATGGGGAATTAGCTCAGTTGGCTAGAGCGTCTCGCTGGCAGCGAGAAGGTCATCGGTTCGAGTCCGATATTCTCCACCACTACCTCGCTTCCCCCACCACCACTTTCTTCTTCTCTACTCGCCGCTCGCCCTCATCGTTGAACACTTCGATGTAAATGATATAGATGCCGGGGGCGAGGCGATTCGCATCATCGTCCAGACCGTTCCAGGCAAAGGCCCCGGAGGTCCCGAGCAGTTCGTTTTGTACCAGATGGCGCACCGGGTGCCCCTTTATATCGAAAATGGTGAGCGTTCCTACATACCCCGTGCGGTCGAACTGATAATGGATCCTGGTAATGTCGCGGTCACCGTCGTTCCCTGGGAAGAACAATTCCGGCCGGACTTCGAAGCTTCCCCGGGGCGGGGAGGCCGCTTTCCATTGGGAATTTCTCCTTCCGGGTGTGGCGAATCCGGCACTTTCAGCTGCTGAATGCCAATTGGAGGCCCAGTTCGGGGAGGCGGGGTCAATTCGTTCCAGGGATATCCCTTCCGTGTCCTCGAGCAGGGGAAAGTGAAAGGCTTCCCGGTAGTTGAAATGCTCCATTTTCTCTCCATTGGGTCCTTTGAGGGTGACGCGCCCGGAATCGTTCGGATAGTTCGGTAGCTTATCCTGATGAAGCAATTGTGCCCCCATTGTATTGGGGTATTCCAAGCTGAGTTTGGCCGTATCCTCGGTAATGGCCACATACGCTCCCGGAGCCAGGATACGGAGTTCATTCTCTTTGCTGATATCCAGGGTCACGGAATCTCCTTTGGCGTTCAGGAAGGTCCAGCCGTTGAGGGCGTGATAGCGTTCTGAGCGGTTGAATAATTCCACGAAATCCGATCCACCGGGGTAGGGATCGAAAAGCAGCTCGTTGATCACAATATCCCCTTTGCGGGGCGAATGGGGAAGCCGGATATCAACTCTTTCTTCGGCACCGGTCAAGTTGCGTGGACAGTCCGCAAAACTGTCCAGGACGACCGTATATTCTTTCCCTGTATCGAGCGGTTGGGGTGAAAGGAGCCGCAGGGTGTCGGCTTCATCTTTTTCCAGCCACATGGAGTCCGTTTTTCCGTACGGTCTTATGCTTGCTCTTGAAGAGGAGAGAAGGGGTGTATGGAGCTCCTCGTTCCAGGCCACTTTGATCCTTTGGCGGTTTTCCGGGAAGGCTGTAACGACATTTGGTGGGACCGTGTCGGGTGTGGGGTTCAAGACGGTATTCTCCTTCCCGGGCGTTCCGCCTTCCGGTGCCTCCGAAGCTGTCCAGTTCTCTGCCCCTGTGCAGGTGTCGCTGGGATCGATCCTTTCGAGGGTCCAGCCCCCGTCCTTTTTATCGGGGTCCCCGTACCAGCTTTTTTTGTAGGATACCCCATCGATCAGCTCGTTCCCGGGACCGTGGATGGCCAATTGATCGAAGCTGTTGTTCAGGGAAGGGAAGCCGAAGACCCCGATGGTATTGGGGAAGGCGGAGAACGCTGCCGTGTCGAATACCGAGGTGATGATCGCGAATTCGTTCGGACCAAGGGCATAGGAGGGCAATTCCGCGTTGCTGTTGTCATCCCGGATCCTCCAGTCTTCCAGGTCCAGCCATTTTTCCGAGTTGTTGTGGACCTCGACGAATTCCACCGGTGGCAGTTCATTGGGAGGTGAGGGATCCGCCAGGATCTCATTGATGACAACATCACCGCTGGTCGCCGTATCGGGGGAAAGATATCGGAACGTCCCCGTATCGGGTAACATGGCGTTCCCAGCTGTATCGGTCACCCCTTGCACCCGGAGGAAATGGTCCGAACCGTTCGCAAAGGGTTTGGGAAATTCCAAAAGGACTTCACGGGGTCGGGTCGTGTCCCATTTCGCCGTGATCGGTTCAAGAGCTGGTGTATCGAGCGCATAATTCTTTGTTTTTCGGGCGGATTGGCCGAGGAGGGGCTCATCG
Organism: uncultured Weeksellaceae bacterium; assembly: GCA_964453635.1. Classification (GTDB taxonomy): domain Bacteria; phylum Bacteroidota; class Bacteroidia; order Flavobacteriales_D; family CAYVSK01; genus CAYVSK01. The sequence goes on along the minus strand of CAYVSK010000131.1, from coordinate 31 downwards.
TAGACCGTGCGGACCTTTCGGTCGTCAACGG
>CAYVSK010000130.1:749-4649 GCA_964453635.1 uncultured Weeksellaceae bacterium | reverse complement strand
TAAATACCCCTTTCCTTTTATCCACGTTGTTCTCCAGCCCCTTCCAGAAGCTCGAATAGGTCCTTATTGATATAATAATTGGTCCTTCCCAGTTTGATCTTTTCCAGGATGCCCATTCCAGTCAGGATCTCCAGATATTTTCTGGCGGTCAGCCGGTGAATACCGAGATCCTTCTCAAGGAAAGCGATCTTGGTGTAGGGATGGCGGAAGAGGTTGTTGATCAGGTCCTGGCTATAGATCTTCGGAGCCTCCCTTTTGATCCGGTGCTTGGTCTTCAGCATCAATTCCCCGATGTCCTCGATCATGCGGACCGTTTCCTTTGCAGTCCTTTCCACCGCGTCCATCCTGTAGCAAGGCATAATACTTTTCCCTGTTCCGGATGATGTAGCGGCTGATATAAAGCACAGGCAGGTCGAGCAATCCTTCCTTGATAAGATACAGAAGATTGATGATCCGTCCGGTTCTTCCGTTCCCGTCGTAAAAGGGATGGATGCTCTCGAATTGATAATGGATCAGGGCCATTTTGATAAGGGGATCCGTGTCGAATTCAAACCCGTCGTTCATAAAGTGTTCCAGATTCTTCAATAAGCTTTTGATGCGCTCGGGGTCCTGAGGCGGTTCAAATATGGTCTCCCCGCTTTGTTCATTCCTCAGGACCGTTCCGGGCAGCTTACGGATCCCTGCATCATTCTCCATGACAACTTTTTGGACCTCAAGGATCATATTGGTCGTGATCAACCCCTTTTCCTTCACTTTACGGAAGCCTGACTTCAGGGCATCAGCATAATGATGGACTTCCTTGGCTGCGGGCGAAGCAAACCTTCCCTCTCCATGATCGCCCTTGTACATTTCATCATGGGTGGTCACGATGTTCTCGACCGCAGAACTGTGTTTGGCCTCCTGCAATGACAAGGTGTCTATCAGGATCTGCTGGTTGGGTACGCTGCCAGTGACCCCTTTCACCTCCGCAAGTGCCGCCCGACACTGGGGGAGTTTTTTTAATACCGCTCTTGTTTCAATGTCCTCGAGCGGAACTTTTGGCGGCAATTCCGGAAGCTCTTCCATGGTCTTTTGCGGTTAATAGCATAAATATATATAAAAAAACGGGATTTTTTATATACGTTTTTGAGGCCTGCATAAAAAAACCCCTTTTTTTATACAAATTCACAAAACCTGTATAAAGCTGGAAAACTTGCCCTGAGCGTCAGGAGCGGAGGCTCATTTCGGGATCACTCCTTCAGTAGGCGTTGAACGCGGTTTCGGACGCGAAACAGGTAGAGGCCGTTCGCCTTTCCGCTGAGGTCCAGGGTCGTACGCTTTCCGCGCAGGATGCCACTAGCCACGGTCCGGCCGGTGAGGTCAACGACCGTGTAGGGCATGTCGGCCCTTTCCCCGTGGAAAACGGTGAAGCGGCCACTGCTGGGATTGGGGTGGACGGAGAGGGGGCGCCGGCCGGCCGGCAAGGAAATGCCGGATGAGGTGGGGCAGATGGTGTCTTCCACGAAGCTGCTGTCCTTGACCGCGATATCAACGGGGCGGGCGCTGAGGGAAATGGGTTCTTCGATATCGGTGGCGGCACTGATGAAGGTTGCTGGTCGACGTGATACAGGGATTATCGCCGGTCCCGGAGGCCCGGAAATAGGCAAAACGGTTCTCCCGAATCGCGGCGTAGAGAAAGTCACCATTCGCAGCCCGGATCATGGTCTCGGCCCACTCGTATTCAAATGGACTCCCGATGGCGCGCCCCCATTGCGGATCCCCGTTCTCTTTGGTCTTGTAGAGGATGAGGTCACCGGAACTTGAGGCCTTGTTGTTGCTGTTCGCGCCGAGATAGTAGCCCCCGTTGGGGTCCTCAACGACGGAGCGGGGCACGTCGCGGTCCGTGCCCCCATAGATCCGGGTCCACAGCGTATCCCCGCCGGGGGCAATCCGCACCAGCAGAGGGTCGACCCCGAGCTTGCTGGTGTCCAGCAAGCCGGCCACGATGGCCCCACCATCGCTCGTGCTTTCGATATCCTCAGGCTCAAGGGACTCGTCCGTGCCCAGGGGAATGTAAGTCCGGGCCCACTTCACATTGCCGGCACTGTCGACCTGCAACACATAAAGGTCCTCAGCGGAGGCATTCTGGTTCGAACTTTTCCCGGCCAGAAAATAGTCGCCATTCGAGGCCGGAGCCATCGTTACCCCCTGCTCGTTCAAAGGCTCGCTCTTCCCGATCCGCTTCGACCAGCTCAGCGCTCCGGACGGGGTCAGCCGGGTCAGGAGTAGGTCCTCCCGGCCATCCTGGACCAAGTCCCCGAGGACCATGACCCCACCGCCATCCATCATTTCCATATCCCGCAACCGGACGGTGATGTCAGCGGAATCGGACCGGTATTGCCGCGCCCAGAGGGTATCCCCCTGGGCATCGGTCTTTAGCACCATATAAGCCGTATCGTCGCGGGCCAGGATATAGAAACCCTTGTTCCCGTGCTGACGGACCTGCAAGCCGCGCTGGTCACCGGAGCGGCCGTAGCCCCGCACCCATTGCATGCGGCCGGCTTGGTCGCTCTTTAGAAGATAGATGTCGAAGGGCGGTTGCCCGGGATCGGCCAAGGGCACGAGCTCATTCCAATAGCCGGTGCTCACGAAGCCACTGTCCTGCGTTTGGATCGTGGCCTCAATGCCAAAACCGGAACTGCTTTCCCCGTAATTCTTCTGAAAGAGGGGTTGGCCGTTGGCCTCAGCAAGGCAGAGGAGGAGCAGCAGACCGAAAATTCCGGTGAGGACACGCTTCATAGAGCGGAGATGGGGATCATCGTACGATCATTGGGAACTTCCCTCAGCCACACCGAGCTCCTCCCCGATCTTCGTGAAGGCCTGGATCGCCGTGTCCAGGTGATGCTTCTCGTGGGCAGCGGAGAGCTGCACCCGGATCCGGGCCTGGCCCTGGGGGACGACGGGATAGAAGAAACCCGTCACGTAAATGCCTTCTTCCAGGAGGCGAGCGGCGAATTTCTGGGCGAGGGGGGCATCGTAGAGCATGATCGGCACGATGGGGGATTCGCCCTCCTTGATGTCGAAACCGGCCTGGCTGATGCCTTCCTTGAAGTAGCGCGTGTTCTCCTCGAGCTTATCCCGCAGCTCGGTGGTCCGCTCGAGCATATCGAAGACCTTCAGCGAACCGCCAACGATGGAGGGCGCCAGAGAATTGGAGAAGAGATAGGGGCGCGACTTCTGACGCAGCATATCGATAATCTCCTGCCGGCCGGTGGTGTAACCGCCCATCGCTCCACCCAGGGCCTTGCCGAGGGTGCCGGTGATGATGTCCACCCGGCCCATGACGTCACAGTACTCGGGCGTACCGCGGCCGTTCTTGCCCATGAAGCCGGCCGCATGGCAGTCATCCACCATCACGAGAGCGTCGTACTGTTCGGCGAGGTCGCAGATCTCCTTGAGCTTGGCCACATCGCCGTCCATCGAAAAGACCCCGTCGGTCACGATCACGCGGTAACGCTGGGCCTGGCTTTCCTTGAGCTTCGCCTCGAGATCGTCCATGTCGCTGTGCTGGTAGCGGTAGCGCTGGGCCTTGCAAAGGCGCACGCCGTCGATGATCGAGGCATGATTCAGGGCATCGGAGATGATGGCGTCCTCCTTGGTGAAGATGGGCTCAAAAACGCCGCCGTTCGCATCGAAGCAGGCCGCATAGATAATGGCGTCGTCCGTGCCGGAGAATTGGGCGATCCGCCCCTCGAGCTCCCGGTGAATGTCCTGCGTCCCGCAAATGAAGCGCACAGAGGAAAGCCCGTATCCCCGGGAATCCATGGCCTCCTTGGCAGCTTTTTTGACCTCGGGATTGTTGGAAAGCCCCAGGTAATTGTTCGCACAGAAGTTGATCACTTCTTTACCCCCACTCACTTC
>CAYVSK010000130.1:0-739 GCA_964453635.1 uncultured Weeksellaceae bacterium | reverse complement strand
GGGGGAGGTGATGAGCCGTTCGGTCTTGTAGAGGCCGTCCGCTTTGAGTTGTTCAAGCTGAGCAGCGAGCTCGTCTTTGAGTTTGCCGTACATGGTATTTTTTCGTTGGTCCGTGGTCCTCTTACAAATCTAAGGAATATTGAAAGGGCATGGAGCGGAAATACGTTCCGGCCACAGGAAGGTCCATGGCCTCGATCACGGACTTGGCCGCTTTTTTTGATGTCAGCAAGCACGCTCCCTGGCGGACTCCACGAGCCGGTGTGTCGAGTGGATCGTGGAGCTTCTTGATAATATGCCCAATTTCATAGGTATTCATTTATAGAGGACCAAACGCTTCCCTACCCCCGAAGGGGCACCTGCACTTAAAGGGGAGAAGGGACCGGTCCCTTCTAACACCTTCTAACCACCCTTGTCGGCAGCTTCTCCACCATCCCCTTCGTCAAGGATCTTGACCTCCACGCGGCGGTTCTTTTGGTGCTGCTCTTCACTGCACTCAACACCATCCACGCAGTGGTTGACGGGTTTAGACTCCCCGTAGCCGACCGCTTCGAGGCGCCCCCGATCGATACCCCTGGAGACCAGGTAGTCAACACAGCTCTGGGCCCGCTTTTGGGACAGTTTCCGGTTGTAGGCCTTCCCCCCGCGGCTATCGGTATGAGCACTGAGCTCGATGCGGGTCTTGGGGTTGTCCTCGAGAAAGCCGAGCACCTTGTCGAGAACGAGCTTAGAGCTGTCCTTC
>CAYVSK010000129.1:3747-4719 GCA_964453635.1 uncultured Weeksellaceae bacterium | reverse complement strand
TCAATTCAGCCAATTCCGGACTTCCTAGTCATGATATTAGGACGATCGCGACCGACGGGGCTGGCAACATATGGATCGGGACAAGGGACAAAGGCCTTGCGAAGTTCGATGGGACCAACTGGACCGTTTACGACCTTGGCTGAAGCCTCTATTCCCCGGAAAGGCGCTGATAGGTGCTGCGGATGTGAGCAGCTCTATACGACGGGCACGAGGATGGATACGATATTTTGGACCTACGTTTTCGAGTATTGCCCTACTCCAATGATTACCATTCTCATGCCTGTGATCATAAAACTTATGAAACAATTTCCCTATATTCACGTTAATAAAAAGCGAGCCATGCAGGATCGATTCCCACATATCAACGTGAATCCGGACAAACAGCAAGGGCATCCCTGTATCAAAGGCACGAGGATCACTGTCTATGATATTTTGGATTATTTAAGGTCAGGGATGTCCCCTGATTCCATCGTCGAGCATTATCCTCCCGTTACCAAAGAGAACATTCAGGAAGCAGTGGATTTCATTAAATACCAGCACAGCCACACCAAATACATCCGATCCGGGAGTGCTTCTGCTCGATCATAATATTTCCTATAAGATCGTATTGAACGAGGAGATCAAAGCTCTGTTCCCCGGAATTCAGCATGTTTATCTTCTCAACCTGGGAGTACGCCAGGGAGAACCACCTGACCATTGTATCTAAAGACAATGATTTTCAACGGTTCTTTACTGAATACGGGTATCCTCCCGCCGTGGTAAAACTCTCTCTGGGAAATTGCAACAACAAGGAAATTAAAGACCAGTTAATCGAGAATTCAGATAATATCAAAGGTTTATCTGAAGAATTCGGATTGTTGATCATCGGGGATTGACCCGTCATTACGATCCCTTTCATGCCTAATATCTGATCCTCTGCCCCTTCTTCCCCTTGCCGGAGTGCCCCTTTCAGGTTGGCAAGGGGAGAAATTC
>CAYVSK010000129.1:0-3737 GCA_964453635.1 uncultured Weeksellaceae bacterium | reverse complement strand
CATCTGTTTAAACGGCAACCCCACATATCAAGACTGACTTGGAAAACGAATTTCGGACAGAGCGGAATAGTAGCACCGGAAAGTTGGTGTTGTTGGAATGAAGGAGGAGGGAAAAAGGAGGATTTAAGAAGGGGCACACTGATGCCTAGTGTTCGGTCGCCCCTCCATAAAAAAAGCCTGCCGCTTCGCGGCACCCTTTGTTCTCCTCGTGACCCCGAAAAGATTCGAACTCCCAACCCTCTGATCCGAAGTCAAATGTTCTATCCAGTTGAGCTACGGGGCCTGGACGATCGTGCGCCCGAAAATTTACGGGAATCTTCGGAAAAGGTCGGCAGATCGCAAAAAGGGGCACTGGGGACTGGGCACTAGAGGATTTCAAACCTCAGACCCCAGACCATCAGATCGCAGATCTCAAAAAAGCTCAATAACCAATAAAACGATCAAGGATATTTAGGACGGTTCACGGTTCACAATACCAACTAACCAATACCCTGGACGTCCCTTTCCATGAACAACCAACTCTGTCATCTGTTATACAAAGCAAATTTTTGGATCTTTACAGATTCAAAAGATCCTTTTATTTTTGGAAGAATTCCTTTAAGTGAACTACAAAAACACAGACCATGGCTATTGAATTGACGGATTCAAATTATCAGGAAAAGGTAGAGCAAGCGGATAAGCCCGTAATGATCGACTTTTGGGCCGAATGGTGTGGCCCTTGCAAGATGGTCTCACCCGTTGTCGAAGAGATCTCGAAGGAATACGAGGACAAAGCTGTCATTGGCAAGGTCGATGTGGACAGCAATCCGGAGCTTGCCTCCAAGTTCGGCATCCGGAATATCCCGACCATTCTTTTCGTGAAGAACGGGGAGGTCGTTGACAAATCCGTCGGCGCCGTCTCCAAGGATGTATTGACCGAAAAGCTGGATCAGCAGCTTCAGACTGCCTGATCGACGGGCGGTCCTGCTTTTGACCCTCCCAGCGTCCGGTGTTCGGGCAAATCTCAAATCCCAAATTTGAAATAATAGCCAATGACCCGATCCTCAATGACGAAAACCTTCTAAGACCTGAACAAATAGGAGGTTTGGGGTTAGAAGGATCTATTGAGGATTATTTGAAATTTGGTGCTCGTAATTTGAAATTTAAGGACGAGACTTTCCACGATTAGGCACGAACTTTGGGAGAAGTTGTATGAAGAAAACCTCCTTTTTCTTTGCATCAAGGGGGTTTTTTTACTTTCAACCCGCTCCCCCCCACCCATGGCCATTCCCATTGACCAGCGAGCCATAGAGCAACTCAGCCACCTCGAGTTCCACGCCAAACAGACCGTGGAGGGCTTCATCACCGGCATGCACAAGAGCCCCTTCCACGGTTTTTCGGTGGAATTCGCCGAACACCGTCCCTACAATCCAGGGGAATCGACCCGCCACATCGACTGGAAGCTTTACGCACGGACGGAGAAACTTTTTGTCAAACGATACGAGGAGGAGACCAACCTTCGCTGCCACTTGCTGATCGATGATTCCTCCTCGATGTACTTCCCCGACGTCAAGATCGACCCTGAAAAGGGGGTTTTCAACAAGATCGGATTCGCGGTCCATGCCGCCGCTTCTTTGATCAAGTTGTTGCAAAAGCAGCGGGATGCGGTGGGGATCACACAATTTGCCGAGGACCTTGAATTGCACACCGAGGCCAAGTCCAACGAGTCCCATACGCGCTTCCTATTTCATCAGCTGGAACAGCTATTAGACGCACAGAAGGGCAAGGAACAGCGGAAGACCTTTGCGGTGGATGTCCTTCACAAGGTGGCCCAGAGCATTCACAAGCGGGGTCTTGTGGTCATCTTCAGCGATATGATGGACAACTCGGATCGCCATGAAGAGCTTTTCACCGCCCTTCAACACCTCCGCCACAACAAGCACGAGGTCCTTCTCTTCCACGTCATGGACGAGAAAAAGGAGCTGGAGTTCCACTACCAGAATCGCCCTTACGCCTTCATCGATAAGGAGACCGGAGAGCAGGTAAAGGCCAATCCAGGGGAGGTCCGCGATGCTTATTTGCGCTCCATGCGGGAATACTATGAAGAGCTTAAGCTAAGGTGTGCCCAGTACGGGGTCGACCTGATCCCCTGCGATGTTTCGCGTGGTTTTTATACGGTGCTTTTCGAGTACTTGACGAAGCGCTCGAAGATGTATTGAAGCTTTCCGAATCGTTCGGGTCGTAACTTTTCCAGAGAGTGTGCCTTTAACTTCTTTAAATGCTCCATTTCAGGCATAAAAAACCCGGCCACTTAAATATGTGACCGGGAATGCGGTCCGGACGGGATTCGAACCCGCGACCTCATGCGTGACAGGCATGCATTCTAACCAGCTGAACTACCGGACCTTCTTTTTTAGCGAAAAGGGCCTTTCCCCTTTTCGGGGGCAAATGTAAGGGATACGAAGCATTCTGACAAAACGATCCCGCGATAAGTTCATGGCCGTAACTTCGTCCCCATGCCCATCCGGATCGTACAGGTCGGAAAGACCAAGGATAAAGCCCTGATCAGCGGGGTCGAGCACTACGCAAAGCTCCTCTCCCCTTTTGTCAGGGTCAAGACCACGACTGTCGGGGACACCGAGAAAAAGAAGAAGGAGGAGCATGAGCGCGTCAAGGAACGAGAGGGCCAGAAATTGCTCGAACAAGCGGGTCGGGGCGATACCCTCATTCTTTTGGATGAACAGGGAAAGACCTTTAGCTCAAAGGAATTCGCCGGTTTTTTGGAAAAGGTCCTCGCCCATGCCCAAGGTGATATTACGTTTTTGATCGGCGGGCCTTATGGTGTTTCGGAGGAAGTAAAAAAAGCGGTCCATCATAGCCTATCCCTCTCCCCTATGACCTTCACCCACGAGATGACGCGGCTCATCCTCATGGAGCAACTGTACCGGGGGATGACGATCCTGAAAGGGAAGACGTATCATTATTAGGTTCTACTGGAGATGTCCCAAACCTAGTTGAAAATAAAAAACGGGGAGCAAGGCTTCCCGGCACAAAATTTGCAACGCTGATCATAAAGCATCACCATTGCCAATTGACCAAGATCTATTGCCCAGCGCCCAACGCCTGTTGCCCAATGCCCATTGCCGCCCACCCATTCAACACTTCGCTATTTTACCACTTCGCCACCCCTTCCCCATAAGATCCCTCCTTCTCCTCCTATCAACCACCCTCCTCCCCTTTCTTTCCATTGGCCAAGAAACGGAACGGATCGAACTGCTCCATGCCAATGCCCTGCAATACGATAAAGGTCGTGGAGAACAGGTCCAACGCCTGATCGGAGATGTGAGGCTAAAACACAAGGAAGCGATCATGAATTGCGACAGCGCCTACCTATACAAAGGCCGGAACGACCTTGACGCTTTTGGGAACGTCCACATCGAACAGGGCGATACGATCGATCTTCACGGGGATTCCCTTTTCTATCGCGGCGATAAAGGAATCGCACGCCTTCGGGGCAATATCCGCTTCATCAAAGGAGACATGACCCTCCACACGGATCCGCTTACCTACGTCCTCGAAAAGAACATCGCTCGCTACAAAGGCGGCGGCAGGATCAGTGATGAAGGCTCCGAAAACGAATTGTCCAGCGAACGGGGGACCTACTTTCCCGAGACCAATGACCTCTTCTTCAAGCGAAATATTGAACTCCGGAATCCGGACCAGCAGGTATTCGCGGACACCCTACAATACAATGTTGA
>CAYVSK010000128.1:0-4738 GCA_964453635.1 uncultured Weeksellaceae bacterium | reverse complement strand
ATGGACGGATTCGAACCGCCGACCGGCTGATTACAAATCAGCTGCTCTAGGCCAACTGAGCTACATCGGCAAAATACCCTTTCCATCATGGTTCAAATGAAGACCCTTGAATCTCCCACGACCTTTATAAAAAGGTGCGCAAATCTAACAATTATCATAGGACCGGACCAAGGGCTTAAGGGGAAATTTTTTGCTCCCCACCTGAACGGGCTCATTTCCTGAGAAGAAAAGAGGGACCGAAAAAAAAAGGCAGCAACGATAAAAGGACGGGTGGTCCTTACTTATGTTCCCGGGTCTTCTCTTTGTGCTTTTTGATCTGTTTTATAAGGGCCTCCTGAACCTTGTCAGCAGCCTCCTCAAAGGAATCGGCATCCTTTTTGGCGAAGATGTCCGCACCCGGTACATCAACGCGGGCCTCCACCCGTTTGGAATCAGTATCGGAATTGTTCAAGCGGAGAAAGACCTCTCCCCCCATGATCCTTTCATCGTACTGTTCGGTCTTATCCATTTTTTCCTGGATGAAATCCTCCAGTTTCTGATCAGCGTCGAAATGAATGGCGTGGATCTTCAATTGCATGGCTTATTGCTTTTGGATGTTCTTGATTCCGTTTCCCGATCGCTCTTATGCACGAGGCAAAGCTCGTCCATGGACGGCTTTGAGCTGTTCGATCGAATTGTGTGTATAGACCTGGGTCGCGGAAAGGTCCGAATGACCCAGCAATTCCTTGATCGTGTTCAGGTCGGCCCCGTTCTCGAGCATGTGGGTCGCAAAGGAGTGTCTCAATACATGGGGACTCCGTTTACTGACCTTTGTTACCCGCCCGAGATAATGGTTCACCTTGCGGTAGACGAATTTCGGATAAATGGCTTTCCCTTTGTCAGTTACCAACAAGGGCCCTGCCGTCGGGAAACCAGCCGCTTCCTTTTCTGCAATATAGGTGTCGAGGTTCGCGAACAAGTCCGGTGTCACCGGTATTCTCCGCTCTTTGTTCCTTTTTCCCGACACGCGTAATAACTTCCCCGAACGATCGAGGGAATCATGCGTTAAAGTGGTGAGTTCCCCCACCCGGACCCCGGATTGATAAAGAAGATCGATCAAACAACGATCCCTGACAGCCGAAAACCCCGACCCTTTTTCGAGCTCCTCGAACAAAAGCCGCATCTCATCCTGACCAACAAAAACCGGCAATGGATGATGGTTACCGGGCGAAACGACACGGCTCAAAGGGTCGTGATGAAGCTCGCCGGTCTTCCGGAAGTAGCGATAAAAAGCGCGCAGCGTGGCCAATTTCCGATTCACGGAGCGGTTCCCCAAGCCCTTTTCCACAAGGTCGACCATCCAGGAGCGGACCAAGCGATGGTCTGCCTCGAGCGGGTCGTCCAGCTCATACTGTCGGAAGAGATATTCCGAGAATTGTTCAAGATCGCACCGATAGGAACGCACCGTGGCTGGCGAGTATCGCCTCATTCCCTGCAAATAGAGAAGAAATGTCCGGATCCTTTCCCGATCCTCCTGCATGAACGACCGATCTTTTCTGGTTACCTATTCCAACGCGATCCCGGTCCGTTTTGTTGCACGGGCAAAAAAAATCCCTTCCCGGGGCCGGGAAGGGATCACGATCCATTTCAATGCCTGGAATGGGTCATTCCTCCCGCGCCATTTTGTTCCGGTGAATAGCCTTGAGCTCTTTTTGGCGCTTGGCTTCGGAAGGCTTGGTATAGAACTGACGGTTCCGGACCTCCTTCACGATCCCTGTCTTTTCGGTCTTCTTCTTGAATTTCTTGATGGCTCTTTCGATCTTTTCGCCTTCCTTAACGGGTACGATCAACATGGTTTCAAACTTTTTGCTTGAGCTTCGAATGTAGGATTATTTTTCTTTCCGCACAACCGCTCTCAACACTGAGGAGGGTTGAGCTCAGCTTCATTCGTCCAGGATCTCTCGGCCGATCACGAGTTTTTGGATCTCTGAGGTCCCTTCTCCGATAGTACAGAGTTTTGCATCCCGATAGAACTTTTCAACCGGAAACTCCTTGGTGTAACCGTAGCCCCCGAAGATCTGGACCGCCTCGTTGGCCACCTCTACTGCCACTTCAGATGCATAGTATTTGGCCATTGCCGATTGCTTGGTGACCTTTTCGCCCCGGTTTTTCATGTCAGCTGCCTGCAGGGTCAACAATTCAGCGGCCTCGATCTTCGTCGCCATATCAGAGAGTTTAAAAGCGATCCCCTGAAACTCCCCGATCGGCTTTCCGAATTGTTCCCGTTCCTTTGCGTACTTGACGGAAGCATCCCGGGCCCCCTTGGCGATCCCGAGGGAGAGGGCCGCGATCGATATCCGTCCGCCGTCGAGGACCTTCATGGCCTGGCGGAACCCATCCCCTACTTCGCCGAGTACATTCTCTTCTGGCACGCGGCAATTGTCAAAGACCACCTCTGTCGTCTCCGAAGCCCGCATGCCGAGCTTATCCTCCTTCTTTCCCCCTTCCATTCCAGGGGTCCCTTTTTCAACGGCGAAGGCCGTTATGCCATTGGAGTCATTGAGCTCGCCTGTGCGAACCATGACGACGACGATATCCCCACTTTTGCCGTGGGTGGTCCAACACTTCGTACCATTGATCACCCACTCATTGCCGTCCTTCTCAGCAACGGTCTTCATCCGCATGGCATCCGAACCTGTGTTCGGCTCCGTCAGGGCCCAGGCCCCGATCCATTCGGCCGAGGCCAGCCTGGGCAGCCATTTCTTTTTTTGTTCCTCGTTACCGAACTGAAGGATGTGCCCGGTACACAAAGAGTTGTGAGCGGCCGCGGAGAGCCCGATGGACCCACAAACGCGCGATATCTCTGAAACAACACGGTAATATTCGTGGTATCCCAGGCCAGACCCCCCGTATTCTTCTGGAACGAGAACCCCCATCAGGCCCGTTTCTCCCATCTTTTTGAAAAGATCCACGGGGAATTCCTGGGACTCATCCCATTTCATGACATTGGGACGGATCTCCCTTTCGGCAAAATCCCGGACCGTTTGGGTGATCATTTCCTGGTCCTCCGACATAGTGAGATCCATCCCCTCTTCTGCGGCCTTTTCTGCGTGTGCTTCAGCACTTTTCTCTTTTTCAGTCGCCATAAAAAAGGGCTTTAATAGCTGACTAATTTAACAATATTCTGCGCGTGTTCGTTTAACTTTTCTGCTCCCTTTAGTTCAGTCAATTCAATGACAAAACCGTATCCCGCGACAACCCCGCCCTCCTTGCGGATGAGTTCAGACGCAGCCCTGGCCGTACCACCCGTTGCCAAAAGATCATCGTGAAGCAGGATGTGCTGGTCTTCCTTAACAGCATCCCGGTGAAGTTCGATCGTTTCCGTACCGTATTCGAGCTCATAGCTATGAGAGACCGTATCCGCTGGCAACTTTCCCTTCTTACGGACCACGAGAAAAGGCACCCCGAGTCGAAGAGCGAGGGGCATACCGAAAATGAACCCCCGACTCTCAATTCCCATCACGGCATCGATGTGGGTTCCGGAAAAAGCTTCCAGAAAGCGGTCGAGGATCCGCCGGGACAAGCCTGGGTCCTCGAGGACCGGCGTGATATCCCGGAACTGGATGCCAGGCTCGGGGAAATCCGGTACGGTCCGGATCTTGCTTTTCAGGTCTTCAGTCAGGGACGTCATTGTTCACTTCGAGATAAGGTTTTAGCAAAGTCCACAGGGAATCCCCGATAACACCGGTCTTGTTCAGGACCCGCGGCTCCTCGAGGTCGCCGTATTCAGAACGCAACCGCAATATCTCCCCCGCCTTGTCGCCATCGATATAAGGATGTTGAGCAAGGTCCTTAAAGGAGGCATTGTTGAGACCGATCCGTCGGACCCCGGCCTTGTCCACGGTCAGAGCCGGTTTTAGTTCCCGAACAAGGGAATCCCGGATCCCGTAGACCTCTGCGAGCTGATCCACTCGGGTGAAGCCTCCGATCAGGTCCCGGTATTTGAGGATCCTTTTTGAAAACACCGGACCGATCCCGTTCAAGGTTCGCAATGCATTCGTATCGGCCGTGTTCAGGGCCACTTTGGCTTTTCTATTTGACGCCTCCTCCATGCGGATATATCCCCGGAGGCTTTCAAACAAAGGGGTGTCCACGGAATAGACCTTCAACAGGTCAGCCGGCTTTCTGTAGGGCTTCACCTGCTTTCGATAATTGACGATAACGGCAGCCTGCCCCTCTGTCAACCCCATTTCACGAAGTTTACCGACCGAAACTTCATTGGGGTCGAATTCCACGGGCTCGAGCTTTTTTTCCCCGGCGTTTTCATGGGCGGGACCTTTGTCAAAAGAAGGATGCTCTTTTTCTTCCTCCCGTTCCTCCCATTTCCGTGCGTCCTTTTCTTTTTTTTCATAGCTCGGGGCTTCACCTTCCGTTTTCAAAGCTTGGGAGCTATCTCTTTCTTGAGTTTTCCGTGCCTCAGAAGCTCCCCCCTCCTTTCCCTCCATGCCGGAGATGACGGTTTTACCGGAAAGCCGGGGGTCACCACTATAGAGGTGTTCCTTCAGATGGAGGGCTGAAAAGAGAAAAAAGACCGCGAACAAGAGGACCAGGATGCCCCTTTTCTCGCGGGCATTGTAGGTCATGAATTCGCGGATGAGCCACTTCATTGGAGCAATGGATGGAGGGTCAGCGAATCTTTTGAATGATCCCACTCTTGATCTTGCCGAAGTAATCCTTCAGATCGCGGCGGACCTCCCCG
>CAYVSK010000127.1:0-4826 GCA_964453635.1 uncultured Weeksellaceae bacterium | reverse complement strand
CCCGGCTGAGTGTTTTTTCAAGTGCTTTTCCGCCCCGCTTGATGGTCCTTATAGTGTTTTGCGTTTTTTTCGCGCTCAGGATTTCAAGTATTTGTGAAAAATTGATGGTTTTTTCTGTTCTTTTTCTTCCAGGTTGTTATAGGGTTTGTTCGGTCCCTCTTTTTTAATCCTGTTAAATCACATTTTTTGATATAATTTTTAAAAATTGATTTACAGTTATATATGATTTATTTATACAGGTGTTCGGTCTGTAAAGGGATGGGTTAAATCTTGTTAATGACATTGTTTTTCCTTTGAAGTTTGGTATGAATTGTTAAATTCGTCGAACCGATGATGGCACCGGAAGTTCGGTTCATGTTTCGAAAAACTTCTGTGATTAATCGTCTTCGGTGGCAAAAACAGGAACAAAACAGCAATCCCCAAAAGATCATGAAAGCCAAATTGTACATCGACCTCAAAGAAGGTAAACTGGAAGTTGAAGGAAGTGCCGCCCTTGCCCGGGAGGTTTATAAAGATTTCAAGAACCAGCTCGATACGGTTTCCAAAAACGCTAAGACCAGCTCCAAAAAGCCTTCCAAAACTGGTTCCAAAACAAAGCAAAAGAGTAGCGGTAGCGGGAAACAGTTCAAGATCGTTCCAGAGCTCGACCTGAAGGCGAACAAGTCCGCAAAAAAGAGTTTAAAAGGCTTTCTTGATGAATATGAACCCAAGAGCTCCGAGGATCTGACCCTTTTGGTCGTTTATTATTTAAAACGGTATCAAAACGTTCAAAAGGTGACCAGCGATCATATACACACCTGTTATAAGGAGATCGGCAGGAAAACGCCGAAGTCCCTGATGCAGATCCTTTATAACCAGAAGAACAAGAAGGGTTTCATCGATATCGGGTCGAAGACCGGGGTGACCTACCAAAAGGCCGGTGAAAAACACCTTGAGAGCATTCGGAAAAAGGCTTCTTCAACATCGAAGAGTTCCGCTTCGACGAAAGCCCGTTCCTCGTCTTCTGCCGGGACCAAAAAGAAGGGTGCTGGTACCAAAAGCAGCGCTTCTACCCGCCGGAAGACTGCCTCAGCTAAAACGACCAAAAAGCGTGCTACCAGAAGTCAGACCCCGGCATCGCGCAAATCCACTTCGAGCAGTTCAGGGGGGAATAAGAAAAGCTCCTCCAAAGGGGGTGCCAAGTCCGCTTCCAAGTCTGCTTCAAGGTCTGCTAACAAGGCGACGGCGAGATCAACTGGCAAGGCCACAGAGAAAACCGCCAGTAAGACAGTCTCCGGAAATTCCAGCTCCAGTGCTGCAAAGAACGCGGAGAAGGAAGAGACCACCAGGACCGCTGGGCAGAACCCGGGTCAGAAGCCTGACACCGGGCAAAAAAGCAGTAGTGGAACGGCTTCATCAGCTACCGGCTCAGATGGGCAGGGACAGGGCACGGATTCTGCCCAAAAAAGTGATTCCGGGAATCGGACCAACAAAGTGCGGAACAAATAAGGGCCGCCGAGGCGTAAAAATTCCTAAAAACCCTTTGTTCTTTTTGGAATAAAGGGTTTTTTTTGTGTTCGTCCCCAAGACGGCTGTATTAAAAATGAAAACCCTGCGCTTTATCCTCCTGCTGCTTCTGACCATTGCTGGGGTTTATGCGCTTGACACCAAATGGGGTCAAATCCCTCCGCTCGGGTCTTTTATGGATCCCAAAGGAGGCTTTTGGCAGAATGCGGAAAAGGAAGAGGGGAAAGAGCTAAAAGATAAGGCTTTTGATCACTTACAGGAGGATGTTCGTGTGGTGTTTGATTCTCTTCGGATCCCACATGTATACGCGGAGAACGAACGGGACCTTTTCTTTATGCAGGGGTATTTGACGGCTCGTTCTCGCCTCTTTCAGATGGATTTTCAAACGCGGGCTGCCGCTGGCCGTATATCCGAAGTGGTCGGCCCCAAAGCCGTCGATTTCGACCGGCAACAACGGCGGAAGGGATTGTTGTACGGAGCTCGTAATGTTCGGGACAGTATGGAAAGGGATCCCCGGATGAAAACCGTGCTTTCGGCATACACAAAGGGAGTGAATACTTATATCCGCTCGCTTCAGCAGGAGGACCTACCCGTGGAGTATAAATTGTTGGATTTCTCACCGGAAACCTGGAAACCCCTTCGAACGGCGTTGTTGCTTCAGTATATGAGCAATAGCCTCTCGGGTAAGGACCAAGACCTGGAGAACACCAATGCACTACGGAAATTCGGTCCTGAGGCTTTCGATCTTCTTTACCCCGACATCCTTCCGGGAAATGAGCCCATTGTTCCCTCTGGAAAGGAATGGAAATTCGATCCCCTCCCGGTCGATACCCCTTCCGTCCCCCTTCGTACCCACTATATTCCGAACGCGGATACGGTCGATCAAGCACCTGCCGGGATCGGTAGCAACAATTGGGCGGTATCTGGCGAGCGCACCGCATCCGGTGACCCTATGCTCGCGAGCGACCCCCACCTCCCGCTTTATTATCCCTCATTATGGTATGCCATCCATCTCCGCGCACCGGATATGAATGTGATGGGGGTGAGTCTTCCCGGTTCACCAGGGGTGATCATCGGGTTCAATGATTCGGTGGCTTGGGGGCAGACCAATGCGGGCCGCGATACGAGGGACTGGTACCGAATGCAGTATCGCAGTGAGCAAAAGGACCAGTACAAATACGGTGACAAATGGTTGCGCACCCAGGAAAAGGTAGAAGCCATTGAGGTCCGGAATGCTCCTACGGTCTACGATACGGTGCGTTATACCCACTATGGACCAGTGGTCTTTGATGGATCTTTTTCGGGGGATCGCGATGATCCGATCGGATATTCCCTCCGCTGGCCTGTCCATGATGCCAGCAATGAGTTGAGGACTTTCTACCAGATGAACAAGGCGGAAAACTATGGGGATATCAAGGAAGCGCTTCGACACTTTTCCAGGCCAGCACAGAACTATGCTTTTGTGACCGCGAACGATACGATCGGTATTTGGGTTCAGGGCAAATTTCCCCGAAAATGGGATGAGCAAGGACGCTTTCTTATGGATGGAAGCCGGCCAGAGCACGAATGGAGTGGCTGGATCCCCTTTGAGCACAATCCCCGTGTCGTGAATCCCGATACTGGCTTCGTCAGTTCTGCCAATCAGCACCCCGTGGATTCCAGCTATCCCTATTACGTGAATACCGTGGAAAACGGTTATTACCGGGTGAAAAGGATCAACGAAGTGCTCGGGCGGAACGACAGTTTAACGCCATCGGACATGAAAGCCCTGCAAAATGACGTAGTGAACATCAAATCCCGCATGGTGCTTCCTTTGATGTTGGACAGCCTTTCCGTTGACGCGCTCAGCGAATCCGAAGTCCGGACCATGAATATGCTTCAAAAGTGGGACCATCGTTACGGTCCGGACCAAGCGGCTCCGGTCGTTTTCGAGCTGTGGTGGCGTGAATTCCATACGGCCCTTTGGGATGAGATCGAAGGGGATAGTTTGCCCTTGCCTTCTCCGCATTCCGCCGTAACCATCCGACTCATGAAAAGCGGAAAAGGGAAGGCGTTTTACGATAAAAAGGGGACGCCTCAACAGGAAGGCCTGAAGGACCTGATCCAGGGTTCCTACCGGCGGGCCGTGGATTCTCTGGAGAACCTTCGGGCGCGTTTCGATTCAACGCTGATCTGGTGGCGCTTCAAGGGAACGAGGGTCCAACATCTTCTTCGCTTGCCGTCTTTTGGGGAACAGAATATTCGTGTCGGCGGCGATCGAGGGATCGTGAACGCCACGGGTACGCGGCTTGCCCCCTCCTGGCGAATGGTCGTGAAGTTTGGTGATGAGGTCCGTGCATGGGGCGTACTTCCGGGTGGCCAATCCGGAAATCCGGGTAGTCCTTATTACGATAACATGATGGATGATTGGGCCAGGGGCGACTATTTCCCCCTGATATTTGAATCGGAGGGAGATATACCTGAAGAAGCCATATCCGAAAAGGCTGATTTCTCGGCTGTGGGGGAATGAACTTTTCATTGAAGGTCATATTGACGGCTTTGTTGGGATTCGCTTTTCAGTCCTTTCTCCCTTGGTGGTCGGTAACGATCGCCGCATTTCTGGTCGGGATCATTGCCCAGGAGAAGTATCGTTGGGTCTTTTTGACTGGTTTTATGGGGGTCGGGCTTCTTTGGTTTTTCCACGCTTGGGGGATCCACATTCAGACGGGGGGTATTCTGAGCGACCGAGTGGCTGGTTTGTTCGGGTTCGCTTCCGGGACCCCCCTCGTCTATCTGACCGGCCTTATCGGTGGTTTGGTCGGTGGGCTCGGGTCGGTGACCGGCAAAGCTTTTCGGGAATTGTTCGGTCGGGAGAAACGCCGACGGAAGATCTATTGATTCTCTTCAATACCCACCCGCATGGCCATCCTTTCTCGATTCTGAAGCCCCGTAATAAACGTCTTCCTCCGGGTCGTACATGATGGCTTGGTAGCCTCCGTATCCACCCCTGCTGTAGCTCACGTTGTGGCCTTTTCCCATGAGCGCTCGGATCGTGGCATAATCGAAGCCGCTTTCCATGTTGAGGGTCCCGCCGTCATCCATTTTCCCGCCCATTGGTGAAGAAGACCCTGAATGGCGAACCCGCGGGGCATCACCCGCTTCCTGGAGGTTCATTCCGAAATCGATCATGTTCACCAGGATCTGCACGTGGCCCTGTGGTTGCATGGCACCACCCATAACACCGAAACTGAGCCATGGTTCCCCGTCCTTCATAGCAAAGCCGGGAATGCTGAAAGAGATCTGTTTGTTGGCCCGGGTCGGTTAGGTCTTTTCCTGGAAGT
>CAYVSK010000126.1:0-4841 GCA_964453635.1 uncultured Weeksellaceae bacterium | reverse complement strand
ATGAGCACTGAGCTCGATGCGGGTCTTGGGGTTGTCCTCGAGAAAGCCGAGCACTTTGTCGAGAACGAGCTTAGAGCTGTCCTTCAGGGTGGCTTTGTCGTAATCGAAATAGATATTGTCGATCCGGAAGACCTGGTCCTTTTTGGGGATCGGCTTCAGGCCCAGCTCTTTCATCTCCTCCAGCACCGCCTTCCGGTCCCGGGGCGGGACCTCGATCAACCGGTCCTTGTAGCCATCGGCGGAGACCTTGACCATGTAGGGCTCATCGAAATCGAATACGACCGCGCCGTAATTCCCGTCCAAATTGCTGGTCGTGTCCTTAAGGGTCGCCCCGTTGGACTGGTTCACGACCTGAACACGGGCATCTTCGATGGGTTCGGAGCTGACCTGGTTCACCACGATACCGGTTGCCGTATCGGAGAGGTCGAGCATCTTAAAGGCATAGATGTGGTCGCGGTCCCCCACTTCAAGGTATCAAGACCTGCAATATCACGGTTTTCCGTTCATGGGTCCCCACTACTCGATCCGTTCCTTTCCAAAAACGCCCTGCCCAGCAGGATCCGCCATCCCAATAGGCCTATGGCCGTTCGGTACTGCACCCGATCCGCGTTCAAAGCTGCCTTGTGACCCTCGTAAACCTCGTATTTCCGGTATTGGGGATACGCTTGCATGGCCTCGTTCTCAAGCTCCACCCAAACAACGGGGTCACCGGGTATGACCGTCCGCTCGACCCGCCGATCGATCACTTTATAAGTGAATAGGTCTGCCGGCCCGTGAAAGAAGAAGTTGATCCAGAGGACCATTCCACACAAGACGGGCCCGACCCCCAAGAGGTTAAAGAACAGCACATCCCACCGGGAAAACGGGAACCAACGGCGATAGAACCCCACAGGAAGCAGGGCCCCGATGAAGCAACATAGGGCCATTAGCCTCGACAGGTCCATGCGCGAGAGGAAGGTGTAGTGACCGGCATAAGCCAGGGAAAAAAGGCCGAAAAGAAGCCCGAGGATCATCCCGTTCAATACCCATCCCGGTCCCCTTTTCTTTTTAAAAAGACCAGGGCCGGGGCGCTTGACTTTCTTTTTCTCAGCCATACGATAACGGATAGGGGCGGACCACTTGCTTGTTTCAATATAGCAAACAGTGTTACCTTGCATTCTTTGAAATTCACAAAGAAGCCATGGATCCCGAAACACCATATACCAACGACCTGGCACAGGAGAACAGCCCCTACCTCTTGCAACATGCCAACAATCCTGTCGACTGGAAACCCTGGGGCGAAGAGGCCTTTCAACAGGCTGAGGAAGAAGGGAAACTCGTGCTCGTGAGCATCGGGTATTCTTCCTGCCATTGGTGTCACGTTATGGCGAGGGAATGCTTTTCTGACGAGGAGGTGGCCGAGATCATGAACGAGAATTTCGTGAACATCAAAGTGGACCGGGAAGAGTATCCGGATGTCGATAACCTCTACATCACGGCGGTCCAATTGATGACCCAACAGGCCGGTTGGCCGCTCAATTGCTTCGCCCTGCCCGACAAAAGGCCCGTATACGGGGGCACTTACTTTCCGAGGGAGGCCTGGATCGACGTATTGAACCAGCTCTCCAGCGTCTACAGGGACGACCCCGAAAAGGTCGGGGAATACGCGAGCCGCCTGGAAGAGGGCCTCCGGCAGGTCCAGCTAATCCCGGAACCCAATAAGGACGAGGGTCCGGACCAAAAGGCCCTCGACCGCATGGTGGGAAGATGGTCCAATCACTTCGATCAAACCAACGGCGGCCCCCAACGGGCGCCCAAGTTCCCCCTGCCCAACAATTACCAATTTCTGCTGCGCTACAGCCATTTCACTGAGGACGCGGAGATCCTTTCCCACACCGAACTGACCCTGAAAAAAATGGGCTGTGGAGGCATTCGGGACCAGGTCGGCGGCGGGTTCAGCCGCTATTCCACCGACATGCTCTGGAAAGTTCCTCACTTTGAGAAAATGCTCTACGACAATGCCCAAATGGTCAGCCTCTACGCGGAGGCTTACGAAAAAACGGCCGACCCTTTCTATGCTTCGGTCGTCCACGACACCCTGGGCTTTATCGAACGCGAAATGAGCCATCCGGATGGGGGTTTCTATTCCGCTATCGATGCGGACAGCGACGGGGAGGAAGGCAAATTCTATATCTGGGAAGTGGAAGAGCTTAAGGAAGTCCTGGGAGACCGTTTCGAGCTGGCAAAGGATTTTTTCGAGGTGAACGAAAAGGGCAAATGGCAAAACGACAAGTTCATCCTGCTACGGACCGAAACACCGGAGGAAGTGGCGAGCAAACACGGCTTGACCCCGGAGGAGCTCCATAGCGAGGTCGAGGAGATCCGCAGGATATTGCTTCAGGCCCGAGAACAAAGGATCCGCCCGGAACTGGATCACAAGATCATCACGGCCTGGAACGCGTTGATGATCAAAGGGTATTTCGATGCCTACGAGGCAACGGGTCAACCGGACTACAAGGAAACGGCCATGGAAAAGCTGCGCTTCCTCCTTGAGGAGGTCGGCCGGCCCGAAGGCGGTACCTTCCGGATCCACAAGGACGGGACCAGCCAGATCCCCGGTTATCTCGATGACCATGCCTTTCTCCTGGAGGCCCTGATCGCGGCTTACCAAAACACTTTCAACGAGGAATACATCGACCGGGCCCGGGAATTGACAAGCCATATCATTGAACAATTCATGGATGAGCAAACGGGGCTCTTTTTCTTCACGGCCAAGGATCAACCCACCCTGGTGACGCCCCATGCCGAATTGACGGACAACGTCATCCCGGCCTCCAACTCAGCCCTCGCCAATGCCTTGTTCGACCTCGGCCACCTGACCAGCGATATGGGGCACATCGAAATGGCCACCCGGATGTTGAGCGCAGTGCAAAAGGATATGACCGGGCACGGAGAAGCCTACTCCAACTGGGGCATGTTGGCCCTCAAACTGGTCCACCCTTATTACGAGGTGGCAATCGTCGGCCCGGAAGCGGAATCAAAAAGAGCGGATATCGCCCGCCACTACCTGCCCAACTCGGTATTGGCCGGTAGCCGGGAACCGGAGAAAAGCAAGCTCGAACTCCTTAATATCAGGGAAAACGGGGAACACACGAGCATCCATGTATGTACCAAAGGGAGCTGCCAATTGCCGGTCTCCACGGTTAAAGAGGCCCTGGAACAGATCCAAAAGGGATAAAGCAAAACGGAGGTCAGGATCCCCCCACGAACTGCTTTTCAGCAAGCGATTCTGCGATCTGGATGGTGTTCGTCGCGGCCCCTTTGCGTAGGTTATCGGCCACCACCCAAAGGTTCAGGGTCCGTTCTGCCGTCGGGTCACGGCGAACACGTCCAACGAAGACCTGATCCTTCCCCTCTGCATAAAGCGGCATGGGATAAAGGTTCACATCGGGATTGTCCTGTAAACCGACTCCCGGTGCTTCCGAAAGGGAACGTTTGACCTCGGAAAGATCGAAGTCCCTCCCCAACTGAACGTTCACTGACTCTCCATGACCGCCCCGCACCGGCACCCGAACGGCAGTTGCTGAAACATTCATTTCGTTCCCGAGGATCTTTTTTGTCTCTTCCATCAACTTGACCTCCTCTTTGGTGTAGCCCTCATCGTTGAACCCATCGCAGTGAGGGAGACAGTTCAGGTCGATGGGATAGGGATAGACCTGCTCGCCGTTCTCCCCCTTTCTTTCCCGTTCCAACTGATCCACAGCTTCCTGGCCGGAACCCGTCACGGATTGATAGGTAGAGACCACCACCCGTTCCACGCCATAATCCCGGTGAAGGGGAGCGAGAGCCACGGCCATCTGAATGGTCGAACAGTTGGGATTGGAAATGATCTTGTCCGCGCTCGATAGAGTATCGCCATTGACCTCGGGCACGATGAGCTTTTTATTCGGGTCCATGCGCCAGGCGGAGGAATTGTCAACCACGCGGGTTCCCTTTTCCGCAAACGCTTCAGCCCATGCCTTTGATATATCCCCGCCAGCGGAAAAGAGCGCGATATCCGGCCCCCTTTGAAGGGCTTCCTCGATGTCAACGATCCGATGGGACGCCCCGGCGAAATCCAATTCCTTTCCGACCGAACGGGACGAAGCCACAGGGATCAGCTCTGTAACCGGAAAACTTCTTTCGGCCAGGACCTTCAGCATAACCCGACCGACCAAACCCGTAACACCGATGACAACGACCTTCATAAACGTCCGTTTAACGGAACAAATGTAGAGAAAAGCTGGCTTCCGATCATCCATTGCGCGGCGCAGATCCTTACCGATCACCGCTCTTCCCGATTGATCCCCGGATCAGGGCTGCGCGTAGATTCGCCCATTACCATGCGAACAGGGCTGCTTCTTTTCATGGTCATAAGCGCGATACTGACCCCATGCGAAATGCGGGCTCAGTTCTCAGACCATTTCACTGACGGGGATATGGTCGAGGACCCGAGCTGGAATGGCGATACGGGGGACTTCGAGGTCGACACAGGCGACCTCCACCTCAATGCTCCCCCAGCGGACGGAGAGGCCCACCTATCCACCGGCAGCAAGGCCATCGAGAATGCCGTATGGGAGTTCCTCCTCCACCTGGATTTCAACCCCTCAGCCAACAACAACGTGGAAGTCTACCTCGTAAGTAACAGATCCAACGTAACAGATTCCCTTCGTGGTTATTTTCTACGCTTCGGGGACACGGAGGATGAAGTAAGCCTTTATCGCCGGAACGGGACCTACAACAAAAAGATCATCGACGGGAAGAATGGCCGTCTGGATAGCTCTGAGGTCACGGTAAGGGCCAGGGTAACGAGGGACAGTACG
>CAYVSK010000125.1:1599-4843 GCA_964453635.1 uncultured Weeksellaceae bacterium | reverse complement strand
ATAGGAGAGGTCTCTTCCATCCTGCATGACACATGAGCCGTCAACGCCCAGCGTTACAGCTCCGAGCTTGGCCTGGGTCTTTTTCAGAAGGGCGCGCTGTAGGTCTTCGATCTTGCCATATTGGTCGTGCATGGCCAAGCGGGCCTCATCCTTGTCGATGGAGAAATAGTCCAGCCTGGGATACTTGGTCAGGAGATTGAAGCCCTGGTTCGCGCTGTTGGTCTGTGTATTTCCGGCCAGGAAGATATGCTTCCCGGTGAGGATATCGATGCTCTCCTGGTCGAGCATTCCGTGTCCGAAATCGGCGACCAGGATCATGTCGTAGGAATCCTCGGCCTCTTGGAGCAGTTTATGGAACTTCTTACGAGGCTCCCCTTCCATCGGGCTATCGTCGATCTCGATCGCTTCAAAGAGCTTGTGCTTGAAGGTCTGGTCCACGAAACGCCTTTTCAAGGTGGTGGGGCGGTCCGGATCGTAGACCCCTTCGAAGGTCACGTTATCGTGGAGATGCTCCCGAATGAAATCCCCGTAGTCCTTCCCCTTGTTCAACCCATAGCTCGAGATCAGGGTCACATTGGACACAAAATCAGCCACATGGTTCGCAACGGCCACGGCCCCACCAGCGTAAAGTTCATTATCCAGCATCTTGGCCGTGATGGTGGCTGACTTGGAAGCTTTGCCGAGCGCTTCTACGAATTGGTATTCATCGAGGATCACATCCCCGATCACCAGAACATTGAGCTCAGCGATCCCATCGAAGATCGCCTTGAAGTGATCGAAGTTATACTGCCCCCTCAACCCCCGTAAATAATCCTCAGCCTCCTCGTGATGGGTGCTGAGGTGGCGATTGATCAGTTTGGAGGAACTGAACTGGACCTCTTCGGTATGCACCAATTGGCCGCCGTACTTCTCTACGGCCTGCTTTTCGTTGAGGATCTCGCCCGTAAGGTCTTCCTCCTTCACCTTGTAATCCTGGCCCTTGACGTAGAAGTCGGGCTGAATGGTCTCGATGGCCGGGATCGCGGTCGGGTCCCGATTGACCGCCACGTAGTCGACACTTTCCACGGCCGCGACGGTCTCGGCCCGGAGCCCTTCTTCGAACACGGGCCGACCGGGGCCTTTGTTCACATGTTGGTCCTCCGTGATCGTGACGACGAGGATATCCCCGAAGCTTTTGGCCGCATCGAAGTGCTTGAAATGCCCCGGATGGAGCAGATCAAAGACCCCATGACAATGGGCCACACGCTTACCATCGGCCCGCAACTGCGAAAGGAGCGTTCCAAGGTCCTCGAGGGAGAGGATCTTCTTCTCGGGTTCACGAGCCATCAGCTACGGGGTCTTTTCCTCCTTTCCAAGGTATTTGAACCAGTCCCTGGTGGCTTCGGAAATGGATTCTTCATCCCAGACGGGGGCGTTCTTCCAATAGTCGATGTTGTCCAGCATCTCCTGAACTCCCTCTTCAAAGGGAACCTTCGGTTCCCAACCGGTCAGTTCCCGGATCCGGGTAATATCCGCGAAGGTTTGATCGGGTTCACCAGGCCGTTTCGGGATGTGGGTCTTTTCACCACCGATGAGCTCCACGAGGTGGTTCACGCTATAGGTGTTCCCGCTTCCCACATTCATGACCTCACCCACCACCTGCTCATTCCGGGCAACCGTATAACATGCATCCACCACATCCGTAACGTAGGTAAAATCTCTCGTCTGGGTACCGTCACCGACCACCGTCAAAGGCTTCCCATTGATCTTTTGGGCGAGAAAGACCCCGAAGACCGCCCCGTAGGTGCCTGTGGTTCGCTGCCGTGTCCCGTATACATTGAAGAAGCGCAAGGCCGTAACCGGGAGGTCGTAGACTTTTTGCCAATGGAAACAATATTCCTCACCGACGTACTTGGTAAAGGCATAAGGATATTCTGGTCTTATCGGGGAGCTTTCAGGGGTGGGGTATTCATCGGGGATCCCATAACAGGAGGAGGATGCCGCATACACGAAACGACCAACTTTTGCATTTCTTGCAGCCTCGAGCACACTAATCGTGCCTTCCACATTGGCCCGGTGATAGTCCATCGGCCGTTGAATGGAAGGAACGATATCGGCCAGTGCGGCAAGGTGAAACACCAGATCCACCCCTTCGAACAACGGAGCGATTCGTTCATGGTCGACAATGTTCTCAAAATGCATGGACAAAGAAGCGCTGTCCCGATGTTGGTCGAGGTTCTGTCTCCTACCGGTCGCGAGGTTATCGATCACGACAACCTCATGACCTTCTGCCAGAAGGCGGTCCACAAGGTGGCTACCGATAAAACCACAACCGCCGGTCACAAGTGCTTTCATGGAGATGGAGGATTTTCTGTGAAAAAGGACTGAACGGAACGGCAAATATATTCGATCTGATCGTCCCTCAATTCCGGATGCACGGGGAGGCTAAGGATCTCCTTGCTCTGTTCTTCTGTTCGGGGGAGGTCCCCTTTCTTCCACCCTTTTTTACGGAAAGGTTCCTGAAGATGAATAGGGACCGGATAGTGGATCTTGGTCTCGACCCCCTGCTCGGCCAAATAGGATCTTAATGCGTCCCGATGAGGACTCTGTATTACGTAAGTGTGATAGACCCCTTTTTGTCCAGGATCCTCCCGGGGGATCTCGACGTATTCCTTTAAGGCTTCATCGAAACGATCGGCAATGACCCGCCTCCTTCCTTCCCATTGGGGCAGGTAGTTCAGCTTGACGGTCAGTATCGCTGCCTGCAACGCATCCAAACGGGCATTGGAACTGATGAACGCGCACTCATCACGGTTCTTTAACCCGTGATTCCGGGCCTTCGTCAAATACCTGTACAGCTCTTCATCATTGGTCGTGACCATGCCCCCATCGCCACAAGCATTGAGGTTTTTCAAGGGGTGAAGACTGAAGCAACCCGCTTTGCCAATGCTGCCGACCCGTTTCGGACCGTGTTCTGCCCTCACGGCCTGGGCCGCATCTTCAATAACGGTCACGTTGTTCTCCTCTGCGACCTCCATGATCCGATCCATGGGTGCAGGGATCCCGGTAAGATGGACCGGGATGACCGCCTTGGTTCGTTCGGTGATGGCCTGTTCAAAGGCTTCCGGATCCATCATCATGTTCTCCCGGACCTCGACAAAAACCGGGTCAGCTCCGGCCAGAACAATGGCGTTCCCCGTACCGATGAAGGAGTTGGAAACGGTGACCACCTCATCACCCGGCCCAATACCAAGGGCGTTCAAAC
>CAYVSK010000125.1:0-1589 GCA_964453635.1 uncultured Weeksellaceae bacterium | reverse complement strand
ACTAAGAATGAGCGCATCGGTCCCATCGGAAACCCCGACCGCGTATCGGGTCCCACATAACTCAGCGAACTGTTCCTCGAAGGAAGAGACCGGTTCTCCGAGGATAAATTGGCCGTTATCGAGGATGCTCCCGACCGCTTCAAGGATCTCTTCCTTGATGGGAGCATGTTGGCCGGGTAGGTCCAGATAAGGTACTTTCATGAAAGTTTTCTGCCTTTTAGGGTGATATCAAAAACCTTATCAGGGGGATGGGGCGTTTCCAATTCCCGGGCTTCCTGATCTCCTTTCGGTAAGTATATGCCACATACCGTATTGGACACCCTGAAAACCCTGTTCCGTTCCTGTTCCGAAGGGCATCCATCGAGGGCCGCATTGATCACCTCGAAGCGGAGGTCTTCGAAATTCTTGGCGAAATCGTGCCAAATAATGACCGAATGCTCATCCTTCAAGGAGCGGAAGGCATTCTCCGTATCGGAACGGACCCCTTCGTAGCTGTAATCCCCATCGATGAAGATCACATCGAATTTACGGTCCAGCTTTTCAAAATCGAAAGTCTTGGAATCGTGATGGATATGCTGAATGTTCGGGACATCATCACTGAAGAGCCGCTGCATCGCTGCTGCCTGCTCTCCCATCGCTTTTCTTACATCCTCATCGGGTAAGGAAAGAGAAGTGCAACTCCTCGCCACATCAGCCACGTTCACAATGGTCTCTCCCCGCTGGGTTCCGATCTCAAGGAAATCAGCTTCTTCAAAGCGCCGGCACATTGCTTTTACAAGAGCAATATCAGGGATCGGTGAGCTCCCCTTCAGGAAGGTATAATGATGGATCGATTCCCCTTCCGAAGGCAAAAGGTCCAAGAGGTCCACATAGGGCAAGGTCTTGCGCCCGTGCACCCCGATGACATCATCCTTCCCCGCTCGTTCCCTGACATGATTGAACAGCTTTTTTCTGATCGGGGCCCTATCGGTGATCAAATAGCGGAACAATTTAACCACTGCTTCAGACTTTTTCATAGGACGCTCTTTTGGGTCCGCAGGTTTTAAAGGTTCCGATCAAAGATCCGATAGATCCTATTATAGCAATACCGAGCCGGGGATTCTCCCTTGGCCGGCTTAAGGAATCCATTTTTCGCGATCTCCTTTTCGTACCCGTAGTCCCTGAGGATGTGGGGAAAATATTTGTTTACATAGAAGATCTCCATGGGATGGATCCCCGTTTTCCACTTATTCAATCGGTCCGGCTCTATCCCTTCCAAGGGTCGTGCGTCCGTAGTACTGTTACCCATCCAATCCACACCAAGCATCGTTGGTCTGAGCATGCTTTCGGAGAAAGGGATATCGAGCTTTCCTGATACCCTACGCATGGTATTTTCGGGCCATTGAACAAGATCTTCATAGCGAACCACGTGATAATCATCGGCCAATAGCTCCTGGTTCTTATAAAGAAAATAAAAATTGTTATTAAGGGACTTCAATAACCGGTCAAGTAAGGGATATGGTCCATTGTTGCGCCTACGGAAATTACGAAATGATACAAGATTGCTATAAGGGTTTCTTACAATATGGAGGAAACGGGCTTCTGGAAAG
>CAYVSK010000124.1:0-5245 GCA_964453635.1 uncultured Weeksellaceae bacterium | reverse complement strand
GCTGCATCTATTTGACGATCAAGGACTCGCGGCCCTGTAACAGCCCTTTTATCCCCCCGCGGTCGATTCGATCACCCCCTGAAAAACAGGTCACCCGGGGCCTAGGTCCTTTTCTTTGATTTGAGGATACGGGTTTTGATGGTTCGAATAAAAGAAAATAGTTTTGTCCGATAACCTTTCGATCCCATGAAATATCAATTCACGGAGGATTTCGCCCGCTCCATGGACGAGCGGGATCCTTTTTCGGCATACCGGAAGAAATTCTTTTTCCCGCAACAGGAAGACGGATCGGAGGTTCTGTACTTTACGGGGAATTCGCTGGGATTGCAACCCAAAGGGGCTGAAGAGGCTGTCCTCGAAGAGATGGAGAACTGGCGCAAGCTAGCCGTGGATGGTCATTTCAGTGCTAAGCACCCCTGGTTCTCCTATCACGAGGAACTAAGTGAACCCACAGGGCGCCTTACCGGTGCCAAACCGGAGGAAGTGGTGGTCATGAATTCCCTCACCGTCAACCTCCACCTCCTGATGGTCAGTTTTTACCGGCCGGACCAGAAACGTTTCAAGATCCTCTGCGAAGACAAAGCCTTCCCCTCTGACCGCTATGCGATCGAATCGCAGGTCCGCTATCATGGATTCGACCCGGATACATCCATCGTTACGGTAGCGCCCAGAGCGGGGGAACATATCATCCGGACCGATGACCTGCTGGCCCGGATCAATGACACGGGGGAGGAGCTGGCCCTGGTCCTCATGGGCGGAGTGAACTTCTATACCGGCCAAGCCTTTGACATGCGCGCCATCACGGAAGCAGCTCATCAAGTCGGAGCTTATGCCGGTTTCGATCTGGCCCATGCAGCCGGCAACCTGAACATGAAACTGCACGAGTGGGAGGTGGACTTCGCGGTATGGTGCTCTTACAAGTACCTCAACTCGGGGCCCGGAAGTGTAGGGGGCGCTTTCGTTCACGAAAAGTACGCCGGTGACCCTGCAATACCGCGCTTTGCGGGATGGTGGGGGCACCAAAAGGATTCCCGCTTTCGCCTGGACAACCACTTCGACCCCATTCCTACCGCCGAATCCTGGCAATTGAGCAATGCCCCGATCTTCTCCATGGCCGTTCACCGAGTCGCTCTGGATATCTTTGACGAGGCCAGGATCGGGGAGCTTTCCCGAAAACGGGACCTGTTAACGGGCTATCTCGCCTTTGTGATCAACACGATCGCTGAACGCTATCCCAACGTCGGGATGGAGATCATTACCCCGTCGGATCAGAGCCAGCGAGGGGCGCAGCTCTCTATTCTTATGGAAGGAAAAGCCGAACGGGTTCAGGAGAAGCTCATAGAACAGGGGGTCAGTGCGGACCTGCGAAAACCCGACGTCCTGAGACTCGCGCCAGCCCCCCTCTACAACAGCTTTCAGGACGTCCAGCGCTTCGGGGAGGTCCTCGAAAAAGCTCTTTCGGAGCTCTAAAGCAGCCATCGGAATGACGAAATGGATGATCATTATTTTCGGGATCCTCCTGATCGGGATCGTTGTCGTTAGGATCCTTATGCCCTATCGGAAAAAAGGGCCACGACGGGGACGATATTTCGAACGCAAATACGGCGACCATTGGAAAAGGAACTGATCGGAATCGTAGGGGGTGGCCTGGTCGGAAGCCTCTGGTCTTCTTTCCTCGCCTCCCGGGGTTACCGGGTCGAGGTGGTGGAATCCCGGCCCGACCTCCTGAAAAAGCAGGAAGAAGGGGGGCGCTCCATCAACCTGGCCCTGTCGGACCGCGGCTGGAAAGCCCTCGATAAAGTCGGAATGAAGGAACCGATCGAGGACCTGGCCATCCCGATGAAGGGAAGGATGATCCACGACCCGAAGGGAGAACTGACGTTCCAGCCTTACGGAAAGGAGGGACAAGCCATCCATTCGGTCTCCCGTAGCGGGCTTAACAAGGCTCTCCTCCAACAGGTTCAGGAGTACGAAGGGATCGAGCTCACCTTCGACCAGAAATGCCATGAGATCGACCCCGAGCAAGGGGTGGGTATTTTCGAGGACCGGACCAGCGGGAAAAAGATGCACCGGACCTACGACCGGATCTTTGGTACGGACGGTGCCTTTTCCGCAGTTCGCGCCAGGCTCCAAAAGACCATCCGATTCAATTACAGCCAGGAATTCCTCGAGCACGGTTACAAAGAGCTCAGCATTCCCCCGGCAGCGGACGGAAGCCACCGCATGGAGAAGAATGCCCTCCACATCTGGCCCCGCCATACCTTCATGATGATCGCCCTGCCCAACCCGGACGGGAGCTTCACCTGCACCCTCTTCCTCCCCTTTAAGGGAGAAAAAGGATTCGAGGCCATTCAGACCGAGCAGGACCTGCACACCTTTTTTGAACGGGAGTTCCCCGATGCCCTTCCCCTTTTGCCAACACTCTCAGAGGATTTCTTCTCCAATCCCACCGGCTCTCTGGTAACGATCCGTTGCGAACCCTGGAATTACAAGGATAAAGTCTTGCTCCTCGGCGATGCCGCCCATGCCATCGTTCCGTTCTACGGACAGGGGATGAACGCCGGTTTTGAGGATTGTCGCCTCCTCGATGAAATGATGGACCACTTTGAAAGTTGGGAAGCCATGTTCGATCACTTTTCAACTTCGCGCAAACCCGATGCGGACGCCATTGCGGACCTGGCCCTTCACAACTTCATCGAGATGCGCGACAAAACGGCCGACCCCTCCTTCCTCCTTCAAAAGCGGATCGAGAAAAAGCTCTCCGAAAAGCATCCCGACAAGTGGACCCCACTTTATGCCCAGGTCACCTTCAGCCATACCCCCTATTCGAAAGCCCTTGATAACGGCAAAGAACAAGAGGCCATTATGAAAGAAGTGATGGCCATGGAGGATATTGAGCAGAAATGGGACAGCCAGGAGGTCGAGGAATTTATCCTCAGAAAGCTGGACTCATGAATGGAAGCCCTTCTTTTGCCGGGTCGGGGAAAAGGGCTTCAGGTAATCCGGCGCAAAGTAGGCCGGATCGACCGTGTCCCCATTCCTGATGGCTTCCTCCGCAAGGGGGATCATCGGGACCGCCGAAGGGAAGCGTTCGCAGTACTCGATCCCTAGTCCATCACCGAGCACGGCCCGGACCTTCTCGACCGGATAACCCACGACCATAACATTCTTACCGCTCAACTCCCCGATCTCAGCAAGCGCCTCACTTTGCCGGACCCCGATCGGCAAGACCGTTCGAAGACCCCCATCATAGGCAGCACAATAGAGTTCTTCTCCCCCTGCATCGAGAACGGACAGGATAAGCAGGGACGATCCTTTTCCTTCCCTTCCCGGGTTTTCATGCAGGTACGAAGAAGCCAGGGAGCGCAGGGTCGAAATGGCCACCACGGGGATCCCCAGCCCATAGGCAAAACCCTTGGCCGCCGAAACGCCAATCCTCAAGCCCGTATAGGAGCCCGGCCCCGAGCTCACCGCGACCGACCCCAATTGCGAAGGAGCCGTTCGACCTTCATCAAGGACCCGGTCGATCAGGGGGAACAATTCCTCGGAATGAACGTAACGTTCATCCCTGGTCTCGCGGTATGCTAAACAATCCCCCCGATCACCGACAGCAACGGAACAGGTCTTCGTGGCGGTCTCTATGCACAGGGAACGGGCCAAGGGTTCCGGGAAATGCGTTTTGCAAAGCTAAAGATCCAGACCCGGCTTTTTGTTGACCTTACTTTTCGTAGGGAAATTTTTTCTCCTTACCTTTGAGAGGTTCAATGGCATTGCGGAATGCGGCGCTTATATTTTCTATTTCCCTTATTCTTTTTTTTTACGCTACTGAATCCTGCTTGTGAGGACCAGGCAGGCTCCTCAT
Source organism: uncultured Weeksellaceae bacterium (assembly GCA_964453635.1). GTDB lineage: Bacteria > Bacteroidota > Bacteroidia > Flavobacteriales_D > CAYVSK01 > CAYVSK01. The sequence continues at coordinate 1,383 of CAYVSK010000124.1, read as the reverse complement.
CCCTCCAGGGAACATGGAAGGGGACCGGAAAGGACAAGGGGACCGTGATCACCTTCGACAAGGAGGGTTATTACCACTTGTCCCGGAACGGGACGAAATTCACCGGCCAAGGGGAGGGTCAGTCAGCGCGTTCCAACATGACGACCATTTACGAAGTAAAGGACACTGAGGACCCGTCCAAACTCTCGATCATTTCCGTAGAAGGGAAGGAAGAGAAAAGAACGATCGGCAAAGGGGTCTTCACCCGACCACATCCCGACACATTGCTGATCCGGATGAACCTCGGTTTCGAGGCCGATTACCCTGAAAAGGTCGGATCCGGCGAGAAAGTGATGAAACTGTACCGGAGCAATGAGACGGATAAGCCTGTTTAGTCCAGCCCACTGAAGGCGAAGTAAAAACGGAGACCCTAATTCGAGGATGCCTCAACGGATAAGCATATCGCTGCTCGGGGTTTTCATGCTCTTTTGGTCGGGTGCTGTCGACGGCCAATACATGACCGACCCCTCCTACAAGGAAATTTTCCCACAAAACACAGGGCAATTCAAGAGAGGCGGATGGGTCTTCGGTGCCGGCGGGGGGATCGACCTTCCCACAGACGTTAGGAGCCCGGTCACTATGATAGACAATAAGGACACTTCCTATATCGCGAAGGTGGAACCGTCGATGGACAAGGTCATTTACGCGGAAGCCGGAAAGACCCTGATGTTGTTCGATTGGAAGCTCTTTGAGTACATGGATTACACCCTTGCTTACAAAAAGTTAACCGGCAAGGAAGACCTAACGGGTCGGTTCACCGATCACAGCAACGGCGGCAAGACCACCAAACGAGAAGCCACGGAAACGATCGATGAGGAATTCTTGACCCTGAACGTGGGTTTCAACAACGTGATCCAGGTCGACGACGATTATTTCGTTCAGAACACCCTGGGGGTCGATCTGAACATGCGCATGTCTGATCGAGAGCTGCGATACGACCCCCCCTTCAGGGAGGCTTCCACGACCACCCCAGAAAATTTCAGTGCCCGCCTTCATTACGGGCTCGGATTCGGCTGGAAAATGACCGAGAAACTGATCCTCAATCCCGTGATCGAGACGCCGATCCTCTCAGCGATGCCCTTTGACGGCGGCAAGTCCACCATCCCCATCCTCAATAGCCGATTCCGTCCGATATCCTTGAGCATCCGGGCCGTCTTGCTGCAAAGACATCGGCAGAAGGGGTATTGACGTGAATTCCGGGCCTGCAAACGGGGCGACCTAAAGGGATTGAGCCAAGGGCCGTGGCCCCTTATCACATCCCTGTACGGATTCAACAATGTTCAACCCGTACAGAACCCTTTCCAGCTCCCCGAAAGAAAAATCCCTTGCCATTCCTCGATCTCA
>CAYVSK010000123.1:0-5459 GCA_964453635.1 uncultured Weeksellaceae bacterium | reverse complement strand
GGGCCCGCCTTTTCTCTTTAAGGATCATCGGAAGCGATCCCTTACCGCTTCATGAACTTCCGGTTGAAGGAACGTTCCCCGTTTGTGAAACGGAAGAAATAGATCCCCTCACTTACGTTCGCGAGATCGACCCTCAGGTCTTTTCCACCCTCGATCTCCTTGCTTTGAACAATTTGCCCCATGGCGTTCACGATCCGGAACTGTCCTTTTTCAGGGGTATGGTTCTCCCGGAACCGGACCACCAAGTGCGCATTGCTCTGATCGTAATGAAGGTCAGCAAGCTCCTCTGTTTCGACCTCTTTGACCGATGTGGGACAGCCTTTATTCCTGACAACCCGGAACTTATCAACACCCGCATTGACAAGGTGGCCACTTCCCGAAAGATCGGAAGCCTCGAACTTGACCGTCATATTGGCGGTCGGCGTGATGTAGTCGCTCACCTTCAGGCTGTCAAAACGCCATTTTGAGGCTGAATTGGTATAGGTAATGGCCCGGACGGAATTACTTCCGTTATCCAGGATCACGACCAGGGAATCGTTCGGTTCGGAATTGCCACCGGCATTAAAGAACCAATAGCCGTACTTGACCATCGGGTCATTGAAGCTGGAAAGGTCCATGTCAGGGGATTCGAGGGTCGTTACCCCATCGTCGATATCGTCATCCCCAACACTGGCACTGGGATCGTTCCCGGTCACATAGGCCTTTTCCCCGAAATCATTGGAGACGTCGCTCCCGGGATTTGATTGGCTTCCCTGGTATTCCGTGCCATTCGGTTTTCCTCTCTCCCAGGCACCACTGGCAACATTCCCGGAGGCAAACCAGCCTTTGGAGGATACGAAATCATCCGAATACCCATCTTTAAGCGTCCTGACCAGGTTGCTATTGTTCTGATCGATGACCACACCGGATTCCATCTCACTTTTGTATCCCCAAGGCCCGGCAGCACGAATATTGTACGTGCCATTGGCGACGGTCATGGAGACTTCTCCGTTCACATCGGTCACCCCGTTATAAGAGAAATCGCTGTTGCTGATGGAAACGTTCACATTCTCGATGCCGTTCCCACTACAGTCTTCCACTTTCAGGGTCATATCGACACCCTCGACCACTTCGATATAATCGGTCTTGGTCTTCGTGTTGGTACCATTGGAATTACTGGCTTCCAAGGTTACATCGTAGGTTCCGGTAGAGGAATAGGTGATCCCGGAGGGATGTTGATCATTGGATGAACCCGGATTCCCTCCTTGGAAGGTCCAACTCCAACTGGTGGGAGAAAAGAGGGATTTGTCCGTGAAATCCGTTGAATTTCCCGCTACGATAACCGTATCCTTGGCTGAGAAATGCACTTCTGGAGGATTATCCAAAGCCGAGGACATGCAGTTCATGGCGGCTTCGGCATTGATCCTGCCAGCCCCGCCTTGCCAATTGATGGGGTCCGCGGTCGATGTTATACAATTTTCCACCTCGGAAATGGCCAGCGAAGGCTGGAGGGAGAACAACAAACCAGCGAGTCCTGCTACATTGGGGGAGGCCATGGATGTTCCCTGAAGATAATTGTAGCTATTCCCGGGCGTGGTACTGTTGATCTCAATACCCGGGGCAGAGATATCCAACCAAGACCCATAATTCGAACCGCCAGTCCCAAAGTCTGCCTGGTCATCGTTCTTATCTGTTGCCCCCACACTCATAACATTCTGGTAGCCCGCTGGATAGAATTTGGTGTCGACACCATCGTTCCCCGCTGCAGCGATCAACATGGTACCGGCATTGTGGGCATCGTTGACGGCATTCTCCATTGTTTGGGAAGAATTTTGACCGCCCCAGGACATGTTCAGTACATGGGCATCATTTTCAGCCGCATAACTAATACTCTCCGTGCCTGCGCTCAAACCCTGCTGACCATCCGATCCGATCTTGATCGGCATCACCGTGACCCCGAAGCCAAGGGATGCCACCCCCGTGCTGTTATCGGTCTCGCCCCCGACCGTCCCGGAGACATGGGTCCCATGTCGGGTAGTGTTACTGGCAGGTCGGACATCATTGTCCCCATCGGCGAGGTCGTAACCATTGACATCATCCACATAGCCATTGTTGTCGGAGTCCTGGCCATTGGCACTTTCATCGGGATTGTTCCAGGTCACATTGGTGAGGTCCTCATGATCGATGTCCACGGCATTGTCCGAAACCGCTACCACAACATCGGAATTCCCAAAGGAAACATCCCAGGCCGCTGCGGCATTGACCTGGGGCAAATGCCACATACTGCCTGGATACTTGGGATCATCCGGCGAATAAGTGGTCCGGTAAAGGGGTTTTTTCTCCGCGTAGTCGATATTGGGATCTTTGGCCAAGGCATCGACCAAGCGGTTCACTTTATGGATCTCAGAGAATTCCAGTTTATAGGTTCTCTTCAGCTTGGGGGCTTTATCTCCCCGGAAGAAAAAAGGGCGGGATAAGTGGGTGATCCCGTATTCCTTTACAAGGTCCTTCACAAAATCGATCTGTTCAAAAGGGAGGTCTCTCGGGTCGATATCAGCTTCTCTGTCCGAAGCAAGACCTTTGTCCAGTTGAACATCCGATCCGATCTTGAACCAGATCTTGCCATCCTGGTAATCCTCATACACGGTCTGCCCAATGGCAGAAACACTCAGGAAGAGGAATGCGACCACGGCGGTCGTGCATCCTTTTACGGTTAAAAACGTGAAAAGGGAAGTAGATGTCGGTCTCATAAAGTCATTATTTGATCGTGGTATCACTTGTGTAGAAATAAAGTTAAAGTTTCTTGAACGGAAAGGGATATCCAATAATTTAAAATATTGGAATCAAAGCAGCCCTAAAAAAAGGATTATTCCCTTATCCTCAAATATTTATAAGGACAAAAAAAAGGATTCCTGACTCAAGTTCCTCTTAAAAGTTTCCGGGGAGGATCAGATCTCAGCAGCCCCGAGAAAGAGCACGGGCTCTTCCAGATAGCTTTTCAGCGTTTGTAGGAACGCTGAACCAGTCGCCCCGTCAACGGCTCGGTGATCACAGGAAAGGGTCACGTTCATGGTCTTTCCGGGTACGACAGCTCCATTCCGCACCACGGGTTTGTCCTGGATCCCACTGACGGCAAGGATGCAGGCATTGGGCGGATTGATGATCGCCGTAAAATGCTCGATCCCGTACATGCCCAGGTTGGATATGGTGAAGGTGCTCCCCTCCCATTCCTCCGGTTGAAGGTCCCGCTGTCGGGCCCTTTCGGCAAGTTCACTGACCTCTGTGGAAAGCTGCGTCAAAGGTTTTCCGTCCGCAAAGCGGACGACCGGCACCAAGAGCCCTTCTTTTACAGCCACCGCCACACCCATATGGACATGGTCGTGATAAAGCATGTGCTCACCATCGAATGAAACATTGACATCCGGGTGCTTGCGCAAGGCCACAGAAGCGGCCTTTATGATCAGGTCATTGAAGGAGACCTTGGCCGGTTCGATCGCTTTATTGATCGAGCTTCTGGCCGCTATGGCGCGCTCCATAGCGATCTCCATGGTAAGGTAGAAATGGGGAGCCGTGAACTTGCTTTCGGAAAGCCGCTTAGCGATGGTCTTCCGCATTTGCGAAGCCGCCTCCTTTCGGGTATTCTCAACCCCTAAATAGGGCTGTGCAGCTTTTGGAGCACCTTTGAAATTCTCGATATCCCGTTTAATGATCCTTCCTTCATATCCTGTTCCTTTGACCGCTTCTAATGGGATCCCTTTTTCGCTCGCCATTCTGCGGGCAAGGGGCGATGCTTTCACCCGGCCATCCGATGTAATGGAGGGACTGTCCGTTTTGGCCGCTGCAGGGGTTTGAGTGGAAGTTGGTGGGCCCGGGGCAACTTTTTCTTTGGATGGCGCCTCGTGCGTGCCCTTTTCAGGACCGCTGGCTTTTTGTTCCGAGCTTTCTTCAGTTGCCGTTTCTGCCTCCTTTTCTTCTTTCTGTTCCGCTTTTCCTTCTTCTGCTTTTTTCTTCTCCTCCTCGATCAATGCTTGAACATCCTCTCCTTCTTCACCGATGATCGCAAGGAGCTGATCGACCGGCGCACTTTCTCCCTTATCAAGGCCTTTATACAACAAGACCCCATCAAAAAAGGACTCGAACTCCATGGTCGCCTTATCGGTCTCGATCTCGGCAAGGACCTCCCCCTCTTGGACCTTGTCCCCCTCGTTCTTGTGCCATTCGGCAATGACACCTTCCTCCATGGTGTCGCTCAGCTTGGGCATTTTGATGACTTCAGCCATATTTTCCGCAACTTGTTGCCACCCTTTCGAACCGGTCCGGGGGCAAAATGTGTTCAGTAAGGTCCCCTTCTCCGCCCGAACTGCTCAATATTCCCGAATAAAAGGATAATCCTCCTGGGCGTATACGTCCTCGTACAACTCCTCAGGCTCGGGAGCCGGGGATTCATCCGCAAATTCAACGGCTTCCGTAATAAGGTCCTTGACCTCCTTTTCTGTCTCCTCTATTTGCTTCTTGGTCATATAACGCTTTTGCTTGATGGTCTTGGCCACTTGTTCGATCGGGTCCCGGGCCTTGTATTGCTCGACCTCTTCCTTGGTCCGGTATTTCGCCGGATCCGACACGGAATGGCCTTTATAACGATAGGTGTTCGCTTCGATGAGGGTCGGCCCTTTCCCTTCTCTTGCCTGCTCAAGGGCTCCGTGTACGGACTCATGAATGGCTTCCACTGACATCCCGTCAACAGGGAAACAAGGCATTTCATAAGCAAATCCCAACTTATAAAGCTCTGTTACATTGGAAGCCCGGTCGATCGAGGTTCCCATGGCATAGCGGTTGTTCTCGATAATAAAGACCACGGGCAGTTTCCAGGTCATGGCCATGTTCATGGTCTCGTGAAAGGACCCCTGATGAACGGCCCCATCCCCGAAAAAGCACAGAACAACGTTCTTCGTCCCGCTATATTTCTCTGCCAGGGCCATGCCCGCTCCAAGGGGAATGTGCCCACCAACGATCCCGTGCCCCCCGAATAGGTTGCGCTCCTTATCGAACATGTGCATGGACCCCCCCTTGCCTTTCACACAACCCGTTTGTTTCCCAAAAAGCTCAGCGATCACGTACTTGGGATGCATGCCCAATGCGATCGGATACGCATGGTCCCGGTAAGCCGTGATCAACTTATCGTTACTTTCGATGGCACTCGCAGATCCGGCCGCTACCGCTTCCTGGCCGATGTAGAGGTGGCAGAAGCCACCGAACTTGCCCTGGATCAACAATTGGCCGGCCTTTTCCTCAAGGCGGCGCATGATGAGCATATCCTTATACCACTTGAGGTATTGGGCCTTGGAGAAGCTGGTATCAGTAGCGGTTCGCTTTTCCTTTACATTTTTTTGCTTTTCTGCCATAATGCGGAAGGATTTCGAGCCTTGGCCGGGAACTTTCGCCTGGTTCGGCCCTGTCCCACAAATATAGGTTTTTAAGGA
>CAYVSK010000122.1:0-5467 GCA_964453635.1 uncultured Weeksellaceae bacterium | reverse complement strand
TCCCCGGGGATCTATTTTCTTCACCTAAAGACGGATGGAGGGCACCGCCGTTCGCTAAAGCTACTAAGGAAGTAAAGAAAGGACGTGGCTTCGGGAAACTTTGACCCTGCTGCGCTTCAGGCCCGCTGGGGTACACTGTGGCCACTTTTTTCCCCTTTTTTCTGAAGGTCTTCAAGGATCCGGTCGAAAAAGACCTTCGTATTCTTTAAATGGACGTCGTTCTCAACCGTTTCCATTAGTTCATTGAATTTTTTCTCGTACTGCGGTCTTCCTGTATACCAGTATTGGGAAATGTAATACACCCCTTTTATAGTGAGGTCGTTCTCCTGGTGTGTGGCCGTGTTGGCAGTGAGTTTCTCATATCGTTTATATGTTTCATTCACAGCCTCGTGCCGGGAGAGAGAGAACAGGCCAATGACCAGCGTAGCAAAGATGGCATCGTATAGCTTCTGAAAAGGGATCTGCTGATATTGTACGAGTAGTTGCTCGATCCGTTCCACGGCTTCTTCCTTGTCTTTGTCCGGACCGAAGAGGAGAAAAATACAGTAGATATTGGAGATATTGATGTATTTAATGGGTCTGTCCTGCCATTGTTCTGCTTCTTTGAGGAGGGCTTCGCAAGTACCCTGTAGGTTCTGGAGCTCCGATCGTTGTTTTTCCGTCAGTTTCAAGTGCAGGCGCCAGGTATTGGTAAAATAGCAACTGGCTTTGATGCTCAGGGCCATTACGAGGGCCGGGTTGAAGGTGTTTTTCCAGTATCGCTTTTTTTCCCATGCCTGAATGACATTGCTGGCGGTCTCCAACAATTTGTTCTGCTGTTCGGGGTATGGCAATAACCGTTTTAAGTACAGGTAATCGATGTATATCAGCAGTTCGTCAGCATAGGGAAAGCTAATGTGGCCAAGTTTCCCCGGGACCTTCGAGAGGGCCTTGATCTGGGACCAGGTGTCCGCGTTGTAAAAGCGTTCGTCGTTCAGTACGCTCAGGGTAAAACAATAACCGAATTTGGCTAAGGTTTGGATGGAACAGGTGGGGTGGTCGAAAAATCGTTCGAAGTAGGCGAGATGCTCATCGGTAAATTTCGGATTGAGGTTTTCGCGCTCCTTGTAACTTAAATGCTTCCGGATATATTTGAACAATTCGGTCTGAAGGCGCTCATACTCGATGCTGTCCTCCAGTTTTTCGAATTGACGGAGGGCTTCTTTGTGTTCCTCGTGGATAATGGCTCGTTGACTAAAAAAGTTGTGGAGGTTGATCTGAAGGGTGAAGTTCTCGGTCTTGATCGCCATATCCAATAGGATCCCAGCTAAGCTGAGGGCTTTCTCATCCCTCCCCTGATCCATGAGGTGGTCGATGTGATCGAGGTTGTGGTAGAAGTGGTTGGGGAAGTTCCGGTTGAGGTAACTCGTTAATTGAAAGGTCTTGTGGGCAAGTTGAAAAAATTTCTTTTTGGTGTCTTGCCCCTCATCCCCGTAGACCATTTTACATAAGGTCTCCGCTTCGGGTTGATCTTCAATGTTGTTTTCACGGATCCGTTGGATCAGGTGGAGCGAGAGTTTGCTTCCCCGGTCTTTCAGATATTTCTCGAACCTTTTGAAGTGTGCATCGGAAAGTAGCAGTATGCTCTTTTGGATGTTCAGCATGGGGCAGGCCTGATATTATTCCTGACCGTTCCCGTTGGTGTTTTCTTCCTGATCGTCGTCCCGGATCTCGAACCATTCCATGTCGGTGAATTGAACAAAGTAGCGCAAATAGTACTTGTTGTCCATGTTCAGAATGAGCGCTCCTTCATTGCCTTCTTCATCGGTTTCCTCGAGGATCTCGATTTCTTCAAGTTCGACCGTGCTTTCGCTTTGTTCGAAAGTTTTTCGAAGATGTTCCTTAATGTCTTGCATGATAGACGCAATTTTTCCGAAGTTAATGGTTTTTGAAAGGGGATGGATATTTGCGCTATGGAGCTCAACGGACCAGGGTCACATGGCCAGTGAATTCCTTGAACGCTTTATTGGTCTTGCTTCGCACCCGGAGTTTCCATATATAGACGCCCGACCTCGCTGAACTTCCATTTACAAGACCCTTCCATCTTTTTTCTGGGTTTTCCGAGCGGAAGACCTCGGTACCCCAACGGTTGAATATGCGGAAGGTGTAATTTTCCGGTACGTGGCCCTGAATAACCGGGCCAAATGATTCATTGATCCCGTCCCCGTCCGGTGTGAAAGCATTCGGTACATGAACGATGAATTCCTCGCGGACAACGATGGACTTTTCAATAGAATCCCGGCAACCGTACTGATTCTCAGCGATCAATTGAACTTGGTAGGTGCCGGGCCCTTCGTTCGGGAAGACGTAACTGGTGTCGGTCGCGAAGGACTTGCCCAGGGTATCGATCGTCCATTCGGATCGTTGGGCCCCTGTGGACATATTGGTGAAGTCCACCTCCGGGTCGAGTAAGCTGGTCTTTCGGGGATCCGCTTTAAAGTTGGCATTCGGCCTTGGGCGTACACATATGAGTTCAGGGAATACAGTATCTTTGGTGCAACCGGTTTTTGTTGTTACACTCAGACCCACATCGTAACAACCCGGCTTCTCATAATCAAGATCCGGGCCTTCGCAGCCACTTTGGGAGGTTCCATTGCCGAAGTCCCATATACAATCCTGGATCCTGGGAATTGAGTCGGTAGTGTTTTTGAAACTGACCTGCAAGGGAACGCAACCTTCCCGGGGTTCGGCCTCCAGATGGGGCTCGGGATAAGGGGTGACCTCGATGGTCACGCTATCCTTAGCGGAGGGGGTTTCACATCCATCCTCTACCGTTGCGGTATAAGTGGTGCTGGAATCGGGGGTGACCTCAATAACATTCCCTTGCATGCCATTGCTCCAACTGTACCGATGATCACCATCGCCTCCTGTGGCTTCGGCGCTTAATTGAATACTGTTCCCTCGACATACTGTATCATCCTCATAGGCATTGACCAATAGGGGAGGGAGTAGCTTGATACCGATCGTTCGGGTTGCGGACCGGCATCCATTGCTATCCCTTACATAGACCTGATAGGTTGTGTCCTGGTCAGGGGAAACTTTATGTTGGTCGGCATCACCGAGGCCGTGGCTCCATTGATAGGTAAGGGGTTGGACCCCGCCTGAGGCCTGAGCCTTCAGGGTCGCTGATCCATCTATACAGATCAGGGTGTCATCGGAAACGGAGAGTTCGATCTTTGGTGGTTGGTCGATACTGATCTCCGAACTATCCAGGCACCCAATGTCGTCCCTCGTAAGTACTTGGTAGGTACCGGCACAAAGGCTATCGAAGGTGGGGGCGTTCTGCCAGGTGTTCCCGCCGTTGATCGAATGAACATAAGGGGGAAAACCATTTTGTGGGGTGACCGTCAAATTTCCTCCGCAATCTCCGTGACAGGTATCATCTGACGTGGATAGGTCCTGTTTCAAATGGGATACCTGTACCTGGACAGTGTCTCTTTTTCCTGATCTTGCTGGACATATGCCCACATAGAAGGAGGAATCCTTATAAAGTGGGTCTGTGATCAGTGTGTCGCCGATTCCTATTACGTTGCTCCCGGTCGGGGTATCGAACCATTTGATGGTCGCACCTGAGACCGGGGGAGGTGAAAGGACCGCAACGAGCCTGGCTTTTTCACCCGGGCAAATTGTATCGTTCAGTCCGTTCAGCTTTGTTTCAAGGGGCGGGTCGACCGAGGCACCGGTTACTCCAGCCCCTCCTTTTGTCGCCCCATTGGGGATGAATTCCGTTAAAGCACTGGAGTTCGTGGTGCCATTGTTCCCGCCCAAAGCCTCCGTATAAATGGTGCCGTTGGATATGGCAATGTGGCCGCCACCGCCACCGCCACCTGGGCCTTCTGCCTCATTGTTCCCAATGTCTTGATCTCCGCCCTTTCCACCGTTGGCTTTTGCGGATATGCCATTGACTGTTCCGGCGCTTTTCAGGACGATCGTGCCGCCCCCACCTCCACCACCTGGTGCGTCATTACCGTCATTTTTGGTGTCCTGAGCCTCGCTCCCGTTGGCAATAATGGCCCCATCGCCATTGATATCGCCGAAGCTTTGTAAAAGGACCAAACCCCCGCCATCAGCTCCCGGAGCATTCCCGTTGTTGTTGCCGTCACCCGCACCTCCACCGCCGCCGAGGAATAGCCGGTCACCATTGTAGTCGAGGGGACGACCACCGAGGCCGCCCCCATTCCTTCTTCCATCTCCATCCCAGGCAGGATCCCCTGGTGGAGTGGAAAGGGCATCCTCATCCTCACTGGAATAAGTATATCCACCTCTTCCCCCACCGGTGGAGTTTGTGTCCGAAAAACCATTGGCTTCCAGGTTCCAGGCCGTGATCCAATCCGGGTTTGATGTGTCCGGATTCCCGGCACCGGTCCAATCCTTCGCCATTCCTGCATTGGCGCCTCCACCTCCGCCACCATTATGAGCATTGCCACCGCCTCCTCCGTTCGCTGGTGCCCCCCTCCCGTATCGTCCACCTTTATTGTCATAGACGGGGCCGAACCCTGCTATACTTTCCCCTTTTTCACCGCCGTCCACGGGATCCTGAGAGGCATACCCCGTATAACCATAGTCGGCCTCATTGTCCAATCTTCCACCCCGAAAACCTTTTCCGGTGACATCCATGCGGCCGTTCGCCTCTATCGTTACATTTCCTTTTGTCTCCACCACGAGAGCGCCGCCGGTATTCCCATCCCAATCCTCGGTGGTCAGATTCGCTCCGTTCTCCACTGTAAGTGTTGTAAAGCGTGGTACCCGGATAATTTGGGTGTTACCGGCTTGATCATAGGCTTTTTGTAATGGACAGGCCAAACGGATCGTACTGTCATTCGGAACACTATCTACCTCTCTGAATTCGTGATGGCCACAGTTCCTGAGGTCCTGGATACGCCCCCAACTTTTATCGTTGGCGTTCTTTATCTCCGCCCCCTGCATTTGTACGATCAGTACAAGATCACCTTGTTCCAGGGGACCTTGAAAGCGTCCGTTGGCATTGAGCGTGGGATTGGTTACTATCAATTCGAGATCCCCTGGAGTCGCATCGGAAACAAGCGCTGTGAATTCATTTACCACGGTGTCCTTGTTCCCGAAACTGAGGGGGCCGTGTTTCCCTTTTTGGGCAAAATGAATGTTCGGGACCAGGAGGAGAAAAAAAATGAATATGGTGTTTCTCATAAGGTTTTTACAAAGCCCTTTCATGAAATTGTGGCCAGGGGAGGGTCCAAGGACGTGATAACGAAAGAAAAAAGAAATGTGGAAAGAAAAGATCTTCATGAAGTTTAGGGGTCCTTTTTCTCGTTATGGAATAAACGGATCCCTCCTTTTTGAAGCTTTCTGGAGCTGGACCTTCACTTCACCACCACGGCTTTGTGTATCACTTGGTCGTTTCCGATCAGCTTGACGAAATAGACGCCGGTCTCGACGTCACCGAGGTCCA
>CAYVSK010000121.1:0-5482 GCA_964453635.1 uncultured Weeksellaceae bacterium | reverse complement strand
AGTGCTGATCGATAAGCCCCGGTCTATGGGGATCTATTCGCGTACCGGGATTGAATTCCCGAAGTCAGACGAGCTTTTTTCCCGCCCGTTCCTTTTTTCTTTTTGCGCCTTTTTTCCAGCTCCTCCAGGAAGAACTGCAGATCCTCCACTTTTTCCCGGTCCCCCAGAGAACGGCGCTCATCGATCAAGGTCATAAGAGCGCTTTTGGCCTGCTGAAAGGCCTGACTGCTGTCATTCCGCGGAAGGTCCCGGAGGATCAACTCCCTGAATCCTTCCGGATATTGGCTCTTCCCTTCTAAACGTTTCCGCTCGAGGGTGAGGTCATACGCCGTAAAGTTCCCGGGGGAGATATTCCGGATGGTGTGGTCCATGAACTTCCATACCAGCGTATCATTTCCGGGATAATCGAGCATATCGGTCAATTCATCCTGCCTGTAGGTCTGGATGAGACAAGAGGTATCCTTGTAGCAAACCTCGAATTCACCGCAATTCGGGAGCCGCTTTAACTCCACATGCCGCTCCATTTGAAGGACCAAAAAAGTGTTCAGCAACTGGGCCCATTCCCGATACGGGGTCTCAAAATTTACCGCTGCCCTGAATTCAAGGGTGTCTCTCTTTTGGCGTATAGAAAACTCGGTAAGCGTGAGCCCTTCTTTGTTCACTTTATGGAGCACCGAGTCGGTGAACGTGCTCGACTTTTTATTAAAGCGCACACTGTCCGATGAACCCCCTCCACCGCATTGCACGAAAAGCATGGAAAAAGTACAGAGAAAGAAGCCGAAAATGCTGTTGCGGAGAAGTTCCATCATGAAAAAATCGTTCTTTACGCCCCCTATCTCCCGACATTCGCGCTCATCTCCATTCAAAGGTTTGAGGTTCAAGGCAAAACCCAAAAGTAATAACTCCGGGTCAACGGGAGACGGATCCTTGAAAATTTTTGGGGCCAAAAGAGGATCATGATCCGGATCGGGCCACATTTCATTCTTCCATAAGAAAAGCAAACTCCCCTATTATGGATATATTTGTCCATAAGCGCTCCAATTCCCATGACGAAATTCAAGATCGGCGGCGTAGCGGAACACTTCAACATTCCCTGGCATTTGGCCATCGAGAACGGGGCCTTCAAGGATGAAGGCCTCGATGTTGAATGGATGGACCAGCACGGAGGGACCGGGGAGATGACCCGCAAACTGGAAAATGGTGAGCTGGACCTCGCCGTGGTCCTTACCGAAGGCATTACCGCTGACATCCTCAAGGGCGGTAATAAGCGGATCGTACAGGTCTTCGTGGAAAGCCCCCTCCGCTGGGGGATCCACGTCCACGCGGATTCGAGCTTTCAAGCGGTGAAAGACCTGGAGGGCACCCGTTTCGCCATCACCCGCCCGGGTTCCGGCTCCCATCTGATGGCCCATATCAATGCCGATCGAATGGGATGGGACCCGAACGAGCTTGAATGGGTCGAGGTCGGCGGCATGGACGGGGCCCGAAAGGCCCTGGCCAACGGGGAGGCGGACGTTTACATGTGCGAGCAATTCACCACGCAGTTCCTGGTGGACAAAGGGGAGTTCCGGCGGGTCGGCACCTGCGATACCCCCTGGCCCTGCTTCGTTCTGGCAGCTGGCCAGCAAACCCTCGAGGAAAAGCCGGAGGCCCTGAAGACCCTTTGCGGGGTCATCAATTGCGCCAACGCCGGTTTCATGGACCGCAAAGATGCTCCCGAGGTGGCCGCGGAACGCTTCGAAATGACCCCGGAACAGGCCCGCGAATGGTTCAGCATGACCCGGTGGAGCAGCAGCAAGGAAGTGGACCGGGAGATGCTCAACACGGTCCAGAAGACCCTCCACGGCCTCGATATCGTGCCAAGAACGGTGGACCCGGCTTCATTGGTAAGTTCGGTGACGGAGCTCCAGTAGCACCAGGAGATGCACTTGATCACAGTTGGTGAGAAAGTGGGCAGGTGCGGGCCATGGGCTTTTTCTCGGTCTACTCCACCGGAATCGTCAAGCGAAGGAAAAAGCCCTTTGCCTGATGATCCGGATCTCTTAGATTTGCAGCTCCAAAATCAGACGGCCCGTTCGTCTAGTGGTTAGGACACCAGGTTTTCATCCTGGAGACAGGGGTTCGATCCCCCTACGGGCTGCAGGAACAGTTTTGAGTATGGAGCAAGAGCAAGAGGAACAAACCCTCCTGCTGTTGCTCCTGCTCTTGTTAATCCTCCCGCCACGATCCATCCTGGGTTCACCACCACTTGTATCATTCACCTTTTTATCCCAGGTCTGTGTTTGACTTGAGAACTTAACGGTGTATTCCAGGGCCAAGGACTTCAACCAAAAGATCGCCGGTCTTTTGGAAGATAATGGAAAGGTGGACCGGGTCACCCATCATCAGCTTCGCCGCGCTTCCTTCAGTATCATGTTGAACATTGCAGAGGGTGCCGGTCGGTTCACCGATCCGGATAAGAGGAACTTTTACACGATCGCCAGGGGATCGGCCTTCGAATGTGTGGCGATCCTGGATTATCTGAAGGATCGTGAAGTGATCGACGGGAAGGCTTTTCGAGCGTTTTACGCATTGCTCGAGGAGATCTCCAGGATGTTGTATACAATGATCAAGGGCCTGAGATGAGCAAGATCAACAGCAAGAGCAAGATGTCTCCTGCATTTATGATTTCTGTGTTGACCTGAGTTCAATGGGAGTAAGAATTCCATTAGTTTTATATATAAAAAAATACATCATGTATTTTTTCTAAATTTAATTGAAGCTATAATAATTAGTTCCAAATTTGAGTTCATTAAATGATATCAAGACAAGGGCATCTTATACAACAACTTTTTTTAAGTAATAAAGGTGCGCTCATATTTTTTCTGATCCCTCTTTTTTCTTTCTCATTCCTTATCGATCGAGTTGAAGCCCAGGAAGTCCGATCCCGGAAGTTGACCATTCAGACCGGGATGCCTTCCAATGTCATTCGCTGTCTCCATAAGGGGCCAAGAGGTTATATGTGGATCGGCACCTCCTCCGGGTTGGTCCGCTATGATGGAACCCGGAAAAAGGTCTATACTACAAATGACGGGCTTCCTTCCAACAAGATTTGGGCGATCGCCGATGGGCCCGAAGGGAATCTTTGGATCGGGACTTATGGAGGGGGAACGGTCTATTTCGATGGAGATGAATTTCATCGCCCTTCCGGGGATACGGTCGAGGCCCCCAAACACGTAAGGACCCTTTATCATCACAGAACTGCAGGGCGGGTCTTTGCCGGAGGGGAGAACGGATTCGCTTCCATGACCACCGACACCCTTTACCAATATTTGAAAAAGCCAAAGGGATGGGATAAAGATCGATTTCAGATCGGAGGTTTTTTTTCGTTGGGGAAGGATTCGGTCATCGTGATGCCCATCTATGGGAAGGGAAGGGCTTTTGGCATTGGCTCTACAATGTCGCGAAGTCGTATAATGGGGTCCCCTTTTAATTGCACCAGTGTTTCATCCCTTGAAAAGGGCGATTCCATGATCATAGGGGGACAAGGCTTGCGCATCGTTGAGGGGGGAAGGACCGTCCTTGATTTTCCTCCCTTTCGGAAATACTGGAATAATAAAAAAGGGGCTATCTGGGACATCACGGCAAACGGGAAAGGGGATCTTTGGGCACCGATCTGGGGCGCCAACGTCGGTTCAGATGGTGCTTTGTTCCGGGTCGATAGCAACGGTTATCACCCTGTGAGCCACACCTACGGGATAGACTCGGAAAAATTCTGGAGCTGTGAGTACGACCGTGAGAACGAAGTCCTTTTTGTCGGGACACTCGGGGATGGACTGTATATCGTCCCCCCGGAGATCCTTGAATTCCGAAGCATCCCTTCTCCATTAACAGAAAAGAGACCTTCTCTGACAAAGGCAAATGGTTCCCTGTGGCTTTTTGGAGGAGGGAGGATCGGAAAATTCGAGGAGGGGCAATTCCTGCAGGCGGAGCTCCCGGACCTTAAGGATAAGGTCCGCTCCATAAAAGGAAAAAAGGAATTGGATAATTGGAAGGTCACGGCCCTGTACTACCATGACCATCGTTACTGGATCGGTTCTCCCCATGGACTGATCCAGCTCGACCAAGATCTCAACTTCAAAGCCTTCCATCCGGCGAATATGAGCGGGGCGAGCTACCTCGATGAAAAAGGCAGGCTTTGGGTGGTGCCCCAGTATAAACCCTTAAGGTTGATCCAAGACATTTCGAATCCAAGCGAAAAAACCCGTTTCGATTCAGGAAAAGTTCCCGTTGATGTTACGCATATAGATAAGGACGAGGCGGATAGAATGTGGTTCGGGTCTTGGGCTAAAGGACTCTACACCTATGATGGGGAACGCTTTAGAAATTTCCGTAAAGGGAATTCTGAACTTTCCAATAACCATATTACTGCCATGGAGGTCATCGGTAAGGGAAAAGGCATTCTGAGTACCAATGACGGCCGGACCTTGATCGCTTTAGTCCAAAAAGACAGCCTCCACCTGCTCTATGAATTCAAGGGGCAGCATGCTCCCTCCGGATCCCACATTTATTGGATCCAAAAAGGAGAAGGGAAACGACTGTGGATCGGCACTGAAAAAGGGATCGATGTTTATCGGTTCCATGAAGGATGGGAAGCACCTCCTTATAAACTCACCCTGGGAGAAGCGGTCGGATATGAAAGAGCAGGATCATGGAATCCCATAAAGACCTCCAATGGAATATATTTCCTTCGCGAAAAGGAACTTGTAAGGATCGATCCCGGTAAGATCGAATCCGTCAAGAAGCGTGAAAGAAGGATCTTTTTTGAGGAAGTCAGTGTCAACCGAAACCCCATCCAGGAGGTGACAGGTGATGGGCTTCATCGATGGGAAGGTACTCCCCATCAAGTTCCAGAACTATCTTATCACCAGAATGCCATATCCTTCTCTTATCATTCATTGGGAATGAAATCGGGTGACCGGATCCGTTATCAATATCGTTTGCTCGGAAGCGATAGTGCCTGGTCTCCCCTTATGAAGCAAGGCCAACAAACTTTTCCGGGTTTGAAGCCCGGGCAATACAAGTTCGAGGTCCGTACGGTGGATCTTACCCTCCCTCAACAAAGCGTTCGGACCCAATTTCCCTTTGTTATTCATCCCCCTTGGTGGAGGACCCATACCTTTTATGTCTCAGCCGGGGCTGTTTTCATCCTCTTCATTTTCACCGGGGTCAAATACCGGGAACGAAAGCTCCAAAGGCAGAAAATGATCCTCGAACAGAAAGTCCAGGAAAGGACCAGGGAACTTCGGGAAGCGAACGAATCGATCCAGGAACAAAAGGAACAATTGGAGGAGAAGAACAAAGAGATCAATGACAGTATCAATTACGCCTGGGGAATCCAAAACACGCTCCTTCCATCGGAGGAAAAATTGAAAGAAGATCTGGGAACACATTTCGTCCTTTTCCTTCCTAAGGAACAGGTTTCCGGTGATTTCTATTGGAG
>CAYVSK010000120.1:0-5512 GCA_964453635.1 uncultured Weeksellaceae bacterium | reverse complement strand
AATAAGCTTCGCGGATATCACAGATATCAGTCCTGGCACTTCCGCCCGTGCGTTGAAAGGCAGCGAAATGTTCATAGTCGAGGAGATGGCTGGCTGCTTGGTTCATTCGTTCAATATCGGGGATATTGCGTAAGCGGTACGAGAATTTTCGGCAAAAGGGGTCTTTCCGCAAATGGATCCGGTATTGATAGGTCCGGCTGATGGCATCGTACCGTACATTATGCTCATTATCGACCTTAAAAATCCCCAAAACCGCGATATCCTGTGGCAGGATGCCGTTCAGCTTTTCGATGACCGCTCCCGGTAGTTCCGCAGCTTCAAAGGAAAGGTAGAACTCAGCGGCGTGCACACCGGAATCGGTCCTTCCACAGCCAAGGGTGACCACCCTTTCGGAAGAACCGAGCAATTTCTCGAGCGCATCCTCTACTGTGCCTTGTACTGTAGCCCCATTGGGTTGGACCTGCCATCCCTGGAAGCGGGTCCCGTCAAAAGCGATTTTCAAAAAGAAGCGTTCCACGGTTCCATTGGGGATCAAAGACCCCAAAAATAGGAAGGATAGCAAGACCCGCCTTTCATACGCATCGAACCGGGAACGCAATTTTCTTAGATTTGTCGATCCAATGACGTGGGTATGAAGACCTGGGACCGCATTATTCCGCACCTTATTGCCATTGGCCTCTTCATGGTCGTGCTCTTCTCCTTTTTCTTTCCGGCCCTTAAGGGGAAAGTGGTCGAAAAACAGGACAAGGTAAGGGCTTGGGCCACCGCCAGCGAGATCCGGGCCGACGAGGAAAAAACAGGTGAGCCGGTCCTTTGGACCAATTCCATGTTCGGTGGCATGCCGACTTTTCAAAAAGGGCTGGATTACGACCACAACCTTATGAAAAGGGCGGAGAACTGGACGAAACTGAACTTCGGTCCGATCAACTCCCTGCCTGATAGCCTGGGCCTGATCTTCACGCTCTTTCTGGGATTCTACTTCCTTTTATGGGTTTTTGGATGCAGCCCCTGGGTATGTCTGATAGGCGGTATTGGTTACGCTTTTTCGACCTATTTCATAACCTCTTATGAAGCAGGCCATACTGGTAAACTCCGCACGATCGGTTTTATAGCACCGGTCATGGCCTCCATTTACATGACCTTTGAACAGCGCCGGGTGCTCGGTGCCGCACTCACGGCCTTATTCACAGCCATCGCAATAACGACCCAACACATTCAGATCACCTATTACCTGGCGCTGATCATCCTTATATTCATGATCGCCAAAGGGATCGAGTACTACAAAAAGGATCAGCTCAGGACCTTTTTCAAAGTGAGCGCCCTTCTCCTTTTTTGTGGGGTGATCGCCGTGGGACCGAGCACCTCCAAGCTCTGGTGTACTTGGGAGTATTCCCAATCCTCGATTCGCGGAGGCGGGAGTAGCAACAAAACGGAAGGGAATGCCGGGACCGAGGGCCTTGACCGCGGCTATGCAATGAAATGGAGTTACGGCCCCATTGAGACCTTTAACTTGCTGATACCAGGGCTTTACGGCAGCTCTTCCAACGAAGCGCTCGGCGAATCATCTGTTCTATACGAAGACCTGAAACAAAAGGGCGTACCCGAGAACAGGCTGGACCGGATCCTCGGTTCCATCCCCCTTTATTGGGGGCCTCAACCCTTTACCTCGGGACCCGTATACTTGGGTGCTTCCGTGATCTTCCTCTTCCTGGCGGGCTTTCTCATTACCCGGAACCGGGTCAAATGGTGGGCGCTGGTCGTTCTGATCATGGCCATTTTGATGTCCTGGGGACGGCACTTTCCCTCCCTGAATTATTTTCTGTTCGACCACCTCCCCCTTTACAACAAGTTCAGGAGCCCCTCGATCATTCTGACCCTGGCCTGTTTCGTGGTCCCTTTCATCGCGGCCCTTGGTGTGAACGACCTCGTAAAGGGCGTAGTGGACCGTCAAAAGGCTCTGAAACACTTGAAATACGCCCTCTTCATCACGGGGGGTATATGCCTGTTCTTCCTGATCCTGGGGCCCGCTCTTTTCGACTTTCAATCCCCCCAGGATCAACGTTTGGCAGAACAGGGATTCCCCATCGACAAGCTTCGGGCGGAAAGAAAGGCCCTTCTCTCGGAGAGTGCGATTCGTTCCCTGGTATTTATTTTACTGACTTACGGGGCCACTTGGGCTTTTGCTCAGAACAGGATCCGGAAGGAATGGCTTTTTGTCTTTCTGGGACTTTTTGTGACCATCGACCTCTTCAGCATGAACAAGAATTACCTGAACGAGCGTCACTTTACACGGAGAGGGGACCCCGGTGAAGAAATCCGTAGGACCAAGGCGGATGCCCAGATCCTCCAGGATGACGATCCGCATTTCCGGGTTTACAACACCACCCGGGGATTGACGAATGACGGTAGGACCTCCTATTTCCACAAATCCATTGGCGGCTATCACGGCGCCAAAATGTGGCGCTACCAACGCTTGATCGAGCAACATATCTCCAAAGGGAACCGGTCGGTCCTGAACATGCTCAACACCAAATACTATATCACGAAAAAAGAGCAGGGACGAGGGACCAAGACCCTTAAGAACCCAAATGCTTTGGGCAATGGTTGGTTCGTAAAGGATATTTCCTGGAAGGAGACACCCGCTGAGGTCTTGGAAGCCCTCGATGACAAGGATCTTTCAAAAACAGCCATTATCAATGAAAAATGGAAGGACAAGATAACAGCCCAAGCGAACTCCCCCTTTCCCTCCAACGGAAAGATCGAACTCACCCATTACGAACCCAATCGGTTAACCTACAAGACCGAACTAAAGGAAAATGGATCGAAAGGGCTCGCGGTTTTTTCTGAGATCTACTACAAAGGGGGGCAAACACATGATTGGAAGGTCTTTGTTGACGGCAAACCCGCTGACCACTTCCGGGTGAATTACGTATTGCGCGGAATGCTCCTTCCCCCGGGTGAACACGAGGTCGAGTTCGTATTTCAACCCAATTGCTATTATACGGGCGGGAAGATCTCCCTCGCCTCATCCATTTTGATCTACCTGCTGGTAATCTCCGGGATCATTTACGAACGAAGAAAAAAGAAAAGAGCGGGGGAAGAAGACACAGAAAGCGCGTGAACGGGCATCGGATCATCCCCGCCAATTGCTGGTCTTTCTCAATCTCCACCAGCGAGCAAGCCCGGAAAAAAAACCCCCTTGATCCCGAAGATGGAATAGCACATTCCTGACCCCATCGTGGATATATTTCAAGACTTTTTGAAAAAGGGTCAGGGAAGCAGCTTCAGAAGCATTGGAACAAAAAGGATACCCCATCTCCTTTAAAGGATCGTAAACCAACTCCTCCATTCGTCTGATCGTACGTTGAGGGAATTCAGTCCTCGCCCGGCCAGTGTTGTCCTCAAGGATCCGGGTGGTCCCTTTTGCCCTTCCGAACTTTTCAGCAGGTTCCTCAAGTTCTACCATGACCGGGCTGAATTCACATTCCAAGAAGCTGCATACACGCTTCATCGTGCCAGTAGGGTCTCTTACAAGATCCTCATAGAAAACTTCGAGGTATTGGTCTTTCGGTAGTTTATCCCGGCCATAAGAACGAAAGGCTGTTACATAATGATACCATAAATGGGCTGCCCGAATGGGGCTCTTTTGGGTCCGGTTCTTTACAGAAAGGGCATAATCACGGGGATCGCGTATAATGTGAAGGAATTTCGCGGAAGGAAAAATGTGGTGTAGCAAAGGCACATGACCGATATAATCGGGTGCCTTTTCCCCCCAGATCAATTCCTTCGTGCCAGCCGTATCCTTGGGGCCGTATTCGAGCAGGACCGCCCTTGCCAGGTCGTGCCAATTGGATTGGTCGAAGCTTTCTTCCGGAAATCGCTTTCCCGTTTTTTTCTTGCGGGATACAACGAATGGCATATCCGCGATGTCAGCAAGGATCCTTTGTCGCGTTCTTTCATCGAAAGAGAAGCGCTTGCCGTGCTTTTTAAAAAGACGCGGGATGAATTGAGGCTCGGCCTCAGGAAGGGCGATCCTTTCATTCCGATTGAGCAGATCCCGAATAAGCGTGGTTCCACTCCTCGGCATGCCCGTTACGAACAAAGGACCAGTGAAACGTGAAGAGGCCATTATAGAGACGCTTTCCGGTTGCAAATGAACATCTTTTTAGTGAACCTCGTTATATGCACGAGCCGTGTCCGGGAAATGCCCCGGACCGTTATCCTTAGCGCTCGAATGGTGCCCGATCCTGCGTTCACAATGCCCCCGATCGCATTTTATACCAGGGCCGGGGCTACGATCGCCTTTTTTTAAGGTTTGGGATCCGATGGATCAAAATTGAAGTCCGATGTTTGGATCTTGAGATCCTTTTAGATAAGGCAATGGCCCAAAAAGAAACGATATCCCCCAATCTCGTAATGGCCGGAGCTCCCAAGAGCGGGACCAGTTCCCTTTTCTTTTGGTTATCCGACCATCCCGAGGTGTGCGGCTCCCAAAAAAAAGAGACCCATTTTCTCCGGGACGACGTGAATAAACACAACAAGGACCTGAACATCCATGAGAACGAACTCGCGGATTACGCTAAGTTTTTTTCCCATTACCAGGGGGAAACCTGGATCGCCGAAGCAACCCCTCGATACATGTTCGATGAAACACCCCTCAAGATCCTTCCCCAACTACCGGAACCTCCGCTCATCCTCTTCATTCTGCGAGACCCCGTGGAACGGATCTACTCCAGTTACAAGTTCGCCCGCTATCGGCGCCGGATCATCGATATGCCGTTTTCAACCTTCATCGATGTAGAGAACAACGGGTTGGACTGGGCGGTCGACCACATGGAACAAAGCAAGTATGCCCGCTATCTTAAGCGGTGGGTGGAAAGCTTCGGGAAGGACCGGATCGGGGTTTATCTTTTTGAGGATATGAAAGCGAACCCGCGCGCCTTCATGGAAGGGTTGGCCCGGGACCTCGACATTGACCCGGAATTTTACCGGGAATACGACTTTCAACAACGGAACAAAACGGTCGAGATCCGGAACAAACAATTGCACTTATGGGGGAACCGATTGCAGCCCTACCTTCCCAATAAAATACAAAAGATGCTCCTTCCACTTTACATGAAGTTCAATGCCAAAACTTTGCCTCCTATCACTGAAGAAGAGAAAAGGGTCAAGGAAGAACTAAGGGACCAATACCAACCTTTTAACAAAGAATTGAAGGACCTTTTCCCCGAATTGAACCTTGAACGCTGGGATCCCTCCTTAACATCAGAGAATTCATGACCGGATCACTCGATCACGATCCTGCGGCTCGTTTGCTCCCCTTTAGCCGAACGCACACGGAGCATATAAATGCCGGGCTCAAGATTCTCCGCCTTGGCGTCGATCGTTATACGACCTCGCCTTGGGGCTTTCTCCAAAAGGACCCTTCCCCGCATATCGAAGACTTTGACACCAAAGATTCGGCCCGTTAGACGGAGTTCAAAGCGACCCTTTGCGGGGTTGGGGTGAACGG
>CAYVSK010000119.1:2581-5661 GCA_964453635.1 uncultured Weeksellaceae bacterium | reverse complement strand
TTAGGATCCAAGATCGTTATTTTTGACGGTCCATTAGAAAGATCTGAAGAAATCTAAACAGAAAAGGAGAAAATACCCAAACAATATAAGTTCACAGCGATCATTGAATCAAGAACTTTCGCTTTGGTGGCGTAGTTCTTTTAGTTGTTGATCGCGAAACCCAGAAGGCCTGTAACCCATGAAAGATCTACCCAAGTATTTCGCTGCATTGGCTTACATCGTGCTATTCCTCCCCTTTGGCCCCTTCGCCCAGGACGCCACGGCCATCCTCGAAAAGTCCGACAAGAAGTTGCGGGGGAAGACCTCCAGGGCCGAGATGCGGATCAAGGTGCTGCGGCCGGATTGGGAGCGGACCATGGAGCTCAAGACCTGGACGAAAGGGACGGAGTACGCCATGATCCTGATCACGGCACCGGCGAAAGAGGAGGGGACCGCCTTTCTGAAGCGGAACGATGAGATCTGGAATTGGGTGCCGCGGGTCGAGCGGACCATCAAACTGCCCCCGTCCATGATGATGCAATCCTGGATGGGAACGGACTTCACCAACGACGACCTGGTGGAACAGTCGAACCTCGTGACGGATTATCATCATGAACACGTGGGGGATTCCACGATTCGGGGTCGGTCCTGTCACAAACTGAAACTTACCCCGAAGAAGGATGCGGCGGTCGTCTGGGGCAAGATCCTCCTCTGGATCGACAAGGAGGAGCATATGCAGCTCCTGACCAAATTTTACGACGAGAAGGGGGAATTGGTCAACATTATGAAAGGCCGAAAGGTCAAGGAGCTCGGCGGGCGCACTTTGCCCTCCGAATTGGTGATGATCCCCAACGACGAGGAAGGACACAGAACGATCATGACCTACAAGTCGATGAGCTTCAACGAACCCATCGAGGACAACTTTTTCACCACCCGGAAGATGAAATCCCTCCGCTAACGGGAAACCATGCTCCTCAAACTCGCCTGGCGCAACATTTGGCGGAACAAGCGGCGGACCTGGATCACCGCTTCATCGATCATCCTGGCCGTGGTGTTCGTGGTCCTCATGCGGGCACTTCAACTGGGGACCTACGATCACATGATCGAGAACGTCGCCCTTTCCTATACCGGCTACATCCAGGTCCACGAGAACGGCTATTGGGACGAGAAAAACCTGAACAATTCCATGGAGCGTGACAGCGCGCTGCTTGAGAAAGTGCGAGATGTGCCCGGGGTCCGGGCGGCGGTTCCGCGTTTGTCGAGCTTCTCCCTGGCTTCTCATGGGAATTCGACCAAAGGGGCCTTGGTGCTCGGGATCGATCCCGAAGCGGAAAAGGCCGTGATCGATCCCCCTTCCAAACTTGTTGAGGGGGAATCCCTCGACCAGGGCGATGAGGCCATCCTGATCGGCAAGGGGGTAGCGGATCATTTCGGCATCGGGGTCGGGGATACCCTCGTGTTTCTCGGTCAGGGCTACCATGGCCGGAGTGCTGTCGGTAAATATCCCGTCAAGGGGGTCCTGGATCTGAATGCGCCCGATCTGAACAAGCGCTTGGTCCTTTTGCCCCTCAAGGCCGCCCAGTGGTACTATGGGACCCGGGACCGGGTGACGGCTCTCTCCCTTGTGGTGGACAATCGCCGTGACGTTCCTGGCGTTAAAGAAAAGCTCCGGGAAAAACTGGATCCGGAACAGTACGAGGTGATGGGGTGGCGCCAAATGCTCCCCGAGCTTGTACAGACCATTCAACTTGACAACGCTGGTGGCATCA
Source organism: uncultured Weeksellaceae bacterium (assembly GCA_964453635.1). Taxonomy (GTDB): domain Bacteria; phylum Bacteroidota; class Bacteroidia; order Flavobacteriales_D; family CAYVSK01; genus CAYVSK01. Next base: position 3,913 of record CAYVSK010000119.1, on the reverse strand, counting down.
TCATGGCCATTATTCTCTACATGGTGATCGCCTTCGGGGTGTTCGGGACCGTGTTGATGATGACCGAGGAACGGAAACGGGAATTCGGGATCCTTGTTTCCGTGGGTATGCGAAAGGGTAAGCTCGCCGCCGTTTTGTGGATGGAGAGCCTCATGATCGCGCTATTGGGTGTGGGGATCGGTATGCTATTGGCATATCCGGTGATCCTTTATTTCCATTATGATCCCATCCGCTTATCGGGCGGGATGGCCGAGGCCGTAAAGAATTTCGGGTTTCAGCCGCTCCTTCCCACGACCCCTCCGTGGTCACGGCCAATGCCTCGATCGTCCTGGCCATTGCCGCTGCGATCGGGTTCTACCCAGCCATTCGGGTCGCGCGACTTCGACCGGTCAAAGCCATGCGGGGATGAAAGGACAAGGAACCAGCAAGCAAAAAAAAGGAACAAAGGCATGATCGTACGGATCGCCTGGCGCAATATCTGGCGGAACAGGACGCGCTCCCTCGTGGTCATTGGGTCCATCATTCTCGGGGTATGGGCCGGGGTCTTTGTTATGGGTTTGACGAACGGGCTCAATGAGAAACGCATCAAGAACGCCATCGAGACCCGTCTTAGCCATATCCAGATCCACAGTGAGGCTTTTGTAGCCGACAATAAGGTCGCGAACGCCCTTCCCGAGCCCGGAAGGGTCCGGCAGGCCCTGTCGGACCAGGAGGCGGTCCGACACGTTTCCTTTCGTACCGTGCTCAACGGCATGGCCTCTTCTCCCGCCGGCGGATTCGGGGTTCGGATCAACGGGGTGCACCCCGAAGCAGAAAGCCGGGTCACTGTCCTCGACGAACGCCTTGTAGAGGGTCGCTTTTTTGAAAAGGATAGTGGCTCGAACCAGGTGGTCCTTGGCAAGGCCTTGATGGAAAAGATGAAATTGGATCCGGGAAGCAAGCTGATCCTCCAGTTCCAGGACCAAGCTGGTCGGATCCGCTCGGGCGCTTTTCGCATCAAAGGGGTTTTTGAGACCGCCAGCTCCGGCTTCGACGAACGGAACATCTTCATCCGGGAAAGCGATATGCAACGATTTTTGAGCGAGAAAGACGTTTACCACGAAGTGGCCGTCCTCCTGAAGGACCGCGAACGGATCCCGGCCGTTAAAGGGTCCCTGGAGAAAAGCTTTCCCGACCTCTCGGTCCGCTCCTGGAAAACGATCGCCCCTTCTCTGGGGTACGCGGACGACCTTATGGCGCAGATGATGTACATCTTTTTGGGGATCATCCTGCTCGCCCTGGCCTTCGGGATCGTGAACACCATGCTGATGGCCGTGCTCGAACGGACCAAGG
>CAYVSK010000119.1:1941-2571 GCA_964453635.1 uncultured Weeksellaceae bacterium | reverse complement strand
TCGGCATGTTGATGTCGGTGGGCATGAACCGGGTCAAGGTCTTTTTCATGATCCTTTGGGAAACGGTCTTCATCTCCCTGGTGAGCGGACCCGTCGGCATTCTCCTGGCCTACGGGACCATCGCGTACTTCGGCGAACACGGGCTCGACCTCTCTTCGGTTGCCCAGGGCCTGAAGAGCATCGGGGCCGGAACGAGGATCCATCCCCAGCTCGAAACGATCTTTTATCTGAACATAACGCTCATTGTGATCGGGACCGCGATCCTCTCTTCGCTTTACCCAGCCTGGAAGGCGTTGCAGTTGCGGCCGGCGGAAGCGGTAAGAGCGGTCTGAAAATTCAAATGGCAAATGGCAGGCAAGGCCCCGGATAAGATCTTTTTGTTGGTACTGGGTGAAATGGCGATAGGTGATAGGGCGATAGGCGATAGGCGATTGGCGATGTGGCAATAGGCGATAGGGGATAGGGGATATGGCAATCGGCGTTAGAGTGATAAGGCACTGGGCGTTCGGCGTTGGGTGGTTAGTCCCTATTGCCGTATCGACCATTGCCCAATGCCCAGCCTCAAAATGAAGCATAAAAAAAACAATAAACGGAACAAAGACCCTGTATCCATGCCGATCATCGAAACGA
>CAYVSK010000119.1:0-1905 GCA_964453635.1 uncultured Weeksellaceae bacterium | reverse complement strand
TCAAAAGACCTACGACGAGACCAAAGTGGCCGTCCATGCCCTCAACGGGGTCTCCCTGACCATGGAGGAAGGCGAGTTCACCTCCATCGTTGGCCCTTCGGGTTCCGGGAAGACCACGCTGCTGAACGTGATCGGGGGACTGGACACCCCGAGCCAGGGGACGGCCAGGGTCGGGGATACCGAGATCACGGAGCTCAGTGGGAACGAGCTGATCGATTTCCGGCTTTACAACATCGGCTTCGTTTTCCAGTCCTTTAACCTGATCCCCGTGATGAGCGCCTTTGAGAACGTCGAGTTCATCATGCTGCTGCAGAAGTGGTCGAAGGAAGAACGCCGAAAAAGGGCCATGGAATTGCTCAAGGCGGTGGGGTTGGAGGACCGGTCACAGAACAAACCCGTGGAGCTTTCGGGTGGTCAGCAGCAGCGCGTAGCGGTTGCACGGGCTCTTGCCTCCAAACCCCGGGTAGTCCTCGCCGACGAGCCCACGGCCAACCTCGATTCTGTATCCAGTGCCGACCTCCTCGATATCATGAACGCGCTCAACCAACGGGAGCAGGTCACCTTCGTCTTCTCCACGCACGACCAACGGGTGATCGACCGCGCCCGGCGGGTGGTCACCCTGGAAGATGGCAGGATCGTCTCGGACGAAGAACGGGAACCGAGCAAAGCCGGCAGTGAACAATGAATCCTTTGAAGTCCATTCGCGCTCTCCGAGCCTTCATTCCTTGCTTCCTTCTGATCCTTTTATGTTTTGGAGCTGATGGCCAGGATGAAGGAATGGAGAAGGAGAGGGAAGGCTTTGAATGGGCGGAATATGTGGACCTCAAGGGTTACGTAAAGGCCCTGAACCTGGCCCGGATCCCGCGATCCGAGATCGATGGGATGGTCACGAACAACTTTTTTCACAATCGTTTGAATTTTCGGGGATATCCGGGAGATAAAGTGACCCTTGGCCTTGAAGCGCGGACCCGTTTTTTCTATGGCGAAATGGTGAAGCAGGACCCGGCTTTCGGCCAGCGGATCCAACGCTACGGCCAACAATTCGACATGAGCGAACTGCTTATCGATGAAAGCACCGTGGTCATGCACAGCAAGCTCGATCGGGCCTGGCTTCGCTTCAGTGCCGGGAAATGGGAGCTCAGTGCGGGCCGGCAACGGATCAATTGGGGGCGCAATCTTGTCTGGAATCCCAATGACCTCTTCAATACCTATTCCTTCATCGATTTCGATTACGAGGAACGGCCCGGCAGTGATGCTTTGCGGGTAAGGTACTTTCCTTCCATGACCGCCTCTGCTGAGCTCGCGGTCCGCCCCGCTGTGGATGAGGCGGCTCGGATCGATGGGGAGGACACGGATGACTGGATCGCGGCTGGCAAGTACGGAGCAAATGTGAAACAATACGACCTTCAGTTCATTGGGGGGCTCTATCGGACCGACCTCGTTCTTGGGACCGGATGGGCCGGAAGTATCGGAAATTCCGGATTCAAGGGGGAGGCCAGTTACTTTCATCCCAAGGATGCGATTGGCGACACATCGGGCATCCTATCGGCTTCCGTTTCCGCCGACCATATGTACCAAAGCTCCCTTTACCTCCACGGGTCCTTCTTGTTCAATTCTGAGGGCAGCACGGAGAATCCTGTTTTTGCCCGCAATCCCTTCCGGGGAACACTTTCTCCCAAGCGGCTCATGCCGGGGAAGTATAACTTATTCGGGCAATTGGCCGGCGACCTCAGTCCCTTGTGGCGGGCCGAGTTCTCCACGATCTGGTCCCCTGGCAGCAATGCCCTCTTTCTGATGCCCTCCCTGCGCTACTCCATCGAGGACAACTGGGACCTCGGTCTTTTCTACCAATCCTTCTACATCGAGACCACCCGGGAATTCACCAATATTGCCCACTTTTCTTAC
>CAYVSK010000118.1:5382-5699 GCA_964453635.1 uncultured Weeksellaceae bacterium | reverse complement strand
AGCCTTAAGGACGGCACCCACGACGATCTACAACTGATCCACCAGTTGTTAGGAGAGTTGGGTCGGACGATTGAAGACGAGTTGGACCAGCTTGTGGAGAGGGTTCAGAAAGAAAGGGGGTAGATTATGTCACCCAAGCGAACGAAGCTAGCCAGCGAGCTTCGGCAGAACCGAGCTGGCTGGTTGCTTTGTGAGTTTCTCGGTGACGAATTGGCGGAACGAGTCCACAACCAAGTCATAGACACCAGCAATCTTAGTTATCTTTTTGATGAGCTCCTGTCGACAGGGGTTCTGCGCAAAGAGATGACTCGCGAGGA
>CAYVSK010000118.1:0-5372 GCA_964453635.1 uncultured Weeksellaceae bacterium | reverse complement strand
TGAAGAAAAAGGTTTGCTGGACGATATCCGCCGAAAATCACGTACTGAGCTGGAAAGAGCGCAAGGTGTTCAGGGAGCTTTCCCGCAAGCTAAAAATAAGTGTGACAAGTGGTTGCGGGAAGTCAACCTCCTTATGTTTGCCGAGCCTCTCTTTCAGCGTTATTGGCACCTTGGAGAATATGTAGAAGAAGATCAGTGGAAGTGGAGTATTGGTCTCGAATGGGACCTTTACCCTCACTTCTTCCGCTTCTTGTGTCTGAAGGGCACCAAAGAAGCGGATGATCTCCTTGACAGCGTTGCGTTTGGGACGGACCTCGTAGTATAGCTCGGGCCGGTTGAAGGAGGCTTTATAAACATTGGCATCCAGCATGCCCAGATTTTTCTGGATATCGTGCTGGACTTTCGGGGTCGCTGTAGCGGTCAGGGCGATGATCGGGACTTCCCCGATCTCATCGATCATCGGGCGGAGCTTCCGGTACTCGGGTCGGAAATCGTGGCCCCATTCCGATATGCAATGAGCTTCATCGATCGCAAAGAAGGAGACCTCGATGTCGGTAAGGAAGTCGATGTTCTCTTGTTTGGTCAAAGACTCCGGGGCCACGTAAAGCAACTTGGTACGCCCTTCCGTAACGTCCTTGCGTACTTTCTGGATCTCACTCTTGGAAAGGGAGGAGTTGAGGAAATGGGCGATCCCTTCATCGGAGCCCAATGAACGAATGGCATCCACCTGATTCTTCATCAAAGCGATCAGCGGGGATACCACGACCGCAGTACCCGGACTGATCAACGCCGGAAGCTGATAACACAGGGACTTGCCTCCTCCTGTTGGCATGATCACGAAGGTGTGCTGCTTATCGAGCACACTCTGCATAATGGCCTCCTGATCCCCTTTGAAAGCGTCAAACCCGAAATAGTTCTTGAGCGCACTCTTAAGGGACACTTCCGTCTCTACCATTTTCCCGCTCGGCTTTTGTGAGATTCCATACCTTTGTAAAGCTTTCGTAGCCTTTGGTAGAAGTAAATATAAAGCTTTTTCTTCACCTGCATATAACCTTGCTTCCTGATTCCTCAAAAAAGCTCAGCGATTGAAAGACCTCGACCGGATCCAGCAAAAAGCAGAAGCGACCCTTCGGAATGAATCCTCCGCCATTCACGGGCTTATTGACAGAATGACCGAGGATTTCGGAAAGGCCGTGAACGCGATCCTCTCGAACGAGGGTCGTGTACTTATAACCGGGATCGGAAAGAGTGCGAACGTCGGCCGAAAGATCGTGGCGACCCTGAACTCGACCGGGACCCCGGCTGTCTTTATGCACGCCGCTGATGCCATTCATGGGGACCTGGGCAATGTACAAAAAGGGGATACGGTCCTTTGCATTTCCAACAGCGGGAACACACCAGAGATCAAGGTGCTGGTCCCGCTGGTCAAGAGCACCGGCAACACCCTGATCGCCATGACGGGGAACCGTTCTTCTTACCTGGCCGAAAAGGCGGACCTGGTCCTGGACTCCGGCGTGGAAAAAGAAGCTTGTCCGATCAACCTCGCGCCGACCTCCAGCACCACTGCCCAGATGGTGCTCGGGGATGCGCTTGCTGTTTCCCTGATGGATGAGCGCGGGTTCGACCAGGAGGACTTCGCCCGGTTCCATCCCGGTGGGGCGTTGGGGAAAAAATTGTACCTCCGGATGGGCGACCTCATCGACCCGGAGAACAAGCCCGCTGTAAGCCCGGATGCCCCCATGAAGGAGGTCATCTACGAAATATCCTCGAAACGTCTGGGCGTAACCGCAGTTCTGGAGGAAGGGCGGATCACCGGCGTGGTCACCGACGGCGACCTCCGGCGCATGCTCGAACGGAACGAAACCCCGAATGAGCTCACAGCAAGGGATATCATGACCACTTCCCCCAAGACCATGGACCGGGAGGAATTGGCCGTAGAAGGCTTTCGGCTCATGGAAAAGCACAACATCACCCAGGTCTTCGTTACCGAGAACGGGATTTACGCCGGGGCCGTTCATTTACACGACATTCTCAAGGAAGGGATCTTCTGAGTCCCGCACACGATATCGTCATAGGGGGCCCGTATGGCACAGGACCAGGAAAGAACGAAGAGCGTGGATAGCGGTGAATCCGAAAAAGGGCACATGCCCTTTCTGGATCATCTGGAGGAGCTGCGCTGGCGCCTTATCCGTTCCGCTGTAGCGATCATCCTCGGAGGCTCCCTGGCTTTCTTCTTTAAGACCTTCCTTTTCAACAGCATCCTTTTTGCCCCAAAAGGGGCAGATTTCATTACGTTCAGGGCCTTTTGCTCCCTTTCTCATCACATCGGACTCGGCAATAAACTCTGCATTGAAGGGGCGGCTTTCGAAGTGATCAACATCAACATGGCCGGTCAATTCACCACCCACGTGATGGTCTCGGTCCTGGCCGGTTTCGTCCTGGCCTTCCCTTATATCTTTTACCAATTCTGGGCTTTTTTGAGCCCGGGGCTTCACGATAATGAAAGGCGCTCCGCAAGAGGCATCGTCCTCTTCTGTACCCTTCTGTTCCTCTTGGGTATCGCTTTCGGGTATTTCATCATATCCCCCCTGTCGGTACGCTTTCTGGGATCCTATCAAGTGACCCCGGACGTTCCGAACCAGATCCGCCTGGGATCCTTTATCTCCACCGTTGCGACCGTGACCGTATCGGCCGGGATCCTTTTCCAATTGCCCGTTGTCATTTATCTCCTTTCCTGGCTCGGCCTGATCACACCGGATTTTTTGAAGCAATACCGGAAACACGCGCTCGTCGTTGTCCTGGTGATGGCCGCGATCATCACACCTCCGGATATCACCAGCCAGATACTCGTGGCATTACCTTTGCTTGTCCTTTACGAGGTGAGCATCATGATCTCGAAAAAAGTCACGGAAAAACGAGCGGCAAGGATGGAGAACAGTTGAGTAGCGCTAAGGCCTGCTTTCGGGTCGATGTGACAAAAACGCTGGGGTCCCGCCCCCCCGATCGTCCGAGTCTATTCTTTCATGGGAATAAGAACAGAAAATATCGTCAAGCGCTTTCAGGGAAAACCCGTTGTGAACGAGGTCTCAATAACCCTCGACCGGGGGGAGATCGTAGGGCTTCTCGGTCCGAACGGGGCGGGAAAGACCACTTGTTTCTACATGATGGTCGGCCTGATCCACCCCGACCGCGGGAAGGTCTATCTCGACCAGAAGGAGATCACCCGGGAGCCCATGTACAAAAGGGCCAAGCAGGGCATCGGCTACCTTCCCCAGGAATCATCCATTTTCAGAAAACTCAGCGTTGAGAACAACATCCGGGGAGTCCTGGAGATAACCTCCTACACCAGGAAAGAACAGGAAGAACGACTCGAATCCCTGCTGGAAGAATTCGGCATCAAACATGTCCGTAAAAGCCGGGGAGACCGGCTTTCCGGTGGGGAACGCAGACGGACCGAAATAGCCCGGGCACTCGCCGTAGACCCCGCATACATCCTTTTGGACGAACCTTTTGCCGGAGTGGACCCCATTGCAGTAGAGGATATCCAATCGATCATAGCCCAACTCCGTGAAAAGAACATCGGCATTGTGATCACGGACCACAATGTGCAGGAAACCCTATCGATCACTGACCGGGCCTACCTGCTCTTCGAAGGACGGATCATGCGTTCCGGGACCGCAGAGGAGCTGGCCTCCGATGAACAGGTAAGAAAGGTCTATCTCGGTCAGAATTTCGAGCTAAAGAAAAAACGTTAAGCGGGGTGAATAGCAAAGGACCGGGGTCTCCGAGCTTTCTAACGCCTGAGCGCCCAAGCAAGTTCAGAAGGGTCCAAAAACCCAGCAGAAAGCGAAATGGTCATTCGCCAAAGGCCAACGAATTCCCCCGGTAGAAGTCCAGCACCTTGGCCTTGAAAATCAGGTCGTACTTGGCTTGCAGGAGGTTGGAACGGGCATTGGCGAGTTGATTCTTGGAGTCCGTAAAGCTCACGGTATTGATCATCCGTTGTTCGTAGCGCACCTTGGCATATTTAAAGGATTCCTCGAGCGAGGCCACCCGCTTCTTGGATGCTTTATATTGCCGCAAAGCGGCCATGGCATCGGCATAGGCCTGCTGAATATCCTGACGGAGTTGGTTCTTGGCGGATTCTTTCTGAAGTTTTATGCGATCGAGGGCGATCTCGGAGCGCTCGATATTGTGTTTGGTACTGAAGCGCGAGAAGATCGGAATGCTTAGTTGAAATGAAAGACTCTGGTTGAGGTTGTCGTCGACCTGCTCCATGAAAGGAACGGTACGCGTCTCCTGTCGAATCCTTGGCTGAAGAACACGCTCCCCGGAGGTTGTGAATAGCGTGGTCGTATCGATCCCCTCGATCGTCGGATCCCCGTGCCGTTCTTTCCTATTCTGGGAGAAACCGGTCCCATAGGCCCCTTGCATGCTAAGGACCGGGTATTTGGCTCCCCGGGCGATATCCACCGATTTTTTAGCGCTTTTGATCTGTTCGTCGTAGCTCTGCAACTCGGGCCGGGTCTCCACCGCATCGTTGTAGATCATTTCCGGCTTATCGGGAAGATCGGTATCGGGATCCCCCGAAAGATCGGGGGCATCGATCTCGAAATTCTCGGCTTCCTCTCCTTCCAGTTGCAATTGGTGGATCAGGGAAAGATAGGACATATCAAGATTGTTCTCTTTCTGGACCAGGTTGGAGCGGTCATTCTCCAATTGAGAGCGCATGTCCAGCAGATCTCCCCTTGCAACTTTCCCGGCTTCTACGAGCTTTTCGATCCTTTCCACCTGCATTTCACTGATGCGTACCTGTTCCTTTGCGTTATTGACCGCCTCTTTATCGAAGAGGACCTGAAGGAAACCCGTGGCCACATTGACCGCGATATCGTTCTTGAGCTTCTCCACATCGTATTTTCTGGCGGCCAGGTCGTGCTTGCGCTTTTCGATCGTATTATAATTCCGGAATCCGTTGAAGAGGGTAACATTGCTGCTAAGGGAAAAACTGTTGGACCGAACGCGTTTTGTCACGAACTCATTGGTGAACTGGTCCACCCTTTGACCCCAGTCATAACTGTGGTTAACGAAGCCCGAGAGGTCAGGCAGAAGATCCATTTTGGATTGCTTTTTATCGATCTTCGCGGTCTTGACGTCCAACTCGCTCTGGCGGACCTGTAGGTTGTTCTTTTGGGCATGGTCGATACATTGCTGGAGGGTCCAGCCTTCATCCCCGACACTTCCCTTCTGCTTTTCCTGACCATAGGCAGAAATTCCAAAAAGCTCAGGCAAGAGGATGGTAATTGTTAAAAGAACGAGCTTATTCCGGGCTAGCATCAGCGGGTTTCTTGTTTTTGAAGGATGAGCAAATTAAC
>CAYVSK010000117.1:0-5774 GCA_964453635.1 uncultured Weeksellaceae bacterium | reverse complement strand
GGGGACGCTTCAATGTGGCTATTCAAACTCGCGTGGATAGGTCCGGAGAACTATTGATCCGGAATATGCACGGTCGTTTGATCGAACACAAGCAGATCGAGAAGGGACAAGGGGGCGTTCACAAGGTGGACCTGAAAGAGGTGAGCAAAGGGGTCTATCACCTACAGATCCGAACCGGAAAGCAGGTCTTGAACCGGCGGGTGATCATCCAGTAAGGGTCCCAATGCCTCCCTTGGCCACTTCGACCTTGCTGTTATAAAAGGGGGCCGATCAAGAACTCACAAAGAGGAAAGGGCGTCCAGGTAAAGTCGATGATAACCTTCATCTTTTTTCCCTTCGGGAATGGCCCGATCTTAGTTGAAAATGGAGAGTCCTCATTCGAGCGAATTCAAGAGCTTGCTTCTTCCTTTTCCCCTTTTCTCATTTCCACGGTTCTTTCGAGTTTGTGACTCAAGTCGGGTAAGGAAGGCCTGATAGTGCATCACCCTTCTCATCCGCCATCGGATCTTCATAAGGGCCGCTCCGGCTCAGCGGTATCGTTGGTCCGATCTGCGCCACCGCTTGACCTTCTTCAGGTACTTGTCCAAATGGCCGTTGACGTTCTCGATCGGGTTCGTTACGGCCACGAACTGGTGCTCCTCGAAGCTCCGCTCATCAGTAGAACTCCCGGCTCACGCTCGTCTTGCTCAGACCGAAACCTCCTTCGAAAGCATCGATCACTTCCCCGTAGTCCCGCATGCTGAGGCCATATAGGACCCCTTTGAGCCGTTGCCCTTCATCGGCACGCTCCGCCTTTCGCATTTCCTGATAAACGTCGGGCGAGGAGCTACTCCCATCATCATGGCAATAGAGCCTTGGAACCTCCACCCAAACCAAGCCGTTCTTCACTTTCTCAAAAACGGGCAGGGGATATCCGGACACTACATTATTCCACCACCAGTTTCTTCCGGAAGACCTTCTCATCGGAAGTCACAGTGACGAGATAAACACCAGAAGGGAGAGTTTTATTGATATCCACTTCGGCAAGAGAAGGGGCCGCGGCCCGGGGGGTCAACCTTTGAGAATAATACCTTTTGCCCACCATATCCCTCAGGGTCACGCGCAGATCTTTTCCTTTGAAACCCGTCAGAACGAGATTCAGGGCCTTATCCCCCGATACGGGGTTGGGATACACGCGGATGGTTTTCTTCCGTTCTTCCCCTTCAAACCGCCCGGTTAGGTTCTTACAACGGGGATCTTTCCCCAACCGCAGCACGAAACGATTATGGCTCCCCTTTTCAATAGCGAAAGCCAAACTGTCCTTTTCGGTCAGGTCGTAGACCGCTCCCGTAGCCTTATCCTTTAATCTCACACAGGAATAGGGACCCGGTTCCCCCTGCACCGTCAAAGAATACACCCCACCGGTATCCACATTCGTTCGGAGGGGAAGGCTCACCTGCTCACTATCCGGCGGAATGGCGTTCCAACGGAGCCGCTCTCCCTGCGGGGTCTTGAATACAAGAGCGGGCGCCCCCTTTACCGGGCTCGGCCGGTGGACCACATCCTCCGGGTCCTTGTGGACACTCGAGCCTTTTGCCATGCGCAGCAGGGCACGGCAAGAGAAGCGGTTCATAGCGCTCTTGAGGTTCAGGTTGAAATGATCCCCTCCGCGATCCTTCTTGGAAAAATATACCGGAGCATCGGTCTTCACGGATTGCGTAAAGGTCACATCCGACCCGTCATTCGATGTGACCCAAAAACCCTGAGAGGAGGCGATAGCCCCATTGTCGGGGACCGACGGATCGGAAGCCCCCACCCCCACTTGATAGCTCTCGTAATTCCCCGTGGCGGAAGCCACGTAATAGGTATCTCCGATGTTGTTGTTATTGTACAACTGATCGAAATCGATCTGGGAGGCAAAAGGGTTCGCGATCAGGTTCCAGCCCCCGTTCGAGGTGGAAACCCCGACCGATTTGCTACTGCTAAGGACCCGTCCTTTTACCCTCAGGGTCGTGTCCTCGAGCATCGTGCTGGTCCCCCCTTCATCTCCCATGAAAAGCTCAAATCCTTTTCCCTGGACCAGGGTTTCACTCGTATCCGTCACATCGATGTAATTCCCCGATGAAGGGTCGTAATACTTCACCGACCAGAAGCACCCCCCTGAAGACTTCGAACAACCGTCATCGAATCCCCCGGAGGTCTTGCCGCTGATGTAGAAGTCATCGTCCCAGTCCGCCACATTGGGTTGCCCTCCATTGGCCTGGAACGGGGAGGCGAGGTTCACCCAACCGGCATTCCCTGAATTGATCCACCGCTGCATCCGGACTTTCCCGATCAGGGTGTCGTTCGAACCGATCGAATCGATCCGGGCCGCCACCGCATTGCTGTCGGACCGCAAGGTCCAATCATCCGCTCCGGAGACATCGAAGGAACCGTCCCGGAGGTCCAACTGATGGGCCACTTCATGGGATCCTTCGGTCACTGAAACCCCGTTCGTATTGTCGATGGTGAGGTCGTAAAAGACATCGCCGCTTCCTTTCAGGGATTGTGCGGAACTCCCGCCGAAATACACTTCGCCGGTCCCGTCCAGGGTCCCGTCCACGTTCATATTCTCGTTGATCGTCAAGCGGTTGCTTCCCATGGACAAAATCCCCTTGCTAACGATCTTCAGGGTTCCCACGGCCTGATCCCCCGTGAGGGCCACATCGTCCCCCTCACGAATAACCGCCTTATTCGCTGCCCCTGGAGGGGATCCGGTCGTCCACGTAGCTCCATCAGACCAATTCCCGGACGTCTTCGATTTGATCCCGCCCAGAGAATTCGCGCTGGAACTAAGGGATCCGAAGGTGAGCTTTCCGTAATTCTCCACCGTTCCGGAAGTAACGCTGCCCGGGTCCGTGCCGCTGATGGAACTCTGGCCCTCATCCGTCCAATCCGCCCCGTCGAACCAGCTTACGCGCAGGTCGGAGGAAGAGAAGTCATCGATCCCGCTACGGGCCGCATCCTCGAAATGGAGGGTCACCTGAACGCTGTCGGCCCCGTTGGTCCGCTTCAACTCCCAGAATTCCACGGAACTCACGTTGTTCAGGGACCCATCGGTGGAGAGGTCCGTAAACGTGGAATCGAAATATTCCGCCTGGAAGGTCACTGTGCCTCCGTTTACCGTGGCCGACACCCCGATCCTGGCCCAGACCCCGTTCCTACCGGTGGGAAAAGTGAACGCTCCGGTGCCGGTCCGGTTTATAGGGCCTTCCACATAACTGCCTGAATTACCTGGAGTGGTCGATGCACCCGAAGGAAAGATCACCAGCGAATTGTTGGTCGCCCCGTCGATCACCCCATTCTTGAGGATCAGCGAATCCGAAAGGGTGATATCCGTATTGGCCGCCAATAACACCTCCCCGCCGGTTTTATCGATCTCGAGGTCGTAGAAGGTCTCGTCACCGGTATTGCTAATGGTCTGTCCGTTCCCTCCTTTCAGGAGTACCTTGGCGGTCCGTTCGTTGAAAGGGTCCGGCGAAGCGAAATTGCTGGAGTTGTTCCAATCGCCTTTCAGGAAAATATTGTTGTTGTTGCAGTCCAGTTCCGCGCTCCCGGTAATGTTCAGATCTCCGCTCACCGTAGGAGCACAGGGGAGGGTTTTCGTCCCGGCGTTCCCGGCTTCCAGGGTCCAGAACTCATCCCCCGAGGGGCAGCGGATCGTCTGGGCACTCCCTCCGTTGAAGCACACGGTGTTGTTCTGAGCATCGGCGAAAAAGGTCCCGCATCCGTCGAAGAAAAGCCCCTTGATGTTCAATGTACTACCGCTTTTATTCACCCATTGGGGAGAATTGCCACAGTTAACATCCCCAAAGGCCGTGAAAGTCCCTTCGTTGTTCACCGTGACCCCAACCTCCATGTTCCCGTTCTTTCGGGTCAGATCGGCGGAAGCGGGGATCGTTTTCGAACCCCCGGTCAAGATCAAGAGGTCACTGTTCCGGATAACACCGGTTCCCCCGAGCATGGTCCCCGAACCATCCAAAGTCACCTCCTTAACTCCGGAATACGCCCCGTCCACGATAAAGTCCCCGGAAACCCGGAAACTTTTGTTGTCATCGTACAGCACGGCTCCCGTTTCTATGGTCAGGTTGTTCACCTCGGTATTATTGCTCCCCAAATGGACACTGTCCGGGGATCGGATCACCACATTGTCGGAACCCGAGGGAACGCAGCTACAATCCCAGGTTCCCTGGTCATCCCAACCACCTGAGGCCACGCTGTTGATGGTCACATAGATGTTGACATCCTTGCTCACCGTATCCGATACCGGACACCAGCCACTGTCGGCAACGACCTTGACCGCTCCCGTACCGGCACTTCCCCAATCCACCGTGATCGAATCGGTTCCCTGCCCACTGGCGATGGTCCCTCCATCCACTACCCAGTTGTAATTATAGCCACTCCTGCCTGCAACCTTATAGGGTTCCCCCGTTTCGTTCTCCGGCACATCCGCATCCCCGGAAATGCCATTGGGCGGGATGGAATGCACCTCCACAGTGGTATCCACGGGAGTCCCGGTGGCGCACGAGTTGGTCTCCTTCACTTCCACCGTAGCCACAACGCCGGTGTCGCTCCAATCCACCTCGATGCTGTGGGTACCCGAACCGCTCACGATGGAACCCGCAGATGAAGGAGAGATGGACCAGGAGTAGGAATTGCCCGAATGATCGGTCACACTATAGGGCTCTCCCGAGGCGGTCTTACAAACATCGATATTCCCCGAAATGGGGGAGGTATCCGGCGGGTCGCAATCGGTAGTATCTCCCAGGCCGTATTCGGCAGGCAGGGTGCTCAGGCCCGTCCGGGTCACCTCGGGCGGACTCCCGTGCGTTCCTTCCACCCCCCATGAGGTAGAGGAAGGGGATCGGAAGAGCAACCGCGTGCTGTTGTTCACCGAAAAGCTCGAAAAGCCATTGGGGGTCACTTCCAGATCGAAGGTGTCTATATCCACCCTCTTATCATGAAGCGCCCAAAACCCTTCGGAAAAGGTATTGTAAACGCTATCCGGGTCGTCGAACACGGGAAGGCCGTCCTCTCCCGGGTCCTGGGGGGAAAACCGGACGGTGGCCTCGCCACAGTTATCCCCTCCGAACGATGTCACATTGAGTTGCAACGGCCGGTCATGGGCGAATACTCCCACGGGAAAAAGGTACGAAGAACTAACCCCTTTATCTATCCACCGTTTGAACATGCCTTTTACCGCCCCCGTGTTATGGCTCAATCCCCCGATGCTGCCACATCCGGTACCGAGGACCAGGGAATCCTGTGTGGCATCCACATCCCCCCCTTTCATGATGAGGGAATCCCGAAGCAGGACCTTGTTCTGGAGAATGAGCTTTCCGGACGATTTATCCAATTCGAGATCCCAGAGATCCTCCCCGCCGGTGGCAGATAGGGTTTGATCATTTCCACCGGACAGGACCACTTTTCCGTTCCCCTCCAGAAAGGAGCCGCCACTGTTGA
The DNA here is from genome assembly GCA_964453635.1 of uncultured Weeksellaceae bacterium. GTDB lineage: Bacteria > Bacteroidota > Bacteroidia > Flavobacteriales_D > CAYVSK01 > CAYVSK01. Next base: position 293 of record CAYVSK010000117.1, on the reverse strand, counting down.
TGAGATCCCCATGGAGGGTAAGTAAAAGACCGTTGGGATTGAAACTACCACTTTGGATATCCAGATCACCCAGTAGCTCAAGGGGATTCTGCATATCCTTTTCACCGGTCCCACTGATCCTCAGGTTATAATATTGGCCGTTCTCCGGGGTCCGGATGTTCTGACCATTTCCAAGGGCGTAATCCACGGTGTTGCCCGTAGCATCCACATCGAAGATCCCGTTGCTCATGATCGTCCCCCCATCGATGACCAGGGTGGATCCGCCCCCATTGATCCATTCCGAATTGCCATTA
>CAYVSK010000116.1:0-5820 GCA_964453635.1 uncultured Weeksellaceae bacterium | reverse complement strand
CGACATCCCCCGGGAACGGGCAACACGTTCGATCGCTGAGAGCCCCATACCCCTGTCCTGCGCCTTTTTCCATATTTTTTGGACCTGGGCGTCCGAAAGGGCTGAGACCTGTACATTCTCCAAATTATCAGGCAGAACGCGCTGCGCTTCGACCGAGCTGATGAAGAAGCTCAGGAAGAACAAGGAAAGGAGCGATCTAAGAAAGACAGGGGCGCAATAGGGGCGCTGGAACATGGAGCAGTTCATTGCCGTTTAAGCTGACAAAACTACCTTATTTGTAAAAACAACGAAATACCTTCGTTATTCCGATCACCCTTCGATCCTGTTGTATTAAACTCTTTCTATGGCCGGGATCCGACCTTTCAAAGCCATCCGACCGCGAGCAGGGAACGCGGACCAATTGATCTCCCGGGCTTACCTCAGTTATACCCGCCGCGAATTGATCGCCACCCTGGACCAAAACCCCGATTCCTTCCTCCACGTGATCAACCCCGAATATCACAAAAAGAACCGCTCACCTCCCAATTCGGTTGAAAGGTTCCAAAAGACACGCGAACGATTCGAGGAATTCATGAAAAAAGGGATCCTGCAGGAAGCCCCCCAAAAAGGCCTTTACCTTTACCAACAACGCACAAGGGCGCACAGCTATCTCGGGATCATTGGTTGTGCTACAGTGGATGACGCCCTGAACGGGACCATCCGGAAACACGAAAAGACCCTGGCGGAACGGGAAAAACTCATGACCCGCTATCTGCGGACCTGCGACATCAATGCCGAACCCGTCCTCTTAACCTACCGGGACGACGAAGAGATCGAGCGAATCATAGACCGGATCACATCCGACCCTCCGGAATTCGACCTTTCCGCCCCTGATGACGGCACGCAGCACCGCTTGTGGCCTGTGACCGACCCTATGAGTATCCAGCGGCTTCAGGAGCGTTTTGCCGATAAGGATGCCCTCTATATTGCGGACGGCCATCACCGCTCCGCTTCTTCCGTGCGACTTGCGCAGGAAAAACGCAAGGAAAACCCGAACTTTACGGGTGAGGAAGGATTCAACTTTTACATGGCCTATTTCCTTCCGGAAAGCCAGCTGACGATCCAGGGCTACCACCGGCTCGTCAAGGACCTCAACGGGCTTTCTTCTGAGGCCTTTTTGGAGGCCCTTAACAAGGATTTCGAAGTACAGTCCGCTAAGAAAAGCACCGAAACAGCGGTCCACCGGATCAAGCTTTTCCTTGAAGGGAACTGGTTTTCCCTGATCCCCCGAAAGGGTAGTTACCAGGAAGATGACCCCCGCTCATCCCTCGACGCCGAGATCCTTCAAGAGAAGGTTCTCGAACCCCTCTTGAACATCGACGACCCCCGCACGAGCAAGCGAATCGATTTTCCCGGTATGTTGGACAAAACGGAGGATATCGAGACGTTGGTAAGAAAACGGGGGATAGCGGCCGCTTTTGTCCTTCACCCGGTCACCCTTGAGCAACTGAAAGCGGTCGCCGATGCCGGGGAGATCATGCCGCCGAAGACCACCTGGACCGAACCCAAACTCCGCAGCGGGCTGACGATCTACCGGATGGGCATTGTTTGAAAAAAGTGGGAAATTCGGGGCCGTAATTCTTTATCGCTCCGTTTTTAAAAGGTTCACGCAGAGGCCGCGCTTGCAAGCAAAGGCCGCAAAGCATCCATGTCCACCTCTATACACCAAAATACAACGAGTGACATCGCCCTTAATCTAAAGGAGGTAAAAGCACCCCTTCCCGCCGGCGTAAAAGTGGTAGCTGTTGGGAAAACACACCCCGCTTCCCTGATCCAGGAAGCCTACGATGCGGGTCACCGGATCTTCGGGGAGAACAAAGCCCAGGAGCTGGTCGATAAAAAAGACCAATTGCCCGGTGATATCGAATGGCACTTCATCGGCCACCTGCAGCGGAACAAGGTGAAGGACATCGCCCCCTTTGTGCAATACATTCACTCGGTGGACCGCCTCCGGCTGATCGAAGAGATCGACAAACGAGCACGACAGCACGAACGGGTCATCGATATTCTATTCCAGGTTCAGATCAGTGGGGAGGAAAGCAAATTCGGTTTGTCCTTCGAAAATGCCCGGGCCCTTCTTCATCCGGACCGTCTCAAACCCTTCGAGCACATCCGGATCCGGGGCTTGATGGGGATAGCCGCTAACACGGACGATGTCGACCTTATTCGGGACCAATTCCGCGACCTCAAGCACTTTTTCGACGAAATGCGGAGAAAATACGAAACGATCCGACCCCGTTTCGACGAACTCTCGATGGGCATGACCCACGACCGGGATATCGCCGTTGAAGAAGGGTCCACCATGATCCGGGTCGGTAGTGCGATCTTTGGGGCGAGAACTTACAAGGGACCGCACCTATGAATAGCCCGTCTTTAAATGGTTCACGCAGAGGGCCCAGGGAAAGTGCAAAGAACGCAAAGGAGCTTTTGACCGATGACCGATATCACACGATGAAGGGGTAAAAAAACGGAATTCCTAGACAGTCAAGAAACAGAGACATTCGTAGCAATGAGCGAAGAAAACGAAGAAAGCGAGGAAGAAAAAGAACGGGCCCAAAAAGAGGCCAATCAAGCCATCCGAAAGGGGTTGGGCTCCGGCAACACCGATGAGGTCCTCAAGGCCGTGAAAAAAGCAAGAGAAGAGGGCTCGGCGGATATCGTCAGCGATCTGGTCAAGACCTGGGTCAACAGTTCGGACGAATCCGTACGGAAAGAGATCATGAGCATCCTTTACGACCTGAAGGATTCCGACGCCATTGACCCCTTGGTGGAAAGCCTGGACCTTCCCCAACTGCAAGAACAAAAGGAAGACAGCGCAGCGCTCATCTCGGTTTTCTGGAATTTTCGTCTGGATGCCAGCCCCTTCGTTCACAAGTTCGTCGAAAAAGCCGTTCAAGGGACTTTCATGGAGTGTTTTGAGAGCCTTACCGTGATCGAGAACCTCGAAGGGCCCTTTGAAGAAGAGGACATCATGGAGGCCCGGCTCAAGATCACGGAATATCAGGAACAAGAACCCGACGATAAAAAGGAGTTGATCGAACAGATCGATGCTTTGTTGAAGAAGTTCGAGGATATGGTCTGATCAATGCTTTCTAAAATGATCATTTTGACCCGCCCGATCGCCCTTTTGGCGGTCATACTCTTGATTGGTCAGCTTCAAGCTCAACCCCCGAAGCGGCTGCCTTTGCACAACAGCGTCCTGGAGGACTATGCCCCTTATCTACACGCAAAAGGAACGAGATACCACACCGCTTTCAAACCCTACCTTAAAAGCCACGCAGACACCTTGCTACCAAAGGAGGGAATTGACCGCGGTATAGCATGGACAGGAAAACGGGAGAGCTTCTGGGAAAAAGCTCATTACCGCTTGGGATACGGACATTGGCTAAGCTACGAGAACGAAGACTTTCAGATCACAGCGGATCCGTTACTGAACCTTGGGGGGGGATTCGATAAAGAAGCCGAACGCCTTCCTTTTAGCAATTACCGGGGGATTCTCGTAAAAGGGTCAATACGGGAGAACTTCGCTTTCAGGACCGGGATCTTTCAAAATGTCGCCCGTTTTCCCGCTTATCTCAATGAATATGTCGAAGAGAATAGGGTCGTGCCCGGTCAAGGCCGTTTAAGACCCGACCTTGGTGAAAATATCCGGGATTTCGGCCGTTCCTTCGGGAGTCTTTCATGGCGCCCGGCCGATATCTTCGGCGTCGAATTGGGCCACGGAAAACAATTCATCGGCGACGGTTACCGTTCTCTCCTGCTCTCGGATCACGCTTTCAATTATCCCTACCTCAAACTCACCACCGACCTCGGCCCTTTCCAATATACGAACCTTTATACCGAATTTCAAGACCTTGGAAGAGATGGAGGCTTTGGAACAGGTTTCGGTAAAAAATACGGCGCTTTTCATTACCTGAGCTGGAATATCAGTGAGACCGTTCAGCTGGGATTCTTTGAGGGGGTCATCTGGCAGAACCGTGATTCGACCCACCAACGAGGTTTTGACTATCAATACCTCAATCCCATCATTTTTTACAGGCCCCTCGAGTATTCCATGGGCTCACCGGACAATGTGATCATGGGATTGAACGGAAAGATAAACATTTCGGATAAAAGCCATTTCTACGGGCAATTTGTCCTGGACGATTTTGATGTGACCCACTCCATGAAAAGGAATGATCTCACCTTCCACCGGAACAAGATCGGGTTCCAACTTGGTTTCAGGACTTTCTCTCCCTTCTCTATTGATGGCCTTTCCTTGCGGATGGAATACAACAAGGCTCGCCCCTACACTTATGCCCACAAAGTCACAACACAGAACTACACCCATTATCAGGAACCCCTTGCCCACCCCTTTGGTGCCAATTTCAGGGAAGGTATATTGAAGCTCCGTTACCGGGCAAAACGATGGATCCTATCCGGGAAAACAGTTGTAGCCAATTACGGTTCTGATACAGGGTCGAGCCATTTTGGAAAGGATATCTTCACCTCGGACTTCGAGATCCCGGATTTTCCCGATTCCTACGACAATCCCACAGGCCAGGGGGTGAAGACCACCCTCCAACACCACCGCATCAAATTGGGCTATGTGGTCAACCCCACCATTCCGATGGTCCTGGAGGCCCATTACACCTACCGGAACGAGGACAAGACCGGTTTCCCGCAGAAAGAGACCCACTGGGTCGGGATCGGCCTCCGGACGACCATCTTCAACCGTTACTACGACTTTTAAGGTAATCTGATCAGAAGTCGGGGGTTGGGGGTGACTGGTGATCGGTCTTCCGAAAATCCCCCAACAAGTCACTCCCAACGATCGACAAAAGCTGTATCAAATGCTATAGACCGCCAGAAAGCCGTCCACGTTGTCCTGGATCCTTTGCTGCACCGCCCCTTCCTTTGAAGGATGAAATTCCTCTCCGGCGACTTTCTCAAAGAGCTCGATGTAGAGCTCAGATACCGAGCGAACGACCTCATCAGGGATCTCGGGCATCTCCTGGCCTTCCTCTCCCTGGAATCCCTGTTCCATCAACCACTCGCGCATGAACTCCTTGGACAGTTGCTTTTGCTCGATGCCAAGGCGCTGTTTCTCCGCATAGCCTTCGCGGTAGAAATAGCGTGAGGAATCGGGGGTATGGACTTCGTCGATGAGGTGGATCTTCCCGTTGTAGGTGCCGAACTCGTATTTGGTATCCACCAGAATGAGCCCGTTTTCCAGCGCATGGTCACTCCCGTGGCGAAATAGGGAAAGGGCGTATTCCTCCATCCTTTCGTACGCATCCTTTTCAACCAAGCCCTGTTCCAGGATCGCCTGTTTCGAGATGTCCTCGTCGTGGCCCTGATCGGCTTTGGTCGTGGGGGTTACGATAGGTTCCGGCAAGGGGTCGTTCTTCTTCAATCCTTCCGGCAAAGAGACACCGCTCAATTCCCGCTTGCCATCCCGATATTCCCGCCAGGCGTGCCCGGCCAGGTAGCCCCGCACCACGAACTCGATGGGGACGGGCGTGCACGCTTCGGCTACCGTTACGTTGGGATCGGGAACCTCAATCACGTGATTGGGCACCAACTCTTCGGTGGCGTCGAAAAAGTATGCGGCGGTCTGGTTGAGGACCTGTCCCTTGAACGGGATTGTCTGGGGCAGGACGTGGTCGAACGCTGAGATGCGGTCGGAGGTGACCAGGATAAGCGTGCCGTCCTGCTCGTAGGTATCGCGAACTTTGCCCTGATATCGCGCGCCGAGATCCTCGAATGGATAGATTTCCCGAAACCGCTCGATCGCCTCCG
>CAYVSK010000115.1:2675-5843 GCA_964453635.1 uncultured Weeksellaceae bacterium | reverse complement strand
AGCGATCGTGTCTTCTGGGATGGGGCTGCGGCAGGTCTCGAGGAACAAGTCTTTGAGCCCGTAACCAATCCCGAGGAGATGGCCGCGGAATGGTCCGCCGTTGTAGAACGACTCAGGACCCATTCAAAGTATCCGGAAATGTTCCGGAAAGCCTTCGGCACGAAAAGGATCGATTCGGTCCGGGTGGCCCGGGCCATTGCCCAGTTTGAGAGAACCCTTATTTCCGGGGATTCCAAATTCGATAAATTCCAGCGGGGGGAGGCGAATCTTACGCCTTCAGAACAAGCCGGCCTGGACGTTTATATGTCTGAAGAGAAAGGGGATTGTTTTCATTGTCACGGCACGCCTTCCAACCCCCTTTGGACGGACAACAATTTCCACAACAATGCCCTGGATGAGACCTTTGATGACCTCGGCTTGGGGGGCGTTACGGGGAATGCTTCCGACAATGGCTTGTTCAAGACCCCGACCCTGCGGAACCTCGCCTTTTCGGCCCCGTATATGCACGATGGGCGCTTTGAGACCCTCGATGAAGTGATCGACCATTACAGCGAGGGGCTCGTACACTCACCTACGGTCGATCCCCTGATGAAGAAGGTCGATGAAGGGGGTGTTCAGCTGAATCAACAAGAAAAGGAGAACCTCAAGGCCTTTTTGCTTACCCTTTCGGATTCTTCTTTTGTAAAGGACCCGAAATTTCAGGATCCCGACGATTGAAAGCGGGATTCCTGACCCCGGGATGGGTGCTGTCTTTCACCGTAGCAGGGTGAGCGACCCCTGGACCTGTTTTACGGCTCCTTTGTCCAGGATCTTGTAACGAAGGGTGAAGTAGTAGGTGCCTTCCGGGGCCGGCCGATCACCCGCTGTGGTCCCGTCCCAGTCTACATTGGGCCCATTGGTGCTGAAGATCTTTTCGCCCCAACGGTTAAAGATCTCGAGCCGGTAGGCCCGGACCCCGCTGTTCTTGATCTTGAAGTGGTCATTGGTCCCGTCGTTATTGGGGGTGAAAACGTTCGGTATTCGGATGCCCTCCCGGATCTTGATCGGTCGGCTGACGGTATCCCTGCAACCGTTCTCATCGGTTACGATGAGCTTCGCTTGGAAGGTCCCTACGCTGTCGTATTTGTACTCAACGGATCCCGTGGAATCAACAAGATCATTGCCATCGCCGAAATCCCAGATCCACTCAACGATCGGGGTGGAACTGCTGGAGGCGTCCTCGAAGTGAACGGGGGCATCGAAGACGTTGTTGGTATCGATCGTGAAGCCTGCCGTAAGGGGGTTTTGGGGAATGTCGATCAGACTGTCGGCTGGAAGCTCCACTCGGCACCCCGTGCTGTCCTCCATGATCATTACCGGTTGGTAGGTCCCGGGATCGTTTTGGTAATCATAGACGGTGGTATCCCCGCTTCCCGTGGCTCCGTCCCCGAATTCCCAGGTAACAGTACTCGCCTTGGTGTCGGCCATGAAGCGGTATTCGCTGAAGCAGGTGCCCGGGATCTCTTCATAGCGAAAGGAGCCGGTCGGCCCTTCCACCAGGATCAGGGCATCCTTTACAAGGGTGTCTTTGCACCCGTGTATGTCCGTTGTCACCAGGGAAACATCATATTGCCCGGGCCAGTCGTAGCTATGGATGGGGTTTTTACTACTCGCTGTACTCGAATCCCCGAGATCCCATTGCCAATCATTGATATTTCCGGCGGTGGCGTCCGTGAATTGGACATCGAGGGGGGGACAAGCAGCAAAGGTGGTGTCGGCGGAGAAATCGGTCACGGGTTTGGATACGGTCACATCCTTGGTGATCGTGGTGTCGCAGTTGGCCGAGTCCGTAGCTGTGAAGGTCACGGTCCAGGTCTGGGTGGAATCCACCCACGGATACACATGGGTGGGGTTCGGGCTGGAATCCACTGGTGAACCATCCCCGAAATCCCAGGCAAAGGAGAGCTCCGTTCCGGTCGATTGTTCGTTGAAGTTCACGGGCTCTCCGTTGCAAACGACGGAATCATAGGTGAAATCGGCACTGAAATCGTTCGGGGGGATCTCAATGGCCGTATCCGCGGGAATGCTTACCTGACAGCCGGCACTGTCCTGGAGGACAAGGGTGGGAAAGTAATTGCCGGGGACCTTGTACTCGTGGGTCGCGGTGTCTCCTGTACCAATGGCGCCGTCCCCGAAGACCCAGGTGATGCTGTCGGTGTTCTTGGTGCTGGCCTCGAAAAGGAATTTCTTGTAGCAGGAGTTGGGGATCAGGGAGTCGGTAAAGGAACCGCTCGGCCCGCCGATCTGGATCAGGGAATCCTTTTTCAGGGTGTCCCGGCAACCAGCTCCATTGGTCACGATCAGCTGAACATCGTAATAACCGGCATCCGAATACGTGTGGGAGGGGTTCTCCAGATTGCTCTTGGTGGAATTGTCCCCGAAATCCCATTCCCATGCAGTAACGTCGGAAGTGGAGGAATCCAAAAAGCTGACGCTAAAGGGTGGACAATTGGCGTTGGCGGAATCCACCCCGAAACCGGCGATGGGCTTGGAAATGGTAATGCTGTCCACAAGCGTGCTGTCGCAACCGTTCACGTCCGTTGCCTTCAGGGTGATCGGCAGGGTGCGTGTGGTGTCCGTGTCCAGCGCATAGCTATGGGTGGGGTTGGCGGTGGAGTCGGGGTTCGTCCCGTCACCGAAATCCCATACGTAACTCAGGCCCGTGCCAGTGGAATTGTTGGTGGGGCTGATCGTTTCGAAGTCGCAGATCGGATCGGGATGATCAAAGGCGGGGTAAGGGTAGGTCGGCTTGATGTATTGGTTCCGTGTCAAACTTTGTTTACAGTTGAAAGTGTCCTCCACCGTGAGCGTAATGTCGTATTCACCCCGGTCCGAAAAGGTATGATCGGGGTTGACGGTACTGTCCGGCGGGGACCCGTCCCCATAGTTCCATACCCACGTTTTGATGGGATTCTCTCCGCTGGACGTGTCCGTAAAGGATACGTCGAAGGGCCGGCAACCGGTCAGGGTATCGGCATAAAAGCCAGGTTCCGGCAGGGGTTTGGTATCGATCAGAGAGTCCTTCCGGAGGGTATCCTTGCAGCCGAGCTCATCCGTGACGATCAGTTCCACGTCGTAGACCCCGGCCGAGTCGTAGACATGGGTCGGGTCTTTTGAGGCTGCCGTATC
>CAYVSK010000115.1:0-2665 GCA_964453635.1 uncultured Weeksellaceae bacterium | reverse complement strand
GGGGACCCACTTCGGACTGGTCGACGACGAGGTCAGGTAACCGACGCTCCGGCCTCGACCCGGGCCACTCCGCCGACTGATGTGAGCTTTTGAGGCCGCCGTATCCCCATCCCCGAGATCCCAGTTCCATCCTGCTATCGCAAAGCTGGGTTTCGAAACGGAGCTGTCGCTGAATTCTATGCTCAGGGGGTTGCATCCACTGGTCGTATCCGTGGTGAAGCCGGGCACGATCTTGGAGACATCGATGGTGGTCGAGGTCGAGTCGCGGCATCCGGTCGTGTCGTTATCCACCACGAGCCAAGCGGTAAACGTTCCGAGGGTATCGTAGGTATGGGCATGGGGGCCGGCCCCGGAATCGCTCTCTCCGTCCCCGTACTTCCAATACCAGGAGTCCGCTCCCTGGGAATTGTCCGTAAAAGTGATCACCGATGGGGTGTCGCAGCCCACGTTGCTCGATACGTTGAATTGCGGTTTCGGCGGAAGGACCTGGACGGCACTGTCCACGACGAGGGTGTCGGAACAACCGTGGAAGGTAGCCACGTGCGTGACATCGAAAAAGCCGGTATCCTGGTACTCGTAGATGGGATCCTTGTCGGTGGATTTGCCGCCGTCCCCGAATTCCCAGTACCACTTTTCGGCGTAGCTGCTGGAGGAGTCTGTGAATTCCACCTCAAATGGGTGGCATCCGACGGTATCTTTGGGCGTGAAATCCACGTCGGGGGGTTGCCCTACTTTGATCGTGTCTTCGTAAGCCGTTGTATCGCGACACCCTTCGCTGTTCTCGATGACCAGGGTCACTGTGTAACTTCCCGTATCGTTGTAAGTATGGGAAGGGGTTGGGCCCATGGCTGTATCGCCGTCGCCGAGATCCCAGTAGTAGTTGTCGATGGGTTGAACGGAAGAAGAGGCATCGGTGAAATCCACGGTGAGGGGTTTGCATCCTTTGATGGAGTCCATGCTGAACTTGGCAGAGGGAAGGTCGATCGAGATCAGGTCTTGCTTCGTCAGGGATGCTGTGCATCCATTCGTATCGCGCACAGTGAGGGATACGGAATAATCCCCGCTGTTGGAGTAGCTATGGGAAGGGTTCTGGGAGGAATCGACAGGGCTGCCGTCCCCGAAGTCCCAGGCCCAGGCTTCCACGCCCCCTTGGCTCGTATCCGTGAAATTCGCTGTGAAAGGAAGGGAACAGGCGACACTGTCGTCCACGGTAAAGCCGGGTCCAGGGTTGGGATGCACGTTGATATAGGCCGTCTTTGTTGTGGTATCGGAACAATTGGGGCCCGATGAGATCAGGGTCACGCTATAAAGCCCGGAATCCGTATAGCTGTGAGTAGGGTCCTGCTGGTTGCTCGTGCCACCGTCCCCGAAATCCCAATCCCAGGAATTTGCAGTGGCCGAGGAAGAATCGCTAAATTTTACCGTCAGGGGTGGGCAGCCGGACAGGGTATCGGCAGCGAAGTCCGTTTCGAAAGGGGCCACGGTGACCGTCCTGGTGGCGGTATCCGTACAGCCGTTCGAATCGGTTACGACAAGTTCGATGGGGTATTCCCCGAAATTGTCGTAGCTATGGGTGGGGGGTGTTTCGTCGCTGCTTGTTGTTCCGTCCCCCAGGTCCCATGAATAAGAAAGTCCGTCACCGCTCGAATTGTTGGTGAAATTCACTTCCAGTGGGGGTTCACAGGCGAATACCTGATCCAGATCGAAAGCGGCGCTCGGGCCGTCAAAGACCTGGATATGATCGGTGACCTCCACTTGGTGAGTACATCCATTGGTATCGGTCACAAAGAGGTTCACACTGTAGGTCCCCGCATTCGGATAGGTATGGGTCGGGTCTTGCTGGTTGGAAGTGTTGCCGTCCCCGAAGTCCCAAAGCCATTCATCGATCGGCGCATCGCCGGGGGTCGAAAGGTCTGAGAAATTTACCTGGAAAGGGGCGCATCCGAGGGTGTCATCGGCTGAAAGATCCGCCACCGGCTTCTCGTAAACCGCTATAAAGGTGGTCTTGACCACGGTATCGCTCGTGTTCCCGTCGGAAACGATGAGTTCCACGGTGTAGTTGCCCGGACTGTCGTAAAAGTGGGAGGGGTTTTGAAGATTCGATGTCACCCCATCCCCGAAATCCCATTCCCAGGAATTGGGCGAACCGGTCGATTCATCGGTGAAATTCACAAGAAGCTCCCCGCACCCTTCCCGCTTATCGACGCTGAAGTCCGCATCAAGCTGGGCGCTGACCTGGAACGAAAGGAAAAAGGTCCCAAGGGTCAGGAAGAAAACGGGATGGAGGTTGTTGACAATGCGCTGCATAAAAAGGCGGTCTCCTTGCCTGCCGGGCGATCGAAATTTCAATAGGAGGTCGTTATGATCCCATGCGGGTTGCCTCAAACTTTTTTACTTGAAAAGGAGGGGCATGGTTACGATCAGTCCCCCTTTTTTTTGGTTTTGTGTTTTCTGGTGGTCGCAACCTTTATTGCCCCTTGTCCCGCTCTTTGAGAATCGCGTCCCAACCCTGCGCCGTAATGGGTACGGAGCGTTCGTTCTTGGTGATCAGGTTGCGGCCGCCATGTTCGTCCGTCATGTGACCGATGACCGTTAGGTTGGGGTCGTTGAGGATCTTGTCGTGGGCTTTGGGGTCCATCGTGAAGAGCAATTCGTAATCCTCCCC
>CAYVSK010000114.1:0-5906 GCA_964453635.1 uncultured Weeksellaceae bacterium | reverse complement strand
GTCAAAGAAAAGAAAGAGGAGAATTCGGAGTTTCGGGATCCCAACGCCTTCCGCGAGGACTTCCAGATCAACCTCAGCCAGCGCCTGCTCGCCGAGGTCGGCTCGACGACCGGCATAGCGGCAAAGACATACGCGGTAAAGGGATTCGGGAACGTCGACTATCCTATCGACCACTTTCTTCATGAGAACGGCGGAAAGGTGATCGGTCTCTCCGAGTACAACGGATCGGTCTACAATGCCTCCGGGATCGATCCGGACCGGGCTCGGGAATATTTCAACGAAAAAGGGACGCTCGAGGGCCTGGAAGGGACCCAGACCCTCGAGGACCGCAATGTGGTGCTTGAACTCGATTGCGATGTCCTGATACCGGCAGCCCTGGAACACCAGATCCATAGCGGGAACGTGGAACGGATCCGGGCCAAGGTCATTGCGGAGGCTGCCAATGGGCCGGTGACACCGGAGGCCGTTGAGGTTCTCGGAAAAAAGAACATCATGATCATCCCGGATATCTATCTCAATGCCGGGGGGGTGGTCGTCTCTTATTTCGAGTGGCTCAAGAACCTCTCGCATGTGCGTTTCGGTCGTTTGGAGAAACGGTATGGCCAAATGGTGAACGACCGCCTTATGAATGCGATGGAGACGACGACGGGACAGTCCATTAATGCCAATCAAAGGGAACAGATCAGCCGCGGAGCGGACGAACTGGACCTCGTTTATTCCGGTCTCGAGGATACCATGATCAATGCCTACGATGAGATCCGCAGCACCATGGAGGATAAACCATCGGTGCCCGATGCCCGGTCCGGTGCGTTCATTACGGCCATCGAGAAGGTGGCTTATGCGTATCAGACCCTGGGTGTTTTTCCATGAAGCATGTGCACATTAACCTACCATCCCGGGGTCGGGAATGGCTTTATCATGACCTCCAACCGGGATGAAAGTGAGCAGCGGGGAAAGGCCGTCCTACCCGTTTTCTACGACCAGGCTGAACAATACATCCTTATGCCCCGCGATCCGGAAGGGAATGGGACTTGGATCGCAACGGGGGAACGGGATGGGGTGGCTTGCTTGCTGAACGGGGCTTTTCACTACCACGAGTCCCGTCCACCGTACCGCAAGAGTCGCGGCCTGGTGGTCCGCGAGGTCTTCGATCATCCCGATATGGCCTCCTTTCTCGACCGATTCGACCCCCAAGGCATCGAACCCTTTACCCTGGTCGTGGGAAAGAGTCGGGGGAAAGGAAGGGATCTCTGGGAACTCCGGTGGGATGGGGAGACGCTCCATGAGAAGTGGCCTGATCCGCAAAAGCCCCATGTTTGGTCGGCTGCAAAACTTTATCCGCAGTCCGTTATCCGGGAGACCGAAGAACGCTTTCGAGGCTTTTTAGAGAGCGCCTCGGAAGTCCCGAGTGCCGAAAATATCCGGGATTTCCATCGACAGGAGACCTATCAGGCCAAACTGGAAAGGGCCAGCGTAGATCCGGTCCCCGGTCTGAAGACCTTGAGCATTACCTCCGTGTGTCTGGAGGAAGAACGGACCACACACCGCTACGAGGAGCTGGACCGGGGATTGGTCGCTTCTACGCAATGGCCGGTACCAGATCCGCGCTGACTCGTATCTTGGCACCAAAACCGCGATCCATGGCGAAGGAAGAAATGCAAAAGATACGAGAGACGGTAGAATTTCTGCGGGAAAAGGGAATGGATGCCCCGGAACTCGGCATCATTCTGGGTACAGGCCTGGGGAAGTTGGTGGAGGACATCGATGTTTCGGTCTCTCTTGACTACGGTGACATCCCCCATTTTCCGGAAGCCACGGTGGAATTCCACTCGGGAAAACTGCTCTACGGAACCCTTCAGGGGAAACAGATCCTGGCCATGCAGGGGCGTTTTCACTATTACGAAGGCTACGACCTCCAGCAAGTGACCTTCCCGGTGCGGGTCATGAAGATGTTGGGGGTCGAAAAGCTCCTGATCTCCAATGCGGGAGGGGCGATGAACCTCGAGATCAAAAAGGGGAGCCTCATGGTCATCGACGACCATATCGATCATTTGCCTGACAATCCGCTGACGGGTCCGAACCTGGACGAGCTGGGGCCGCGTTATGTGGATATGGCCCGCCCTTACGACCCGGACCTGAACAATAAGCTTAAGGAAGTCGCCCGGGAAAAGGCGATCGAACTCCATGAAGGGGTCTATGTAGCCGTCCAGGGGCCCAATCTTGAAACGCGTGCCGAGTATCGTTACCTTCGGGGTATCGGGGCGGATGTGGTCGGCATGTCGACCGTGCCCGAAGTGATCGTGTGCAACCACATGAGCTTGCCGTGTTGTGCGGTGACCGTGATCACGGATGAATGTGACCCCGATGACCTGCAGCCGGTCAATATCGAAGAGATTATTGAAATGGCGGGAAAAGCGGAGCTGAAGCTTATCGAGCTCTTCAAGGGACTACTTGCAAAGCTTTGAGGATGGCGCAAATGGGGAAACTCTTGCTGATCGCTGGTCTGATCCTGGCCCTTTTGGGATTGCTCATCTGGGGGCTGGGCAGCAAATTCACCTGGTTCGGCAACCTGCCCGGGGATATCCGGATCGAAAAGGAGAAATTTTCTTTTTATTTCCCGCTGACCAGCATGCTCCTGCTGAGCCTGGTACTCTCGGGGATATTTTGGGTGGTGGGTCGTTTCTTTAAATGACCCCCGGCGATCCGGAATTGTCTATCCGATCCCGGCTCCATTTGCCCGAAATTTGCTGCTTGACCGATGACCAAAGAAGAGGCCATAGAGACGCTCGGGAATGTTCCGTTGGATGACCCGGACCGTTTGCGGGATGCTTATGAAAAAAAGTGTTTCGAGGTGCGGAATCATCTCTTGTGGCACCCCGTCGTTCCGACGGCCCTCCGGTCCCGGATCCGTTGGCTGTGCTTATACGGGGAAGCCTATGCGATGCTTAGTGGGGATGCGGAGGAACGGGTCGAGCACCCCTATCCCGGCGGAGAGCCGCCCGTCCATATCGAAGACGCGGAAGCCCGGGAGCTCATCCCTGGCAACGACCTCCTTCAGGTGCTGAAACAATACGAAAACATCGTCGCCCAAAAGAAGCTGCCGCTTGCCAATTCCTTCAGTGCTCCCCCTCTGATCCGCGCGATCGTGGACCTGATCCGGGTGCAGAATGCCTATCATCGCCAATACAGCCGCTTTTTCCCGGTGGATTGGGACCAGCTCCTGGAATGGGAGCAACGGGAAAAAGCAAAAGGAGGAGCGGAACACTTCGATCCTTCCGTGAAGATCGGAAAGCAGGTGGAT
This sequence comes from uncultured Weeksellaceae bacterium, assembly GCA_964453635.1. Lineage (GTDB taxonomy): Bacteria > Bacteroidota > Bacteroidia > Flavobacteriales_D > CAYVSK01 > CAYVSK01. The sequence continues at coordinate 2,605 of CAYVSK010000114.1, read as the reverse complement.
TCGGGGACCCTTATCAAAGGCATCGAAACGCTGGCTGCCAAAGGGATCGATGTGCACGAAAAGGTGCAGGATATGGGAGTCTTGGGGTCGTTGCAAGGGGTGCCGGATGAGGAAGCGCGTCACATCCTCCACGATGTGATGACCGAAGGGTACCGGATCCACAAATTGTATCGCCAGAAGGAAAAGCGAAAAGGGGCCGGAGATAAACGCGGGTAGGTGAACCATTCCGCCTTGTGTATCGTTGAACGGGGTAGGACCGAAAAAATCGGAAGGGAAGTGGGCAATTACGAAAAACATCGCAAGCAATTGGAGGAAGCTTTCGAGTGGCCGACCGTTTATATGTTCAAGTTCATCGTGCCGGCGGAGAACAAAAAAGTCGCTCAGCTTCAGAGGCTCTTCGAGGACACGGCGGATATCCGGATCAAGGAATCGCGAAAGGGAAATTATCTGAGCATAACGATCAAGGAGATGATGATGGACCCCGATGCCGTTCTCGAGGTTTATCAGGAAACCCAAAAGATCGATGGCCTGATCGCCCTGTGATCGCGTCCCTATGGTCCACCGAAATTTCCGGGTCTTGTGATACGTTTTATCCTTTTTGTGGGGGCTGCGCTATTGATCGTGGGCCTTTTTATATGGTGGATGGCCCAACGGGTACGGGTCAAGCGTAAGGCATCCGCTTATGTGCGGCTCTATCCGCCGGAAGTCGATCCGTCGGCCAATAAGCTCAGGCTCTGCTACGAAGTCCCGACGGAGCAATGGGTCCATTTTTCCATTGTTGACCGGGAGGGGCATCTGCAACGTCTCTTTTTCGAAGGGCGACAGGAGCGGGGTATATACCCGGTCAACATCGATACCACGCCTTTCTCCAATGGGGATTATTATTGTCAGTTAAAGAGCGAGGACCGTACCGTGAGCAAAAAATTCAGGATCCAAAGGAATGAAGCTTCCCCAGCGCATTAAGTCCACTCTTTACGTTGTTCTTATTCCCCTTTTCATGGTGTTGATGGGCTGGGATGGGACCAGTCCCGTCAAAGGCCAAAAGGATCCCCGAAAGGATGGTGTGTTCCTCGAATTGGACGGTCGCACGCCCTTTCTCCTACAGAATGAAGTCTATGGGCGCTTTTTGGAGGGGGTTGTGAGCCTCAACGGAGGGTTTCAGTTTCACGTAGCTGATGATCTTTTCATGGGAATGGGCGGCCATTATAGCCAGAGTGCGGTCGATCGTGACCGGATCGCGGCTTTGGAGGATAGCCGGTTGTGGTTCGGCGGGGGGTATGTGCAGGCATCCTACCGGCCCAAGGTTGGCGGACGGGTTTTTTGGGAAGCTTCTTTAAAGGCCGGATTTCAGGCGATCCGAACGAAAAACCCCGCCTGCCAAAAGGACACGATACAAAATTTTCAACCTTTCCGGGACAATGCTTTTACCCTGGAACCCCAGACCGGCCTCTATGTGGAGGCCACGGATGGTTTTTATGTGGGATTGCTGGCCTCTTACAACATGGTCTTCTCGGAATTCGATCCGGCCGGGATGTGTATCGATGCGGTCCGCTATATCCCGGAAGATGATAAAAATGGGATATTCGAGACCTGGACCCTGGGCTTCGGGGCCTCGGTCAAGCTTTAATGCGAACGGGGATCCATTAGTTGGAAAACCTTAAGAAAGCATCACTATGGAAATACAGACCCTGCAGGACCAGTGGATCGAAGGGCCGCATAAGCGGCCCATCGTGTACGATCTGATCTATCGGCCGACCGGTCGACCCAAACCCATTGTGGTTTTCGCGCATGGCTTCAAGGGATTCAAGGATTGGGGCCCTTTTCCTTTGGTCGGACGGGCCTTCGCTGAACAGGATCTCGTCTTCATCAAGTTCAACTTTTCCCACAATGGGGGTACGTTGGAACAGCCTATTGACTTCCCCGACCTTGAAGCATTTGGCCAGAACAATCATAGCAAGGAGCTCGATGACCTCGGTCGGATCATCGATGCAGTGGTGAACGAGCGTCTGGTCCCGGGAGGAGAAGGAAACCCGGAAGCGCTTTACCTCCTTGGGCACAGTCGAGGTGGGGGCGCCTGTATATTGAAGGCCGGGGAAGATGCCCGGGTTCGTAAGCTGGTCACCTGGTCCGCTGTTTCTGATCTCCAAAGCCGCGTTCCCACCAATGATATCGAGCAATGGAGAAAGGATGGTGTGATCCATATCCCCAACGCCCGTACCGAGCAGCAAATGCCCATGTACTATCAGTATTACGAGGACCTCGTCAACAATGCCGAACGCCTCGATATTGAACGGGCTGCCCGTTCCCTGGATATACCCTGGCTGATCGTGCATGGCGAGGCGGATGAGACGGTTCCCCGTAAAGAGGCGGAAGACTTACAGGAATGGAACGGGAACGCGGAGCTCATGATGGTGCCGGGAACGGGACACACCTTTGGTGGCAAGCATCCCCATGAAGGAGGGGGCATGCCCTCGCCAATGGACCGGGTGGTGGAGCGTTCCATCGATTTTATAGCATCGCAACAGGGATGATCCGTAATCACTCAACGACCCGACGACCTCATCGAGGCCATTTGCCAGCGCCTGCTCAAAGGAGATCCGGTCAT
>CAYVSK010000113.1:0-5921 GCA_964453635.1 uncultured Weeksellaceae bacterium | reverse complement strand
TGCCGAGGCCGTGGACAAAGTTCGGGGCTGGGGACTTCCGCTGGGTTCAAAAAAACGGACCCTGTCCGGTGATGGGTTCCTCCTTACCGGCGATGCCGCGTCCCTGATCGACCCATTTACCGGCGAGGGGATCGGCAATGGGATGATATCGGCCATGATCGCCAGTCGCCACATACGCACAGCTCTGGAGAAGGACCGCTTCGATGCAGCATTTTTTAGGGATTACGACCGGGAGGTCTATCAAAAACTTTGGCAAGAACTCAGGATCAGCCGCTCTCTCCAGAAACTCGCCCAACATCCGTCCCTCTTCAACATGGTCGTGAACAAGACCCGCCGCAACGAAACGCTCCGCGAGACCATCGTAGCCATGTTCGAGGACCTGGACCTGCGGGAGCGCTTAAAACGACCAGGCTTTTATATGCGGCTGCTTTTTAATTAGCCTCCATCCAAAGGGTTCACTTTCCTTTTTTGTTCCGTAATGGCATCCATTTTTTTATCCACAGGATCTTAACAGGTTTTTTAACGAACTATTGAAAACGCCTTTTCCCTATCATAAAAGACACAGAAAATTGATGATCGAGAGCGATGCCCCGAAATTCACAAGGCAGCGATCAACGAGTCCTCCAGGTCGGATGCGGTGCGGCACCACATTTCTTATTTTCGCCCCTTGTTAATTTTTTCAAAAAAGCTAAATCTATGAGGATCACGACTCTATTCATCATAACCCTGATGGCTTTCGGAAGCTGTACCGCTCCGGGCGACAACAAGTCAGAGAAAGGGAAGGAAGGCGATCAGAAAGAAGAGAAGAAAAAAGCGGAAAACGGGGACCAGGAGGACAAAGAGGATGAGGAAGATAACGCGGACCTGATGTTCCCCAAGCCCAGCCCTTCTGCCGAGGTTGAACAGCAGGTAGGGATAACCGAGGTAGAGATCAGCTATTCCAGGCCTTCTGTACGAGGCCGCCAGATCTGGGGAAAATTGGTGCCCTACGGCAAGATGTGGCGGACCGGTGCGAACAAGGCCACTTCCATCGCATTCGATAAGCCGGTTAGCATCGCGGGAAAAGAAGTGGAACCGGGAAAATATGCCATTTTTACCATACCCAAAAAGGACAAGTGGACGGTTATCATCAATGAGAATGCGGACCAGTGGGGAAAAGCGGACTACGACAAGAGCAAGGACGTTCACCGTTTCAAGGTGAGCCCGGAGGAAACGCATCATCACGAGATGATGACCTTCCATTTCAAAAACGTCACCAAGGATTCCGCCGGGATCGTCCTGGCTTGGAAAAAGACCCGGATCGATTTCCCCCTCACCCTGGAGACCGACAAGATGCTGATGGCCGACATGGAAAAAGCCGTTGCCAAGGCGAACAAAGGTGACTGGGAGACTTACTACGAGTGCGCCAATTACCTGATCGATGAGGGCATGAAAATGGACAAGGCGGAAAAGTGGCTCAACAAGTCGCTCGAAGCCGAGAAGAACTGGCGCAACCTTTTCTCCAAGGCCGAATTGTTGAAGAAAAAGGGCAAGCGCGATAAGGCGATCGAGACGGCTAAAAAGGCCAAGAAGAAGGCAGAAAGCGAGCGCTACAAGAATTACATCCAGGAGTCCATCGACGAATGGAAAAAAGAGAGCTAACGCCTCTCTTTCAATAAGCGGAGGACCTTATCCGTTTTCCAAAAAGCCGGCATCTTTTCTTGTAAAGATGCCGGCTTTTTTTGAATATGGCAGCACCCGTTCCCTGGCACCCTTGAAGGAAGCCCCCGAAACCGTATAAAAAGAGCGGAAGCCGCCATTCCCTGCTTCCCAGGAAAGCACAGGAAGATCCGTTTAAAGACGGAGAGAAAAAATCCAGCTAAGGACCGATTATTCTTTCCTTTATTCCATTTTACTTTATTCCAATGAAGCATTGAATTTCTGTTTTAGACACAGAAATTCCAGAAGGTCCGCTTTCTGCTTCCTTTAAGAATGATCTTATAGAAGATCTGTGAACACCGATCGACACAGCGATACCAATGCGCAAAAGCGACCATCAAATACGCCCCCAGGAACGGATAAAGCAAAAGGATGGGACTGAAGATGAACTGGACCGTTTCTTCGAGCTTGTGCTCGACGTTCTTGTCATTGCGGGCTTCGATGGCTATTTCAAAAAGGTCTCCCGGTCATTCCAGGACCTTATGGGATATTCCCGGGAGGAATTGCTCAGCCATCCGATCCTCTCCTTTGTGGAAGCGGACGACCAGGATGATACCTCAATGGTGTTCAATGATCTTTTGAAAGGCGAACCCGTTTATCATTTCGAGAATCGCTTACGAACCAGTGAAGGGGAGGTCAAATGGATCGCCTGGCGCGCCGTAGCTGTTGAGGAGGAAGGACGGATCCATGCAACAGCCCGGAACATCACGGAAAAAAAGCTTTTGGAAGCCGCCCGGGTGAACGATCAACATCCGCTCTCCAAGATCCATGAAGACCTCGATAATGATGATCTTCCTTCAGATGAGCAAAAGGCTTTGTTCAAAGAACAGAATGAAGAAATCATCAGCAGTCTGAAATACGCGCTTCGTATACAAAATGGCCTGCTCCCTTCCGAAAAAGGTTTAAAGGAAGACCTCGATGATCATTTTGTTATTTTTCATCCGCGCGATATCGTTTCCGGTGACATCTATTGGGGATCCCGCCCCTTTTCGGACCATACGCTTTTCTCGGTCATGGATTGCACAGGGCACGGGGTTCCCGGTGCTTTCCTGAGTGTTTTGGGCCTGAACGAGCTCAAACGCTGTACGGAGGATTACGGCCTATTGAACCCCGCTGGGATTCTGGGTTATCTGCGACGCTCCTTCACCACCGCCTTTACGGATATAAGCGATGGGATGGACATGGCCCTTTGTACCATCGACCACACGAAAGGCCTCCTTTATTTTGCCGGCGCGAACAATCCGGCATACATCATCCGAGCCAATGAAAACATTGACCCGGAACTTTACGAGAACCCCTCAATCAAAGCGATCAATGAAGGGGGAGAAGGGTACTCCCTTATCGAGCTTAAGCCGGACAAACGACCGATCGGTCCTATAAACGATCATATTCCCTTTACCCTTCACCAATTCCCACTTGTTCAAGGAGACGCCATCTACCTTTTTTCCGATGGTATTGTGGACCAATTCGGCGGGGACCAGGACAAAAAGTTCAAACCCGCCCGCTTCAGGGAGCTTCTGTTGAATATTCAGGAAAAGAACATGGAGGAACAGAAAGCAAGCATCGAAGCGGCTTTCCAAAAATGGAAACAAAGGAAAGAGCAGGTGGATGATGTATGCGTAATGGGCTTCCGGTACTGATACCCTGTCATCCTCTACCACTTTCCATTCCCATTCTTCTCAACCCGAACAAAAAAAAGCGGGATCCCTCTTTTTAGGAGGGACCCCGCTTTTGGTTCCTTGGGTCTGCTGAACAGCGGCCCTTAATGGGCCGATCATTCGTCCAGGACCGTGACCCTTTTGGTGAAGCTACCATCCTCACCGCGGGCTTTCAGGAAGTAAACCCCACGCTTGAGCCCGGAAGCGTCCAGGCGGAGCCCGTTGCTACCACGCTCAACGAGCTTTTCCATCACGACCTTGCCCATCATGTCGTAAACCGCCACTTCGCGCACTGAAGCAGCACCAAATTCAACGTAGAAACGGCCTTGTGTAGGGTTGGGACGAACGGTCAGGGGTGACGCTTCTTGCCCTGTTTCTTCTTCGATCCCAACATTGCGGGCACATTCGACCGACTTCCGGGCATTGATCCGTCCGGCCCCCATGCTATCGACGTAGCTCGGGTTGATGTCGTCGATATTCTCAGCACCGGATTTCAGGCACATTTCCACCTGGCTCGGGGTGAGATTGGGACTTTCAGAAAGGATCAGTCCACAAAGGCTGGCTGCCATCGGGCAGGCCATTGAGGTCCCGCTCTGCTTGCCCCAGGTCTGGGTGTCCCCTTCGATCACAATACTGGAGTAGATGCTGTCGCCGGGGGCCATCACATCGACCCATGTGCCGTAGTTGGAGAAATCGGCAACAGAATCCCCGAACGAAGTAGCACCCACGGAGATCACCTCCTCCAGACCGGCCGGGTAGGTGGTATCGCTGGAACCGTTGTTCCCGCTGGCCGCCACGAGCACGATGCTGTCATCATGGGCGGTCCTGAGCATGTCATTGAGTACCGAATCGGCGCCCCCACCAAAGGACATGCTGATCACATCAGCCCCGGCTGAGATCGCATAATCAACGCCGGCCGCCGGCTCCTCAATGCCGATCGGGAGCTGGGAATCATCAGAATTGATCTTAATGGGAATGAGGCTCGTGTTGTGAGAAAGTGCCGCGATCCCTGTATCGTTGTTGGTCACCCCGACAGCGATACCGGAAGTGTGAGTACCATGGGTAAAGATGCTCCCAAAGCCGTAAAGCGGGTGATTGTCGGGGGGATGAGGATCATTGTCCTTATCGGCGGCATCCCATCCGCGCACGTCATCGATGTAGCCATTGTTGTCATTATCAACACTGTCCCCTGCAGTTTCATCAGGGTTGGAGTAGACATTGGCCGCAATATCCGGGTGGGATACTTCCACGGCATCGTCCACCACCGCGACCTTTACGTTGGGGTCGCCCTTGGTCATGTCCCAAGCAGACTCAGCATCGACACTATCAATGAACCAGGCTTGCTTGGGGTGAATGTCGTTGGGCGTCGCAAACGGGGCATATCCACCATCACCACCGAACTGTTCATAGAGCACCTTCTTCTGGGCATAATCCGTGTAGGATAGCGCCCGGAGCTTCTCTACCAATTGATCGACCTCTTTCTCCGCGTTAAAATGGACCCGGTAAATGTTCTGAATCTCAGGATCCGGTGTCTTAAAGGGATTGTAGATCCGTTCGATCTCATGATCGCCGATCATTTCCTGTAGTTCAGGAAATTCCTTGAGTTTGGCAGGTCCATCTTTGGTCGCCTTCCAATCCGGCAGATCGCGACCGCTGTTCACATCCACCTTGAAATAAGCCACACCGTCCATGTAATCCTCATAGACGTCCTGGGCGGACATAAGTGGCATACAGATCCAACAACAAACAATGAGCGTAAGAATGCGCCTCATAGATCAATTTTTTTGGGGTTTACTATGGTAAATTTAATCAATTCACATAACCAAAATATTTCTCGTTTTTACGAATGGTTCATCTTGCTGAAAAAGTTACTTGAGATCTGTATTTTCGGAAAGCCCCGCGAATTTCCACATACGCCCGCAGCATCATTCGAGGCCGTCCGTGCAAAAGGTTTACGCAGACAAGGAGAAGGCACAGTGGGCGCAAAGGATCTTTATCAGGAGGGGATGAACTCCTTCAATAAAGATCCCGGGAACTGGTGGTAAGATCTGGAATTTACGGACAAGCAGTAAATAGACTTGGACTGGGAATCGACCATAAAAGGTTTTAACGCCTACCTCCGCCTGGAACGTTCTTTGTCGGAGAACTCCGTTTCAGCTTATTTACGGGACCTTGAAAGATTACGGTCCTACAATGACCTTTATACGGGGCACTCACCGGACCAATTCACCCAGGAGGACCTGGAGGGGTTTCTCCACTGGCTGCACGACCTGGGGATGACCCCGACAACACAGGCCCGTGTGATATCCGGTATCAAAGCGTTCTTTCGCTATCTGATGGCCGAGGATGCGATCCCGGGGGACCCCAGTGAGCTCATCGAGACCCCGCGAAAAGGACGCAAATTGCCGGAAGTCCTGACCCCGGAAGAGATCGACAGCCTGATCGGTGCGATCGATCTGAGCGGGCCTCACGGAGAACGGAACCGGGCCATGCTGGAGACCCTTTACAGTTGCGGTCTAAGGGTGAGTGAATTGACGCACCTGAACCTGTCCGACCTGCGCTACC
>CAYVSK010000112.1:0-6094 GCA_964453635.1 uncultured Weeksellaceae bacterium | reverse complement strand
GGATCGTGGTCACGTGAGCATTCACGATGTCCGCTAGTCGCTCTGCATATCCTCCACCCAGCGTAACTCCGACGGGAATGCCCTGGCTTCGGGCGCTCTCAAAGACCATTCGGTCCCGCTCCCGAATTCCGGCTTTTGAAAGCGCCAGGCTTCCGAGTCGGTCGCCTTTCATGACGTCCACACCGGCCTGATAAAGGATAAGCTCGGGGGCGAGTTCCCTGAGCAAAGGCATCAGATGTCTTTCCAGGGTGTCCAGGTACTGGTCATCCGCTGTTCCGGGTTCGAGGGCTATATCCAGATCCGAAACCTCCTTGCGGAAGGGGTAATTGGCCCGGCCGTGCACCGAAAAGGTGGTTACACGTGGATCCCCGCGGAAAAGGGAAGCCGTGCCGTTGCCCTGATGCACATCCAGGTCAACGATCAGGACACGACTGACCCGGCCCTTTTCCAGCAATACCCGGGCCGCGATCGCAATGTCGTTGAGGACCGAAAAGGCCTCTCCGCGATCGTAAAAGGCGTGATGGGTGCCACCCCCGATGTTGAAGCCCATCCCCTGCTCCAATGCCCGTTCGCTCATCCAGATCGTTCCAGCAAGGCTGTTCTGGGCTCGGTTCAATGAGGTCTCGTTCAAGGGGAGTCCGAGTCTGCGGACTTCCTTATCACTGAGGGAAAAGTCCCGGACCCGTTGCCAATATTCGGGATCGTGGGTCGTGAGGATCGTCTCATCACTACAAAGGCCGGCATCGTGAAGATCTCCGGGTTCGGCAATGCCTTCATGGACCAACTGATCGGCGATCAGTTGGTATTTCCCAATGGGAAAGCGATGACCGGCCGGTAGCTTGTAAAGAAAGCGGCCGGAATAGGCGATCGGAATGGAGCCTGGTTTGCTCATTGTTATCCTGCGGCTTACTCCAGGCTTTTGTCATTGTGCAGGATGTAACCGAAATTGAAGAGGAGGCTGAAAGGTTCCTCCTTGCCTTTAAAGTAATTCAGGCTTAAACTGATGGGGCCCAGGGGCGAGTCGTATACGGCGGTGCCCGACCCGATGTAATATTTTTCATTGGGGAAGACCGGCCCATAAAAAGCTTTGAGTTCGCGATCCTCCCGGATCGGTTGAAAGGGTTGAAAAGCATAGCCTTCCAGGCGCAGGTCGAGGTCCTTGGTGAAAGCAAGTACGCTCTGGAGACCGAAGGCTGTGTATTTGTGGGCTCTGAATTCCTCCAGGAAGAGGGTCTTGCTCTCGGGGATGGGTTGAAAAGCGGGAGCAGAAAGAATGGTACCGGTGTAATTGTCGAAGAAAGGCTGCGTGGAATAAAAGGCCTCGGCCCTTACGCCAAGGTGAATGGTCCCGCGGGCCTTGAAATAATTCTGGTATTTCAACCGGGCCTGGAACCATTCATGGCCCTTTTCTACCGTATCGGTGATGATGGCAGTGGATCCGGGGATGGTCGATTCCTGCCCTTCGACCATACGGGCTTGCAGTTCGAGCTTGGTGCCTTTGTTCGCGTATTGTTTTCGGTTCAGGGTGTTCCGCTCGTATCCGATACCTGCGGTGAGGTGCCTGAACTCGGTCTTATCGGCCGTATCCCCCGAAGTGAATTGTTTTCCCTGAAAATACTCGTTGGTGATCTCGCCGACTTTACCGTCAAGGGTCAGCTGGCCATGATTCCCCGCTGGTATGCCTGTCTTCAGCCCCCCGTAACGTTCGGTCTGGACGAGAAAAGGGGGCTTGATATCCGCAAAGAAGGCCGTGGAGCTCTTGAAGTAATCCCAGCGATTCAGGGTAAGAACAGGCTCGAGGAAAAAAGGGGTCCGGCCGGGAAAATCGAACCGTGAACTCAACCCTATAGAAGTGTAGAATTTCCCGAAATAGGAGTTGGCGTCCAGGGTGATACCGGTCCGGCCCAGGTAGTTGTACTGGAGTCCGATATACCCCGTGTTGATGGGACGGGAGGAAAAATTCCCGCCGAAACTGGCGAATATGTCCTTCCCCTTCTCGATATCGAGGATCAGGTCGTATTTCCCGGTCCGCTGATCGAAACGGGTCCGGGGGAATACCGATTCGATCTTGTTGTCCGATATCAAGCGGTAATATCGACGCTTGACATCGTCCAGGGACATGCTCGTTCGTTCGCTCCCCATCGTCTTTTTGACATATTGAGCACCCGATCCCGAAAGGCCATTGATATCGACCCGGTCGATCTTCATCTCTGGTATCTGTGTGCGGAAGGTCTCCCGCCTTCTTTCGAGGGTCTTTTCGGGTACCCTTTTGTCGATCATTTTCAGGATGGTGTCCATTTTCTCCATAGCGGCCTCGTAGCCGGCATTTATGGTCTTCTTCAGGCCATCGAAATCAAAGGTCCCTCTGTCGGGGTCGGGTTCGATCTGAACCTCGAAATCCCGACACATTTCTGAGTATTCGGTCCGGTCGGTGAGCATGTTCTTGACCTGGGAAATGATGTTGCCTTTCCGGGGTGTGGGAATGTTCTCGGAAACATTGCTTCCGATGATCACGTCCGGCAGGAAGGTCTCATACATCAGGTCGGAACTGTAATTGTTGTAAAGCCCGCCGTCGAACAACAGGGAGCCATTGACCTCGATGGGGTGGAGGTAGAATGGATAGGACATGGAGGCCCGAATGGCTTGGTTAAGGTTGCCCTCATCGAGGATCACCTCACGCTTTTGTTCCACATCTGCAGCCACACAACGGAAGGGAACGAAGAGTTCGTCGAAGTCGTAATCGGCGGCTGCTGAGGGGCCGGAAAAGATCTCCATGAGCTTGAGGTTCAGAAGTACCGGCGAAATGAGATTGGTGGGGATGCTTCGTTGCAGTAAGGAATCCTTGAATAGCTTGAGGCGGATCAGGGATGCATCCTTCCCGGCTTCGTTGAAATAAAAGCGGTACTTTTCGGGGATATTGCCTTCCGCCATGGTCTGGAATTCGGGTGAGGTCACGAGAGAATCGATCTCCTCCGGGGTCATGCCCGCTGCATAACATCCACCGATAAAGGCGCCCATGGAGGTCCCTGTAATGTAGTCGATGGGGATCCCTTCTTCTTCCAGGGCTTTCATTACCCCCACATGAGCTATGGCCGAAGCGCCGCCGCCACTCAGGACAAGTCCGACTTTTTGAGCGGGAGAGCGGAGCGAAAGGATCCCGATGAACAAAAAGATCAGGAACCAGCCGGGGGCTTTTTTCCTGAAAGACCGTTCCATGTTTCCGGGTGGCGGGATGCTGCAAATCTAACAATATGTCCGCAGAGATCGGGGATCCGGAGTACGGAACCGCCTTCCAGAAATTGCTCTATTTTTGTCCCGGTATGAAGAAGAAAGGGGACAAGCTACGGGTCGCCGTTCTGGCCGGCGGTTATTCCGGTGAATGGGAGATCTCTCTCAAGACCGCCGATTTCATTATCCGCCATCTGAAACCCACGGCGTATGAACCTTACCTGATCCGGATCACCCCGGGTCAGTGGGTTTTGGTAAAAGAAGAACAGGAATTTCCGGTGAATGGACACGACCTTTCGGTAGACCTCGGTGGAGAGACGCTCCGCTTCGACCTCGTCTTTATCGCCATTCATGGAACACCCGGTGAGGATGGGGTTTTGCAGGGATACTGTGAAATGATCGGTATGCCTTACACCACTGGTGGCCCTTTCAATACAGCCCTGACTTTCAATAAGTGGGCCACGTCGAGCGTCATGCGCCGAATGGGGTTGTTGACCCCCAATGCCGAACAGTTTACCAGGAATGCCGTGCCGGATACGGAGACCATTCTATCGCGGACCGGCCTGCCTTGTTTCGTTAAGCCCAACGAAGGTGGTTCGAGCCTCGGAGCGACCAAGGTCACCGAGGAGGCGGAGCTTCAGGCGGCCATTCAAAAGGCCCTTTCGGTGAATGCCCACGTGCTCGTTGAACAGTACCTGGAGGGAGTGGAGGTCTCCTGCAGCGTGATCCGCCAAAAAGGTGAGGTCATCCCCATGCCCCTGATCGAGATCGTCCCGCGGAACGCGTTCTTCGACTATGAAGCGAAGTACCTTGACAGTGCGACGGAAGAGATCGTCCCTGCCCGGCTCCCGGAAACGGTTTACAAAGAATGTCAGGACATTGCAAGGCGCCTTTATATTGCGCTTCAATGCCGGGGAATGGTAAGAATGGACTTTATTGTGCGGGAATTCTCCATATACGTGATCGAGATCAACACGGTGCCCGGGCTCTCACCCACCAGCCTTTTACCCCAGGAGGCAGAGAACATGGGGCTGGGTTTTGATCAAATGCTCGATGACGTGGTCGATGAGGCCATCGGGAAACAGTAGAACCTATGTCGCGGAACAAAAAGATCGCCGAGATCCTTTACGATATGGCCCGGATCTATCGTTACATGGGCGATAAACAGGTCTTCCGGGCCGTTGCCTATGAGAACGCCGCCCGCACATTGTCGGGCCTCGAAAGCGACGTGGCCGGGGTTAGTGAGTCGGAGTTGGCGGAAATGAAGGACATCGGAACCAATATCGCCAAGAAGGTCCGCGAATTCGTGGACACCGGCCGCATCGAAAAATTCGAGGAGCTTCGTTCGGCGGTGCCCTTTGAACTGGTCAAGCTACAGGATGTCAAGGGACTCGGCCCCAAGAGCCTCAAGAAGATCCACGAGGCCTACGGCGTGGAGACCCGCGATGAGCTCATGGAGGCCCTGAACGATGGAAGGGTGGCCCGATTGGATGGCTTTGGGGAAAAAAAGGTCGAGAATATCCGCAAGGGGCTGGCCTCCTTCACCGAGTTGGAGGAGCGGATCCGCTTGTGGGACGCTCTCCGTATATCCCGCGAGATCCAACGTGAGCTCGAAGCACTGGAAGGGATCCGGGCCATCGAGGTGGCTGGCAGCCTTCGCCGCCGAAAAGAGACGATCGGGGACATCGATATTCTCGTGGCTGCTGAGCAGGACCACGTATCTGCTATCATGGACCGCTTCACGGCTATGGAAGGGGTTCGTGAGGTCATCGCAAGAGGGGAGACCAAGTCGAGCATCACGATCGAGGAAAAGGAGCGCCGGGTGGACCTCCGCATTGTTGACCCGGAAGCATGGGGGGCTGCCCTTCTTTATTTTACCGGCTCGAAAGAGCACAACGTTCAACTCCGTGGTATCGCGAATGAGCAAGGGATGAAGCTCAGCGAATACGGGGTCTTTGAGGAAAGCACCGGGAAACGGATCGCTTCGGGAACAGAAGCGGAGGTCTACGAAGCCTTGGGGATGCATTGGGTCGCGCCCGAAATGCGGGAAGATCGGGGGGAGGTGGAGGCTGCTCGAAAAGGGACATTGCCCGAACTCATCAAAACGGAGGACATCCTGGGGGATCTTCACATGCATTCGGACTGGACCGATGGGGTACTTTCCATCCAGGAGATCGTGGATCATGTGCGGACCCACCACGCATATCGCTACATCGCCTTGACCGATCACAGCAAGGCAGTCCGCGTGGCCGGGGGATTGTCGGATGAACAGGTCCGTGAACAGATCGGGGCTGTGGGGGCTGTGAACCGGGAACTGGGCACCGACCTGATCAAGACCGGGATCGAGGTGGACATCCTTCAGGATGGGACGCTGGACCTGCCCGATGACATTCTCGAGCGTTTGGATTGGGTCGTGGCTTCTGTGCATCAGGGCATGAACGGGGACAACACCGAACGCCTCATCAAGGCCTGTGAACATCCCGCGGTGCGCGTCATCGGTCATCCTACCGGACGCCTTTTGGGCAGTCGGGAAGGCTATTCCCTCGATATGGAAAAGGTCGTCGAAGCTGCTGTCAGGACGGGGACCGCCTTGGAGATCAATGCCCAGCCCTCCCGCCTGGACCTCAGTGACCGCGCTGCCCGCTACGCGGCGGAAAAAGGGGCCAAGCTGGTGATCTCTACCGATGCGCACGGCCCGCTCAATTTTCAGTTCATGGAGCTTGGCGTTGCCACTGCCAGGCGGGCCTGGTGTACCCCTGAACAAGTACTCAACTGCTGGTCATGGGAACAAGTACAAGGACACAAGCCCGCTGTTTTGCGGGCGGGGGGCTGAAGTTTCGGAAGCCGTTCCTCCAGCTCCTTCTTC
>CAYVSK010000111.1:0-6401 GCA_964453635.1 uncultured Weeksellaceae bacterium | reverse complement strand
AAGCCCTCATTCAGAATTCCCAAGTGCCTCTCGTCATGGATGCGGATGCCCTGAACATTCTCGGCGAGAACAAAACCTGGAACGCCTTCCTGCCGGCCGGCAGCATCCTCACTCCCCATCCCGGGGAATTCAAACGATTGGTAGGGGATTACGGGAATGACCACGAAAAACTGAGCATGCAGCGGGAATTCGCCCGAAAGAACAACGTCTACCTGATCCTAAAAGAAGCCCACACTTCCATTGCCAGCCCCAGTGGCAAGGTGTATTTCAATAACACAGGGAATCCGGGCATGGCGACCGGTGGTAGTGGCGATGTGTTGACCGGCATTCTTACAGGGCTCATAGCCCGCGGATACCGGCCCTGGGAAGCAGCCATCCTGGGCATTTATTTACACGGTCTCTCGGGCGATCTGGCTTTGAAGGATATCGATATGGAATCCCTGACGGCCGGGGACCTTGTTCCCATGATCGGGGAAGCCTTTAGATCCCTCAAGAGGAAAGATCCTTGAGTTGAGCGATCGTCTCCCGCGGCGCCTCACTCTTAAAGACAGTGCTGCCCGCTACCAATACATCCCCACCATGTTCCACGAGAGCAGCAGCATTCCCGGTATTCACCCCGCCATCGATCTCCACCCTTAACTCGGCCTGATATTCCACGATCAACTCACGCATGCGACGCGCTTTCAGGTAGGTCTCCTGGATAAAGCTCTGCCCGCCGTATCCAGGATTCACCGACATCAAACAAACGAGATCGATGAGCTTCAGCACATGCTGAAGATGATCGACCGGGGTATGGGGATTCAAGGCCACGCCCGGCCGCATACCAGCCTCCCGGATGGCCGTGATCGTCCGATGGAGATGGGTACAAGCTTCGTAATGAACGGTCAGAATATCCGCCCCTGCCTTTTTAAAGTCCTCGATGAAACGATCGGGGTCCATGATCATCAAGTGCACATCGAGTGGCTTCTGGGCATGCTCGCGGATTGCCTGGATAACGGGAAGGCCGAAGGAAATATTCGGGACGAACATGCCATCCATGACATCCAGGTGAAGCCAATCGGCCCGGCTGTCATTGACCATCTCCACCTCTTCCCTTAATGCCGAGAAATCCGCTGAGAGAACAGAAGGCGCGATCAAGTGGTCCATCCTAGCGCTTTTGCGCAAATATAGGAGCCATGGAGATCGACCGGCTACCCGAGATAAGCTTTCAGGCTCCGGCACTGGGAAAGATGCTTCATCCGACGGATCGCCTTTTCCTTGATCTGCCGGGCCCGTTCCCGGGTCAGATCGGTCCTTTCACCGATCTCTTCGAGCGTCATGGGATGGGCTCCGTTCAAGCCGTAAAAAGCCCGCACCACATCAGCCTCCCGTTTAGATAAGGTGCTGAGCACACTTTCGATCTCCTTTTTAAGAGAATCCCGGAAAACTTCCGCCTCCGGATCGGGCCCTTCCCGGTCGGCCATCACATCGTGCATATCCCCATCTTCGTCGTCATTCCGAAGCGGCGCATCCATCGACATGTGCCGCTCTGCATTCTTTCGGGATTCCTTGACCCCTTGTACGGTCATATCCAATTCCCGGGCCAACTCGCCATCATCGGGCTCCCGCTCGTACTCCTGTTCGAGCCTGGAGAACTTCTTGTTCACTTTGTTGATCGTCCCGACCTTGTTCAGGGGCAACCTCACGATCCTCGATTGCTCGGCCAATGCTTGTAAAATGGATTGACGGATCCACCAAACGGCATAGGATATGAATTTAAATCCCCGGGTCTCATCGAATCGGTGGGCAGCTTTGATCAAGCCCAGATTGCCCTCGTTGATCAGGTCGGGCAGGGTCAATCCCTGGTGCTGATACTGCTTGGCCACCGATACAACAAAACGAAGATTCGCATTCGTCAACTTTTCCAGCGCTTCATGGTCCCCCGACCGGATCCGGCGGGCAAGCTCCACTTCCTCTTCAACCGATATAAGCGGAAGACGACTGATCTCATGGAGATATTTATCAAGTGAAGCCGTATCCCTGTTGGTGATCTGCTTGGTGATCTTGAGTTGCCGCATGGACGTCCGAATTTTTTGGATAGCTGAAAGACGTCCGTCTCAACGACTATTCCGGGGTAAAGGTTTCACCGCCGCGAAAAAAACCGGGGGTCACGGAGCACCCCCTTTTTTCAGGAGTTCAATGATCTCCTCCTTGTCCTTTAATTGATGCTCAACGTAGCGAAGTTGCGTGGAAAGTTGTTCGTTCATCTTTTCCAGAAACTCCACCCGTTGCTTAAGAAGCTCCTTTTGGTGGGCAAGGTCCCGATAGCCCTCATCTCTTTCCAAAGCGGCAAGATGGCCGGGAGCTTTGTCAGCCATTTGTGCATATCCGCTGGTACCGTATAAAAGCCGTTCAACTTCAACGGACAAGACCCGGGCGATCTGGAACAACCGCTCCACCGTGATCCGGGTCTCCCCCCTTTCGAGTTTGCTGTAATTGGAAGCATTCACCCCCAATTGCTGGGCCATGTATTCCTGGCTGAGCCCCTTCTGTTTGCGGGAGGTGATAATGTTCTGGAGGACGTGGTCCACGGCGCTCAAATGTAAGGGATCCCACGTCTACCATTATCCCGCAAACCCTCTATATACAGTCACTTTGAGACAAAGACCCGCTCCTTTTTATATCTTTTTATAACTTTTTTTGTCTCTTTTTGACAATTTTGCGAACAAAACGAATGACCAAACGATCAATTTCCAAAACCTCCCAATGAGAACAAAAAAGGAAATACATGAACAAAAAAGAGAAAGCGGAGCTATTGGACCAATTGGCCCAACTCAATCAAGCCCTTGATAAAAGGTCGATCGAAAAGGCCGGAAGGCTGCTCGATTCTATCATGATCTTGTCTTTAAGAAACAATTTTCCTGTCCATTTACAACTTCAATACGATTCCATCTTAAAACGGACAAAAGCGCTATGGACCGGTAAAACGCAGACCTGTTCCCTTTACACACCAAAACTGGTCAACGGCTTCGATAAAGGGAACAAAAAAAACCCGGCCTTGTAAAAAAGGCCGGGTCTTTTCATGGGTTGAACACCACATTTTTGTGGTGATCCGCCTGGATCGGCACCCTTAGGCCACGGCTTCCTTCTGGAGCCCGAACTCCTCCCGGATCTTATCGACGAAGTCGAGCTTCTCCCAGGAGAAGGTTGTGACCTTTTCCTTGCTGGCCTTGCCGTCCCGAAGGAGTTCCACTTCCTTCTCTTCGGGTTCCCGACCGAAATGACCATAAGCCGCGGTCTCGGTAAAGATCGGATAAGCAAGATTGAGCCGCTTGACAATGGCAGCGGGCCGCATATCGAACAATTTCTTGACCCGCTCGGCCAACTCACCATCGGAGATGATATTGCCATCATCCCCTTTCACATTGCAAGTACCATAGGTATTGACGTAAAGCCCAACGGGTTCCGCCACACCAATGGCATAAGCCACTTGCACCAACGCTTCATCGCAGGCACCAGCAGCAACAAGGTTCTTGGCAATATGACGGGTGGCATAGGCAGCGGAACGATCAACCTTGGAGGGGTCTTTTCCGGAAAAAGCCCCACCCCCGTGAGCACCTTTACCACCATAGGTATCCACAATGATCTTGCGGCCGGTAAGACCGGTATCCCCGTGGGGCCCGCCGATCACGAACTTCCCGGTCGGGTTGACGTGAAGTGTATAGCCCGCTTCAAAAAGCTTGGCATTTTGCTGGGCCTTTTTCTTGACCCGGGGGATCAGGATATTTTCCATGTCTTCCCGGATCTTCTCTTGCATTTTATCATCGCTGTCGAATTCATCGTGCTGGGTCGAGATCACGATGGTGTCGATGGCGACGGGCACGTCGTTGTCGTCGTACTTAATGGTGACCTGTGACTTGGCATCGGGCCGAAGATAGGGCATCTGGTCCGTGTTCTTGCGAATCTCCGCCAATTCAAGAAGCAAAAGATGGGACAGGGAAAGCGCGAGCGGCATGTAGTTATCGCTCTCATTGGTAGCGTATCCGAACATCATGCCTTGGTCACCAGCCCCTTGTTCCTCTTCACTCTCCCGCTCAACACCCTGGTTGATATCCGGGGATTGACCGTGAATAGAAGAAAGGACACCACAGGAATCCGCTTCGTACATGTATTCGGCATTGGTGTAGCCGATCTGTCGAACAACATCCCGGGAGGTCTCCTGAACATCAAAATTGCCATTGCTCTTGACCTCCCCGCTCAGGATGGTCAACCCCGTGGTCACGAGGGTCTCGCAAGCCACTTTGGAATTGGGGTCCCTTCGGATGTATTCATCCACCAAGCGGTCCGAGATCTGGTCCGAGATCTTGTCCGGGTGCCCTTCGGACACTGATTCTGACGTGAATAGATAAGCCATATCGCAGGTTGTTTTTTAGAAATTCAGTGCAAAAGTAAACATTTATTTGTTAATAATCGAAGGCATGCCCCGGCCCTATTCTCCTTCACCCTTGTAAAGCGGGACAATAAAGGAATGAAAAAAGACCCCGCTTCACTGGGTCAGGCGCCGAAAGACTTCCTCGAGCCTTTCCTCTTCGCGTTGGAGGGTCAGAACGGAAAGCTCATGATCAACCGCGAAACGAAAGATCGCCTGACGAATGTCCTGACCCCCCGTGGAAGCGATCTTCCAGGTATTCCCTTCGAGCAATTCCACGGTCTCCACCCCTTCGATGGCCTTCAAAGCACTTTCGGACACCGCTGTTTCGAACTCCACCCGAAAAGCCACAGCACCAGCCGTGTGTTCGTGCAATTGCTCGACCGGGTCGTCTGCCACGATCCGTCCCTGGTGAATGATCAGGGCCCGGTCGCAAACGGCCTCGACCTCCTGCATGATATGGGTGGAAAGCAAGACGGTCTTCTCCCGGCCGATCTTTTTGATCAATCCCCGGATCTCTTCCAGCTGATTCGGGTCCAAGCCGGTGGTGGGTTCATCAAGGATCAGGACCGGGGGATCGTGCATGAGGACCTGCGCCAGACCGACCCGTTGGCGATACCCCTTGGAAAGCTGCTCGATCTTCTTGTGCTGCTCCAGTTCGAGCCCCACCGTACGGATCATTTCTTCCATGCGCTCGGACCGGTCCGGCAATTTGTAGAGCCCCCCAATGAAATCCAGATATTCCCGGACGTACATATGGGTATAAAGGGGGTTGTTCTCAGGTAGATAGCCAACGTTCCGCCGAACACCGATGGGATCGTTCATCACATCGTGCCCGAAAACGGACGCATTCCCCGAACTCGGCGGGATGAAACAGGTCAGGATACGCATGAGGGTCGATTTCCCGGCGCCGTTGGGGCCGAGGAAGCCCACTACTTGCCCCTGGTTCACCTCCATGCTAACATCGTCGAGGGCCTTCTGGTCCCCGTAGAGCTTGGTGATATGTTCCGCGTTGATCGACATGGCGCAGGGAACGGGGGACCGTTCGCTGCGAAAGTAAACATGAGGATCCGAATTCCTACCTTTGACCGAAAAGGATGCCGAATGCGAGCGGTCGTACAACGCGTGAGCCAGGCCAGCGTAAAGGTGGGCGGCGAAGAAAAAGCCTCCATTGGGAAGGGGTTCCTGATCCTGTTGGGGATCGAAAAGACCGACGCGGAGGAGGATGCCGACTGGTTGGCCGGGAAAGTGGCCAAGCTTCGGATCTTTCCCGACGAGGAAGGCAAGATGAACCGAGCGCTCGCTCAGGACGACGGAGAAGCCCTGGTCGTGAGCCAATTCACTTTGCATGCCTCCACGAAAAAAGGGACCCGGCCTTCCTACATCAAAGCAGCCGGACCCGATCAGGCGGTCCCCCTTTACGAAAAGTTCGTCGAGACCCTTTCAAACGCGATCGGCAAGAACGTGCCAACGGGAGAGTTCGGGGCAATGATGGAAGTCTCCCTCGTGAACGATGGCCCCGTGACCATCCCCATCGACTCAAAACAAAAAGAATAAGCCATGACCCTAAAGGAAGCCCAGGATACGGTGGATCAATGGATCAACGAACACGGCGTAAGGTATTTCAGCGAACTCACCAACATGGCCATGCTCACAGAGGAAGTGGGCGAAATGGCCCGCCTGATGGCCCGTCAATACGGAGACCAATCGTTCAAATCGAGCGACCGGGAGAACGCCCTCGACGACGAGATGGCCGATGTGCTCTTCGTCCTGATATGCCTGGCCAATCAGACCGGGGTGAACCTCACCGAAGCCCTGGAACGGAACCTGGAAAAGAAGACCGAACGGGATGCCCAGCGGCACAAGCAGAACCGGAAATTGTAAAGCCTGCCACCATCAATGAACGATTATTTTCGTGGCGCATGCCCATAAGGCATCTCCTTGGATCTCAATGATCCAATTTGAAATTTTGCAACTCACACGTTTTGAATAA
>CAYVSK010000110.1:0-6525 GCA_964453635.1 uncultured Weeksellaceae bacterium | reverse complement strand
TTAAGGAATCTCCGGTGACATCTCTCAAAAGGCCCTCTTGACCAAAGCTGTTGATGGCCATAGTGTCATGCATTTTGGAAAAATCTCCCGCCCCATTGTTCTTCCAAATGGAAAATTTGTTTTCTTCTCCTGAGGCTAGGATCAGGTCCTCATCCCCGTCCAGATCGACATCCCCGTGGTCCATGGTTGGGCGGTCAACCCCTGATCCATTGACCAAAAAGAAATTATCGTTGGAATAAAAACTGGTATCGGTCCAATCCTGAAGGAAAACGGAAGGTTTTGACCCCGTTGACCCGTCCGATCCCACTCTTGCGACATCCAAAAGATCGTCGTCGTCGGCATGGAAATAGATCGCCTTTTTTGCTGATGGGAATTTTGCGAATCGGGTTTGAGGGTCTTCCCATATGTGACTGGAATCGGAGGCAAAGGGGCCTTGCTGGGCAGCTAATACGCTATTCTTGGCCCCCGGGAGGGATTTGTTCTCCAGTTCGAGTATACCGGTAGCCTTACCGGGAGGGCCGCTTTGCGTGAAATTCCCATTCCCATCATTGGTAAAAGCTATTAAGGAATCAGCATCTTGATAGCCGACCCCGAGAAAAAGGTCGTCAACCCCGTCATTGTTTTCATCGTAAAGGGCCGCGGCTTTTGTGGTGGCTCCATTGGCCCCATTAGGGGCAAAAGAGGTAACGGTGAACTGACCATTCCCATCGTTTTCCAGGATCACCCCGAGTTCCATCGAATCCACTCCTGCAAAAATATCCGGATACCCGTCGTCATTAAGATCCCCTATAAGAAGCTCCGGGAAATAGGGTCTTGATGTTCCGGCCTCAACTGGGGGTTCCTGAACTCTGGTAAATTTACCGTTACCATCATTTTTATAGATCCCCACGCTGTCCTGGTAATTATCCCCCCGCGACAAAATGATGTCCATATCCCCGTCCCGATCCAGATCGGAGGCGGCTATCGTAACGTTATTTCCGGTATGACCCCCAAATGAATGATGGAAGGAAAAATACTGCCCTTTTCCGCTCTCGGAAAAGAGCAGGCCAAAGGCTAGAACAAAAAGAAGGTAGGACTTTTTCATGGCTCAGGATCGTTCGATTTGTGTACAAAAATAGTTTTTTTCATTTTTTGGATTTTTCCGGATCGGAAAAAAAGAAGCGTATTTGTTCTGTTTCGGTATTTGAATAAAAGTCCGTAATAAAAAGGGTTGGAAATTGACTTCCCAGCGGATCTTGGCCCCTCATAAACCCCTTGCCGTTCTCTGCACCTTCCCTGGTGCCTCTCCTTGAACCCTTTACAGATGGGTTCTGTTTTGGCGATAAATAGATCTTTCCCGATGCCCCCTTGCTATATTCGAAGAACCCTGTATCTTTATCGTTGCGAAAAGTAAGGAATCCCTATAACCCCATTGCCCAATGAAAACCCTCTTCAAGGTCCTCGGCATCGTAGTCGTCGTACTGCTCGCTGCCATGATCGTCCTGCCCATGATCTTCAAGGACGAGATCGTCACCATGGTCGAAAAGGAGGCCAACAAGAACCTCAAAGCGGAACTTGCCTTTGATGACGTGGGCTTGTCCATGTTCCGGAGCTTTCCGGACTTCACCCTGACCCTGGAAGGCCTTACGGTCACTGGAGAAAAGGCTTTTGAAGGGACGGAACTGGCCAATATCGGTGAGTTCCTCGTGACCGTCGACCTGTGGAGCGTGATCGCGGGGGATGCCATCCGGATCGAAGAGATCGGACTCAGTGAGCCCCGCATCCATGTAAAAGTGCTCGAGGACGGCCGGGCCAATTACGATATCGTCAAGTCCACGCCGGATACCGCTGCTGAAGAGGAGACCTCCGAAACGGGTGGAGGTGTCAGGATCGGACTAAAGGAATACTACGTTGAGGATGGCGTTCTGCTCTATGAGGATGATGCCATGGGCATGTACATGGGGTTGAGTGGTTTGGACCACAACGGGAGTGGGGATTTTACAGCTTCGGAGTTCGAGCTCGATTCCGAAACGGAAGTGGACGCGGCCAGCTTTTCTTTTGGCGGGGTCACTTACCTCTCGGAAGCAGAGGTGGCCATCGATGCCATTTTTGGAATGAACATGGCCGAGATGATCTTTACCTTCAAGGACAATACGGTCTCCGTGAACGACCTGACCCTCGGTTTCGATGGTCAGATCGCCATGCCGGAGGGGTCGATCGTGACCAACCTCGACTTCCAGACCCGGGAGACCGATTTCAAGACCCTCCTTTCTCTGGTGCCGGCCATTTACGCACGGGAGTTCGCTTCGGTGGAAACCTCTGGAAAAATGGGCCTCAAAGGCCACGTCAAAGGCCATTACAACGAGAACGCTTATCCCGGCTTCGGGCTTGACCTCGTGGTTAAGGATGCCCGCTTCGATTATCCGGACCTGCCGGCCTCGGTCGAGAACATCAACGTGGCCCTGAACGTGCAGCGAGACAAGGGCCCCAGCCTCGACAACACAGTGATCGATCTCTCCAAGTTCCACATGGATGTCGCGGAAAACCCCATCGATGCGACACTCAATCTCAGAACCCCCATGTCGGACCCCGACATCAAGTGCTCGGTGAAGTCGCAGCTTTCTCTGGAAAAGCTCAGCGAGGCCATCCCCATGGAAGAGGGGGAAAAATACCAGGGTACGATCACGGCGGACCTGGATATCGACGGGCAAATGTCCGATATCGAGCAACGCCGTTATGAGCGTTTCAAGGCCAAAGGGGAACTCCATGTGCTCGATATGCTCTACAGCTCCCCGTCGCTCCCCTATGAAGTGGCGGTCAATGAGCTTTATTTCAAGTTCTCCCCCCAGGCCTTGCGCCTGACCAAATTCGATTCCCGGATCGGGGAGAGCGACCTGAAAGCCAGCGGCCAGGTGACCAATTACCTGGCCTATGCCTTGAAGGATGAGCCATTAGCCGGGAATTTTACGGTGAATTCGGACCGCTTCGACCTCAACGAGTTGATGGTCGAAGCTGAGCAGGGGTCTGTGGAAAAAGAAGAGAAAAAGGCCGAAAGTGAAGAGGAAAGCAGTGAAATGGGGGTCGTGGCCGTTCCGGAGAACGTGAACTTCAGTATGAACGCTTCCGTGGGTGAGCTGATCTGGGACAACATCTCCATGAAGAATGTCCGCGGGGGGATCGATATCCGCAACGAAACGGCCACCCTGAACGAGTTCTACATGGAACTCCTGAAAGGAACGGTCACGGTCAACGGCTCCTACTCCACACAACGGATCGAAAAACCGCAGGTGGATTTCTCGTACGACATCAAAAAGATGGACATCAAAGAAACGGCCGAGACCTTTGTGACCGTGGATAAAATGGCGCCGATCGCCAAAAAAGCCCGGGGGCGGTTTTCCAGTGACATGACCCTCGATTGTGCCCTGAACGAGAAGATGGCCCCCATCGAGAACTCGATCGATGGTTCCGGGACGGTCCGCTCCGAAAAGGTCCGCTTCGAGAACCTCAAGATCCTCGAAAAGGCCTCGAAGGTGCTCAAGATCGACAATTTTGCCGAGAAAGGGATCCGTGACATTAACATTGGATTTGAGGTGCACGACGGCAAGGTCCGGGTGAAGCCCTACGACATTAAGGTCGATGGCATAAAGGCCACCATCTCGGGCACCACGTCCTTCGATCGAAGCATTGATTATACGGTGGACACCCGGATCCCCCGGGAGAAATTCGGCAGTGGCGCGAACAAGTTGCTGGACAAGGCGGAATCCTTTGCTCAGCAAAAGGGCGTCGATGCCTCCGTCGGTGATGAAGTCCCCGTGAAGCTCAAGATCACGGGCACGGTCGAGGATCCGAAGATCGGCACGGAATTCACCAATAAAGGCGGTGGTAAAGACCTGAAGGAGACCGTCAAGGACACCGTCAAGGAGAAGGTGAAGGAAAAAGTCGACGAGGCGAAGAAAAAGGCCATCGCCAAGGCGAAAAAGAAAGGGGATGAGCTCGTTCGGGAAGCTGAGAAAAAAGCCGACCGGATCCGTTCGGAGGCGGACAAGAAAGCGGATCGCATCGTGAAAGAGGCCGACAAGAAAGCCCGTAAGATGGTGGATGAGGCCGGCAATCCCATTGCCAAAAAGGCTGCCAAGGAAAGTGCCAAGAAGATCAAGAAAGAGGCCCGGAAAAAGGCGGACCGGATCCGCTCCGAGGCGGATAAAAAAGCGGATCGGGTCGTGCGGGAGGCGAAAGAAAAACGCAAGAAGCTGATCGAGGAAGCGAAGAAGAAGTAATGCGGGGTGGCTTCCGTTGGATCATACGGCTATGGGCGCTCCTCCTGATCGGGAATCCGCTCTTCGGCCAGGACGATCAGGAGATCGAGCGGTGTGGACAGGTCGAGGATGAGGATGCCAAAGAACTGTTGGAGAAAGGGGAGGACCGGGGTAGCTACAAACTGCGCAAACGGAACCAATTCCTCCGAAAGGCCCTGGAGAAGAGCGATTCCTGTTCCCAATGTCGCTATAAGCTGGGCCTCAACAATTTTAAGATCGCCAAATTAAAGCCCCGGGTAAGCTACAAAAAGGCGGAGAGGCACTTTAAACGCTTGATCCGGACCTGCCCGGATTACCATGCCGATGCCTGGTTCAGGCTCGGACTGATCCATTACGGCCGCGAGGATTATGCCGGGGCGGTCAAGTATTTCCAGGCATTCCTGGATTTTGACGCCAAAGGGGACCTTCGTTATACGGATGAATATGCCAAAAGGGTGAAGGACGCCCGGGGGATGATGGCCGAACTGGAGGCTTATGCGGAACTCTACGGCGATACCGTCGATTTCGATCCCCGGCTCGTGAAAGGTGTATCCTCCAAAAAGGCCGACGAATACCTCCCCATGCTTTCCCCGGACGACCAGATGATGTTCTACACCCGACGCTATCGCAAGGATTCAAAGGATCAACTGACCCCCAGGAAAGTGGAGGAGCTTACCGTTAGTGAGCGGCGTAGCGTTGAGGGGGCCTTTGATAAAGGTGAAGCCCTTCCTGAACCATTCAATCAGGGGGACAATTACGGGGGTGTGACCATTTCGGTGGACAACCGGGAATTGTACGTAACGATCTGCAAACAGGAAAAAAAAGGGTACAAGAATTGCGACATCTATCGATCCACCTATTCCATGGTCTATGACTCGATCCAGGACCGGAAAGTTTACCAGTGGAGCGAACCCGAACCGCTCGGTGATCAGGTCAACACGTCCACCGGCTGGGAATCGCAACCTTCGCTATCGGGGGATGGAAAGTCCCTCTATTTTGCGGCACACCAAAAGAATACGAAGGAATCCGACATTTTTGTCACCCGCCGGGACGGCCTCAACGACGAATGGGGAAGGGCTCGGCCTTTGAGTTCGACCATCAATACGGAAAAAGAGGACAAAACGCCTTTCATGCACTCGGACAGCCGGACCCTTTATTTTGCTTCCAATGGGCATATCGGGGTCGGCAAGTACGACCTTTTTTATTCCCGCCTAAAGGATGACAGTACCTGGACCGAGCCCGAGAACCTTGGAATACCGATCAATACGGACAAGGACGAACTGGGCCTGATCGTGAGCTCGGACGGGAAGATCGCGTATTTTTCCTCTGACCGGCTCGGAAAGACCGGGACCCTTGATATCTATTCTTTCGAACTGCCGGAGGATGTCCAGGCTGAGCGGGTCATGATCGTGAAGGGCAATGTCAATGGAGAGAACGGGCGTCCCATTCAGGGAGCGAAGGTGGAGTTGAAGAACATAAACAGCAAAGAAGTGAACGAGATCCCGGTCGATTCAACGGACGGCCATTTTGCCGCAGCTGTAAAGGCCGATGAAAAGGATGATGTGACGATGACCGTTAAGAAGGATGGGTATGCTTTTAATGCTCGTTTGCTTACGGATCATGTTGAAAAGGAGGGAGGACCGTCCGGACAAAAGAATGAAAAAGAGTTTGTCACGACCGATGGCCCCGGTGATAATGGCCAGGATCGTAAAAGGAACCCGAATAACCGGCATTCCCGTGGTCATGCCCCCGGCGGTGAACCGGGCCACGGGAGTGAGGCAAAAAATGTGGAGAAAAGGACCATTGAGCTTAAGAAAGAACGCGTCGGTGAACCCTATACCTTACAGAATATTCATTACGAGACCAACAAGGCGAGTCTGAAACCTCGTTCCCGCTATATCCTCAATGAGTTCGTCGAACATCTCAAAGAGAATCCTTCTGTTCGGGTCTCCATCCACGGTCATACCGATAACGTGGGGACCGAGAAAGACAACCTGGCCCTCTCACAGGATCGGGCTTTCACGGTCATGAAATACCTCCAGGATCGGGGGGTCTCGGAAAAGCGTCTCGAGTTCAAAGGCTTCGGGGAAAACAAGCCCATTGCCAGCAATGAGACCGCCGAGGGTCGCGCAAAGAACAGGCGGACGGAGTTCGTGATCCTGGAGAAATGACCGGGTGGGGTTGGAAGACAGTACTGAGCCTACCGCAACAATGTCACGTGCCCGGTGAACTCCTTCCTTTTGCCCGTGTA
>CAYVSK010000109.1:0-6851 GCA_964453635.1 uncultured Weeksellaceae bacterium | reverse complement strand
TTATTACCGGAAGGAGGGGCCTCAGCGTCCGCTCTACGAGTGGGAAAAGGAGGAGTTGATGGAGCAGGAGGGTACCAAAGAAGAACCCGGGGACGGGAATGAAGAAAGGCCGAAGCGGCGGATCACGTATGTCTTTAGGCCAAGGAGAGGGAAAAGGGATGAGTAGGGAAGGAGGGAATGGGCAATAGGCACTGGGCAATAGGCGTTTACCGGTAAAGTCGAGCGTCCGTTGTCGATTCCCCTGCCAACCCGTTTGGCCACTTCGCCATTTCCCTATTTCGCCACCTCGCCACTCAAGCGAACCACCACACCAACAGCACCAACAGCACCAAGAGAATGAACACTGCGGGATTCTTCTGTAGCGATCCCTCCGAGAAATTGAAATAGCGCCCGATCCGTTTCAAGTCGAACCCGCTGTTTCGGGCGATCGGGTCCTTTCTCCGTTCGAAAGCCTTTTGGCGGGCCATTTCCTTTTCGATGACCGCTCGCTCCTCTTCCGCGATGCGGTCTTCTTGTTGACTGCCTGCCTTCATGGTAACGGGTTTCTTTGTAAAGATCGCGATCCATTGGGAATGGACGGTGCTCGGAAAGGGTTCGTAGGGGGGTGTTGCATTTTTGAGGGAGCTTCAGTTGGCCTTTGCTGTTAAGTGAAGCGTCACTCTGTTTCGTTATCGAGGACGACCTTCCCGAACTGCTCGCCCTTTTGGAGGTGATCCATGGCCGCCTGGGATCTTTTCATGGGAAACACGGTGTCCACTTCCGGGCGGATCCCCTGCTCGTTGGCAAATTGCAACATGTTCTGAAAATCGCGATCAGAACCCATGGTAGATCCCAAGAGCGACAACTGTTTCCAGAAGATGAGGTGAGGGGGGAGGTCTTTGATCTTGCCTTGGGTCATCCCGTAAAAGACGATCCGGCCCCCGAAGTTCGCGATCCGCACCAATGCCTGGAAAGCCTCCCCGCTGGCACTGTCCAGGATCACATCGAAGCCGCCGGTCCGTTTTTGGATGGCCTCTTCCCAGCGATCCTCCTTGTAGTTCACCCCGCTTCGTGCGCCCAGCTCCATGGCCCTTTGGATCTTCTCGTCCGACCCTGAGGTTACGTGCACTTCCGCACCCGCGGCCACAGCGAACTGAATGGCCAGCTGAGCGACGCCCCCACCTGCGCCTGTGATCAGCACCTTTTCCCCGGCTTCGAGGCCTGCTCTGGAGAACAAGGCCCGGTAGGCGGTAAGACCACCCAGGGGAAGGGCCGCGGCGTGGCGATGGTCCAGGTAAGGAGGCTTCCCGTAGACGTATTTGGCGGAAATGCAAAAATATTCGGCAAAGGTGCCGGGGTCCGGCATGCCCAATACACGGAAATCCTGGGATTGGGCGCGCTCATCATCACCCCATTCCAGGCCAGGGTTGATCACCACCGATCGTCCTTTTAGCGATTCCGGCGCATCGGGCCCCACTTCCTCCACGGTCCCGGAACCGTCGGAACCGAGAATGCAAGGGGTTTGAATGTTGGGGTAGAGCCCTTTTTGGATCCATATATCGCGGCGATTGAGGGCTGCGGCTTGGATCCGGATGAGCACCTGATCGCCGGAAGGTTGCGGTGTATCGGTCTCGAGCCATTCGACATCCTGTTCAACACCAGTGAGAAAGATGGCATGCATGGGGGTCGATCTTTTGGGATAGAGCGGGGGCGAATTTAAAGGGAGAAAGTTTTCACCGTACGGGTTGAATATCGTTCAACCCCCACCAAACACCGATATTTTTGCAAAAAAGGAAAAAGAATGGCACGAACAGCATCCAAGCCCGTTGAATCCGGCTTCAAGGCCCCCGCGTTCAAATTGCCCGATCCATTGTCGGGGAATGAGAAGACCCTCGACGACGTGAAGGGGGAAAAGGGGACCGTGGTCATGTTCATCTGCAACCACTGTCCCTACGTGAAGCACATCCAAGAAGCGCTCGTAAGGGTGGCGAACGACTACATGCCGAAAGGCATCGGCTTCGTCGCCATCAATTCCAACGATGTTGAGAACTACCCGGACGATTCCCCGGAACGGATGAAGGAAGTGGCTAAATCCCTGGGATACCCCTTTCCCTATTTGTTCGATGAGACCCAGGAGGTGGCCAAAGCTTACGATGCCGCTTGTACCCCCGATATCAGCGTCTTCGATGGGAATCTGGACCTGGTCTACCGGGGGCAGTTGGACGATGCCCGCCCCAAGAACGACGAGCCCGTCAACGGTAAGGACCTTCGCGCTGCCTTGGATGCTTTGGTGGAGGGCCGGGAAGTGCCCAAAGAACAAAAGCCGAGCATTGGTTGTAATATCAAATGGAAGCCGGCTAATTGAGTTTTTTAGCCTGATGCCGAGTTTTTTATGGATAATATGCCCCGGCTTTTTTTCAGGGGCTCAATGACAGGAATGTGAAGTACAACCTGAGTGAGATCTGCGATCTGATCCGGAACCGCCGGACCATTGCGCCGGCGGATTACAGGGGGCGGCAAGTCCAACCCGACATGGTGGAAACGATGCTGGAGAACGCCCGCTGGGCGCCCACCCATCAAAAGACCCAACCCTGGCGCTTCAAGGTCTATATGGGTGCGGAAAAGGACGAACTGGGACGCTCCCTGGCGGAGATCCAGGAACGGACCGCCACCGAAGATGATGGGGCGGACCCTCAAAAGCTTCAGGGGGATGTTGCGAACAGTTCGGTCCTGATCGCGATCTGTATGGACCGCGATGAGGAAGCGGGGTTGCCGGAGGAAGAGGAAGTGGCCGCTGTTGCTTGTGCAGTCCAGAATATCCATTTGACGGCCACGGCATACGGGTTGGGAGGCTGTTGGAACACTCCGCCGGTGGTCTATACGGATGAGGTGAAGGAGCTGCTCGGTCTGGCCAAAAAGGACAAATGCCTGGGGTTTTTCCATCTCGGATACCCGGCGGGGGAATGGCCCAAAAGCCAGCGTAAACCGCGCGATTACTACGTTGAATGGATCGGTGAGCCATGAACAACGTCATCAACCTCAATTTCACCAATTATCAGGAACATCCCACGAATGACCAGTACGTGGTCTTTCATTTTTCTGAAGAAGCCTGGGGCGATCATTTTGAAAAGCTCTTGAAGGAAAACGATATCACCTACGAGAAAGATGTGATCGCGGAAAAACCGCTTTGGTTGTACGCGGTCCACCGCCGCTACCTTACCCGGGCCGAGAAACTCAATTGGCAGGTCTACGGCAAATTCCGGAACCGCTTTATACCCCAGAAGGGATTCCGGGTTCTCTTGATCCTGATCTTTGTCCTGGTAGTGGGTTTGGCCCTTGTCGGTTACTTCGCCAGCGGGTGATAGCGCGTCCTCTGTCTTCTTTCCTTTATCAGTCGACTATTCGGAAAATTCTTATCTTCGTTAGTTCCCGATTGTGTTGGGGTTGTAATAGTTGTCTGAATGTTAGGTTTTTTACGGTTAAAAAGGACGTTGTCGGTCCTTGTGGGATCGCTCGTTCTGGGTTCAATGGGGCTCACCTTCCCACCCAAAGGCGACCCTTTTGGTGGCAAAGGGGATGGACGGGATGATGTGCCTTCTGCGGAGGAAGCCCCCCGCTTGTACGAGGTCGTCGATATCTCCGAGCACCCCACCGACAAAGATCTGGCGCGCCTGGCGGATTCCCTCGCCACCCTGGACACCGTGCCGGGGACCCTCTTGCAGGAGCTTCGTTTGTTCAGGCGGCTTAGAACGAAGGAGCGATCGGTCCTCCATCGGCGGGTGGACTCCCTCTTCGATCTGGATACGGTCCCCCACACCCCGATACGGGCCTTGCGCCTGAAGATTCAACTCCGGGAGGACAAAGGGGGCGGCCCTGCCTACGACGATTTCATGGTCCCCACCGCCGAATCCCCCCATCCCGCCCATTATTTTTACAAAAAGTGGGATACCGAGTCCTTTAAGCCTTATGACCGCTCCCTTGCCAAAAAGGATACCGCGATCCGCTTGAAGTTGCGGGAGCCGAAAAAGAATTGTGGGTACCATCATCCCATCTTAAAGGATCATCCCGTTCTGGACAAACAGCTCATCACCAGCCCGTATGGCATGCGGGATGGGGATATGCACCGGGGGGTCGATATCGATCTTCAGGTCTGGGATACCGTCTATGCGGCTTTCCCGGGTAAAGTCCGTTTCTCTGGACGCTATCGGGGCTATGGCCGGGTGGTCGTGATCCGCCATTACAACGGCCTGGAGACCGTCTATGCCCATCTCCACCGTTTCCGAGCTGATGTCGGGGATATGGTAGAAGCCGGGGATGTCGTGGGGCTCGGTGGGTCATCGGGTCATTCCACTGGCAGTCACCTTCACTTTGAAGTACGCTTCCGGGGTGTTCCGGTGAATCCTGCCCATCTGATCGATTTTGAGGACAAACATTTATTGGGTGACACCCTCGTGCTCAAGACCCGGCAGCGCTTCGGCTATGCGGCTTATTTCAAAGGGACCGAGTTTCACACTGTTGAAAGTGGGGAATACCTCTACAAGATCGCAAAACACTACGGAGTCTCCGTGAACAAACTGTGTGAGCTCAACGGGATCCGGCGGAATACCCCCCTTTACGTCGGACAGAAACTCAGGGTCGGGCTATGACCCTGAAAGGCAACGGATACGGCTGTTTTATCCTCCTTTCTCTCCTTTTTTCCCTTTCAAATACGCTTCCCGCTCAAGATCAAAGTGTGGATAAAGATCCGGCGGAAAGAGAAAGTGGCGAGACCTTCGGGATCCAGTTCAAACCGGTTTTTACGAGTAGCTTCCTCAATACCGGCCCGGTGACCAACGTCCGGGACCCTATCGAGGTGGAAGTGATCCCCGCCTTCGGTTATACCTTCGGGATGGTGATCCGCAAGGATTTTACGGAACATTTCTCAGCGGAAGTGGGGATCAATTACGTGGAAAGGGACTACGACCTGACGATCCGCGATCCTGATAGTGCCTTCACCGGGGTCTCCGATTTCGAGTTCGTCAACTACGAGATCCCCCTGCGGGCTTTGTATTACGTGCGGATCGGGGAGCGCTTCTACATGAACAGCGCGGCCGGCGTTTCTTTTGATATGTTCCCCAGCGATGTGAGCACGAGTGACAGCTATTTCAACCAGTTGACCATTCGGAATGAGTGGATCCAGGCTGCGATCCTGGCCAATGTAGGCTTCGAATACCGGACCGAAGGGGCCGGTCGCTTTTACCTGGGTGGTTCCTTCCATCAGCCCTTTACCGACATGGCCGTCATGGTCGTGAATTACAAAAAGGGCAATGAGGTCTTTGAAAGACGACTCGACCTGCCGGGGAACTACATCACCATCGATCTGCGCTATTTCTTTGCCGAAGAATGAATGCAAGAACCTTCGTTTAGCGTTTGTCCGGGGAGTTGAGACTGGAATCGCATTGGGGGAGGGGTGAAGTGCTTTGCTTATTTTCGTGGGATGGCCCTCATTTTCTATCAAATGGCTTCGACCCGATGGACCAGCCCCCTGTTAAAGGTCCTGCTCTGTTTCTTGCTTGCAGGGGGCCCCGCTTCTTTGGTCTTAGGCCAACAGGGCATGGATTGCAGTGATCCCATCCCCGTCTTTGGGTTGCCTTTCAATGACGTGGACCAGCGGACGGCCGATATGGGGGATGACTATGGGAGCTCTCCCTGTGACAGTGTTTTCGTTCAGGGTAATGAGATCCTTTACCGTTTTACCCCGTCTGCCGACATGCTGGTTGACCTTCGCCTGGAGGGGATCACGGATACCAATACGGCGGTTCAGGTCCTGAAAGCGTGCCCCGATGTTGCCAGCGCATGTGTAGCAGATTCCTCCAATGATGGGACAATAACGGATATCAGCATCCCTGCTTTGGCGCTCGACAGTGGGACCCGCTATTTCATCGTGATCGCTACCAATGGGGCCCCCGATACCACCCGTTTCGACCTGAGGCTCGATGAACGGACCTGCGAGGAACCTATCGGCGTAGAGGCCATCAACGTTACCGACACCACTGCCGAGGTCGAATGGACGAGCGGAGGAGCCAATACCTGGAATCTAATTTGGGGCCCTTCCGGCTTTGAACCCGATTCCGGAAAAGGGACAATGGCCAAAGGGGTGAGCTCTAAACCCTATACGCTGACCGGGCTGTCTCCGTCGACCGACTACGATGTGTATGTGCAGGATAGCTGCCCGGAACTTGGTACCAGCAGCGACTGGTCTTTCCCGGCTACCTTTACGACCGATTGTGGCACCATCGTTCCCCCCTATAAGAAGGATTTTGAAACGGATACGCCCAGCCTCGATGCAACGGGCTTCGATTGTTTCAATAACGAACCGGCCAATACGACCACTGAATACAGATGGCTTTTGCATGCCGGGGCGACCAATTCGTTGGAAACGGGGCCGCTGGTGGACCATAGCAAAGGAACGACCAACGGGGTCTACATCTATACCGAGGCTACCAATGGAAGTGCCGGCGATGTGACCACCGTGACCACCCCGCTCGTTGATCTGAAGGGGCTTGACGAGCCCATTCTGGATTTCTGGTATCACATGGCCGGGGATGCCATCGGAACCCTTCACATTGATCTGTCGACCGATAGCGGTCAGACCTGGACCGAGGATGTTCACGAGCCCCTCGTGGGTGCCCAACAGGACGGCCCCTCCGATTCCTGGCAGAGAACGGTGGCCCATCTTGACAGCTTTTCCGCCCAGGTGGTGCAATTGCGCTTCAGGGCAGTGAGCGATGGGCCATCGAGTGGTGATATCGCCGTGGACGATATTCGGATCGTCGATACCCCGGATTGCCTTTTCCCCGTTGACCTGGAAGTCGTAAGTATTGGGACCGACC
>CAYVSK010000108.1:5741-6911 GCA_964453635.1 uncultured Weeksellaceae bacterium | reverse complement strand
GTGGTGAGCTTTGGGGGGAGTTCCTGGCCTTGTACTAAAGGAAGCGCAAACCCTATCAGAAGAACCGTCAGGAAAGCACGGGTGAGAATGCTGTTCGTTCTCATGGTCACTAAGATAAAGGTCGTCCACGGCATAAAAATAAAAATGCGGGAAGAGCTAACTGAAGGCATGGGACCTTTCACGAAGAAAGCCCTGATCATCCCCACAGGAAGATGAGAAAGGGTCCGGGGTAAGGGTGATAAATCCCTAACACTCCCGAAAGATGCTGAACGTTCAGGACCACCACGGGCAATTGTGGGAGGCCAGGAAAGAGAACGTTGAGGAGATCGCCGGGGTTGTGGATGTGCCGCTTCGTTATTGCCTGAATTGACCCCTCCTGGATCGCCCTGAACGATTCCCGATTTTTTCCCTTTTCATTTCATAGTAGCCCCTTATTTGGGACCAAAATAAAAACCCCTTACCGTAAAACATTGATAACAAAGGAATACAGTAAGGGGTTGCGGAGAGGGGGGGATTCGAACCCCCGGTACCGGAAATACCGGTACGCCAGTTTAGCAAACTGGTGGTTTCAGCCGCTCACCCACCTCTCCTGTTGAAAGGAGTACAAATATACAATTCAGAGTGAAGGTGGCACGCCCCTAAACGAAGACCTGTCTTTCCATCAGATCGGCAGTAAGACAGGAATGAACGGGGAGGATCTTCAGCAGGTCGCCAACGTGGGTTCGTTCGAGCTTTTCCTTGGGAAGCCTTACGATCCCGTGGTCCTGGGACAGTTTCCGGACCCAGCCCCCCTCGATGATCGCACCCCAAAGGTCCCCCCGGTCCTCGACCGGTCTCCCGTATATTGGCCGGCCACTTTCCTCGATCCGGTCCTTGGAAAAATGCACCGCTCCGCCGTGGACGACCACTTCCCGCCGATCCTCGTGTTTGGCAACAACGGGACAGGCCATGGCAACGGCGATCTGGTCCGCCGTACAGGAACCGATCTGAACTTGCATGAGGTCGTAGTAGACGAAGTTCCCGGGCCGTATCTCATCGGCCAGGCCCAGGTCGGAGGCCTGGCTGCAGGTGGGAGTGTCGCCGACCGAGAGTTCGAGTTCCGGATGGACCGAAAGGAACTTCTCCCGAACGGCGGTCATTTTCACGGTCGCGTCCCGGTGGGTCTCCTCG
>CAYVSK010000108.1:5343-5731 GCA_964453635.1 uncultured Weeksellaceae bacterium | reverse complement strand
ACGACGATCGTAACTATGGCCGGCATGACAGAGGAAACCCCGGACCCGCGTTCGCTCTGAATGGTCCAGCGCGAAAAGAATGTCCCGGATGCGGTGATGATCCTCCCAATCAACCCCGGTCCGTTGATACCCCGTATCGATCTTGATATAGACCCCGACCGGGTGCTGCAAAGCGGCCTGAAGCCTTTCGACGGCCTCGACCGATTCGATCAGCAGGTTCAGATGGACACGGGCAGCGAGGGCGTTGATGGCCTCAATGGCCCGGACGTTCACCGGGAAAGCGATCGTGATGTCCGGCCATCCGTCCCCTGCGAACCGTTCGGCCATATCCGTGCTTGATACCGTGATCTGTTCAATACCGGCTTCCCTGAATAAACGGCCTACTTCG
>CAYVSK010000108.1:0-5282 GCA_964453635.1 uncultured Weeksellaceae bacterium | reverse complement strand
CATTCTGGCACGTTCCTCCATCATCCGGATGTTCCGGCGGCATTGATCGCGGTCGATCAAAAGGGTGGGATGGACGATCTCGTTCATGTGGGGATCCTTGCCTCTATTCTCTACCTCGCTACTTCGCTATTTCGCCACTCCAAAAATATCCCATCTAAGCAACCCCGAGCATTCAGGATACCCTATTCTCTCCTTCGAAACGGTCCAAAAACACCACCTGCGACGGGTTGATCTTCTGGCGGGCCGTTTCCGGGGTGAAAAAAGCCCCGCGGTCCAGTTCCGGAAAATGTTGTCTTTCTCCGGATCGGGGAGGCCATTCCATGGGGAAGGTGTTGCTGGTCGCGGACAGGTCCATTTCATCGGTCCCCGGATCCCCCTGAAAAGCCCAGGCATGGATCACTTTTCCGTCCTTCCGTTTCTGCTCCCCCAGGGATTGGAACGGGCCTTCCGGCGTCATGCCCGTTTCCTCCTGGAATTCCCTTTTGGCCGTCTCCAAAAGCTCGTCCTCGTAGTCGGGCTCCCCTTTGGGGATCGACCAGGTCCCTGCATCCTTGTTCTTAAAGTAGGGACCCCCGGGGTGCCCCAGGAAATATTCGTAACGCCCTTCGCGGACGCGGTACATCAAAAGGCCTGCGCTCAGTTTTTTCATGGACTTGCTTTTGTACTGTAGAAGAAGCTTCCAGGGCACTAAATTAAAAAGCGTGGAAAAAGGCCTCCGGCCACTTCCCAAAAAGTGCTTTTGACCCTTCCTCTGAAGTGTCCGAACGTGAGAACGGGAGAGCCTTCCTGGCGGCTGAAAAGAAGCCAATGCACGCCCGGGACTTCGATACGACCGTTCTCCGTTTTTGTGCTTTGGTCGGGGGTGAAAGACACCCGGCTCGTTCACTGGCCCGTCAAAAAACCCCGAGGAAGCCCGAAGTGCCGGTGAACCTGACCCATCGGGCCGATTGTATCGCCATTATCCGGACCCGCTGGATTTTCCCTTCGGTGATCAATGAATGAGAGCCGCAGGAATTTCTGGTTTCTTTTGCCAAGTCACTTCGTTACCCTTGGTCGATCGTTTCATCCGTGCGGTAAAAAGGTCTTTCTTTTTTGTTCAAGTAATTTTAATTCAGTGTTTTGGATGAACTTCAGGTGCTTCCGCTCGGACCGAGAATGATTCCCAGCTCTTTTTGTTGGCTGATCCTTATCATTTGCACCCACTTTTAGGGTATGAAGGGCTGTTCAATTTCTTTTAGCTTCGCTTGGACAAATTTCGGCTAACCCTTTTAAGGAAGATTCCAAAAACGGTAAAAGTGCCCTCAAAAACTTTTGTTCTCGGGAAAAGCCAAGGCGGTTGGGAAGCCCTTCAAGGGGTTCTTCCCGTTTTGCCTGGCCTGATATCCCTTCTCCTCTTTTTCCTCTTATCCGGAACATCGGTACTGGCTCAGGAAAAATACACGATCAGTGGCCACATCCGTGATGCAACCACCGGGGAAGAACTCATCGGGGCCACCGTCTATGTGCAGGAGACCAAGGGAGGTACGAGCACCAACAGTTATGGGTATTATTCCATTACCCTTGAGGCGGACACTTACAACCTGACCTATTCCTTCGTTGGTAAGAAGTCGGTGGAGAAGACGGTCGAACTCACGGAGAACAAGAAGATCGATGTTGAACTGGGCTCGTCTTCTGAGGAACTTGATGAAGTCACGGTCACGGGCGAAAAAAAGGACAGGAATGTGAAGGATGTGCAGATGAGCGCAGATAAAATTGAAATGGAGCAAGTGGAGAAGATCCCGGCTTTTCTCGGTGAAGTGGATGTGCTCAAGACCGTCCAGCTCCTTCCTGGTGTTCAGTCCGGAGGGGAAGGTAGCACGGGCTTCAATGTCCGGGGCGGAGGATCGGACCAGAACATGATCCTGTTGGACGAGGCCACCGTCTATAATGCCTCTCATTTCTTTAATTTCTTTTCTGTTTTCAATCCCGATGCCGTCAAGGATTTCACGCTTTACAAAGGAGGGACCCCGGCAAGATATGGGGGACGATTGTCCTCGGTCCTCGACATCCGAATGAAAGAAGGCAATTCAAAGGACCTTACCGCCTCGGGCGGGATCGGTACCATATCCTCCCGGGCAACGGTGGAAGGACCGATCAAGCAGGATACCTCCTCATTCCTTCTGACCGGCCGTCGGACCTATGCCGACCTCTTCCTCAATTTTGCCAATGACTCCTCCCTCCGCAACACCGACCTCTATTTCTACGACCTGAACGGGAAGGTCAACTATACCTTCGACGAGAACAATACGCTCTACCTCTCTGGTTATTTCGGTCGGGACGTGACGCAATTGGGGGACCTTTTCGGTTTCGATTGGGGCAATGCCACGGGAACGGTCCGCTGGAATCACCTCTTCAGCGATAAGCTTTTCTCCAATTTCTCCTTTGTTTTTACCAATTATCAATTCAACATTCAGGGGGATGTCGGGCCCCAACGCTTCGAATGGCGGTCCTTTATCACGGATTACAAGTTCAAAGCGGATTTTTCCTATTATCCGAGCCAGGACCGGACCGTTCGCTTTGGTCTTCGCTCCACCTATCATCAGCTCGATCCGGGGATCATTGAGGCAGAAATAGATGGGGCGCTCGCATCCTCGGATACCCTGAGCAAGAACAATGGATGGGAGCACGGGGCTTATATTAGCCATGAACATGAGATCGTGCCCCTTTTAAAGGCCGAATACGGCTTTCGGCTCTCGGGTTTCCAACGGGTCGGTCCGGGGAATCGCTACGAGCTGGATAAGGGGGATCTGCAGGAATATCGGGTCACGGATTCCGTGGGTATCGATCCGTGGACCGTGGATACCACCTTTTTGGGATGGGAGCCCCGCCTTTCATTGCGCTATACCCTGGATGAAAAGAGCTCGATAAAAGCCAGTTATCAGCGCATGGTCCAGTACGTACAGCGGGCGCGCAGCTCCACGGCCGGTGCCCCATTTGATACCTGGTACACGACCAACAACAACATCCCCCCTCAGACCTCGAATCAAGTGGCTCTGGGCTATTTCAGGAATTTTGCGGACAATGCGGTGGAGACCTCCGCCGAGTTCTATTACAAATCGATCGGGCAGCTCTCTGATTATGTGGACAATGCGGATATCCTGGGCAACGAGTACCTGGAAAAGGAACTGCGGATCGGGCGGGGATGGTCTTACGGGATGGAGCTGCTCGCCAAAAAGAAAGAGGGGGACCTCACCGGTTGGTTGAGCTACACCTGGTCGCGTACGGAGCGTAAAGTCCCCGGGATCAATGAGGGGGACCCCTATTTCGCCCCGTATGATCAGCGGCACAATCTGTCTTTAACGATGGCCTATCCCATCAAGGATTGGTTG
The DNA here is from genome assembly GCA_964453635.1 of uncultured Weeksellaceae bacterium. Classification (GTDB taxonomy): domain Bacteria; phylum Bacteroidota; class Bacteroidia; order Flavobacteriales_D; family CAYVSK01; genus CAYVSK01. The sequence goes on along the minus strand of CAYVSK010000108.1, from coordinate 1,914 downwards.
GAGGTGTCGACGAACTTTGCCTACCGAAGTGGAAAGGCCATTACCCTCCCGGTGGGGCGCCTCGAGTATCAAGGCGACTTGGTCCCGGTTTACGGGGACCGCAACGTCAATCGCCTGCCTGCTTATCACCGGGTGGACTTCGGCGTGACGCTCGGAAAGAACGACAAGGGCGAGAAATTCAGTAGCCACTGGGACATTTCGGTCTACAATGTCTATGCCAGAAAGAACCCCATCACTGTCGATTATAGCGAGAACGACCAGGGGGAACCCATTTCCGAGATCGTCTACATCCCGGGGCCCTTGCCCGCTATTACCTGGAATTTTGTCTTTTAAGCAAGCCCTATGCCCAAAAGAATGAGCTACATGAAAAAGATCGTTGATCCTTTTGGAAAGAAAGGTCCCTCGTACAGATGGGCCCTATTTCCCTTTCTGGTGCTCTTGCTGGCTGCTTGCCAAAAGGAAGTGGAACTCGATCTGGATGAACAGACCGAACCGGACCTGGTGGTGGAGAGCTTTCTGACGGATAGTGCCGCTTCGGCTCAGGCCGTCCGGTTGAGTACCACCCGGCCTTACTACGAAACCGGGGCTACCCCGGCGATTTCGGGGGTCCCCGTCCAGGTCTCCGTGGGCGGTCAGGATTGGACTTTCATGGAGAACACCGATCCCGATTCCGCGGGCTACTATATGGCACCTCCGGGCTTTTCCCTTTCCCGGGGAGATAGTTGCGAATTGGAGCTGAAATGGAAGGGCGATACCTATCGGAGTGGTAGTGCTGTGGATACGGTTCCTGAGATCGATTCGCTCGGTCTCAGGATCGACCCTTTTCAATTCATCGGGCCCGGGAACAATGAGGTCGAGGATACGACGATCAATGTCGTCGCCCATTTTACGGAACTTCAGGGACCGGGGGATCATTACTATTTCGATCTGTACCGGAACGGGGAATTGCTTTCTCAGAAAGCTTCGGAAAAATCCGTTTTGGATGATGAAGACCTGAAAAAAGAGATATCCCTGGCTGTCCAGTCTTTTGAATTGAGCGAGGTCGCTGCCGGAGATACCCTGGTTCTTCGGGTGCTTACGGTCGATCGGATCTGTGATGAATTTTACGAGGTCTTCAACGAACAAACCGGCGATCAGGGAGGCCCCTTCGGCGGCGCACCTCCGGCCGATCTGCCGACGAACATCTCCAATGGAGGACGAGGCCTCTTCCAGGCCTCCGGGGAAAGTCGGTCAGCGTTCGTGATCAATGCGGAGGATCTCGACGACCTGGCCGACGGATAACTCTTTCCCTGGATCGTTCAGGCTTCTTCCATAGGGATGAGCCTTCGAAAGAGTGGCTTGCTGGAAACGAAGGGAGCAGATCACTCCCGGACCACACGGACCCGGGCACGATGATCACCGGCCCGAATCTCCAGGAGGTAGACGCCTTTTGAATTCCCTGGTGTGATCTTCATCTCCCGAAGCTCCCGGCGGCTTTGCTTATCGGTAAGCCTTCCTTCCAGGTCCCTGACCCGAATGGTGACGGTTTCATGGGTCGCTCCGAGATCAATGGTAATGCGCCCTTTTGTGGGGTTGGGGTAAATCTTGAATCCGGGGCCGAATGACTGTTCAACGACACCGATCGTGGTCACACTATGGCAATTAGAGCTGTCCGTACAACCTCCTTTTGAGACTTCCACGGCGTAATTTCCGTTGCTGGTGGGCGTGAACTCCTGGTCCATTGCCCCTTGGATGGCCGCATGACCGTTGTCGCAATCCAGCCATTGATAGCTGGCATTGCTTTCGCTTGCTTTCAATGTCGCTCCATTTCGGGTCACCGCTGTGTCCACAGGGTCGATCGTCAGCTCGATCGTGTGGACCGTATCGCAGCCTGTGGTGCTGGGGATCGTATCGTTGTAGGTCCCGCTTTCGGTG
>CAYVSK010000107.1:1423-7300 GCA_964453635.1 uncultured Weeksellaceae bacterium | reverse complement strand
GCTTCAACCGGACCTATAGGGAAGAGGTGTTGAACAATTTTCTGTATCGGGAAGTAGTACTGAAATGGTGGGTCGCAGCAAGTTTCAGTATTTCATCTCACCTTTCCCTATAAGGGCATGAAAATGGATGAAGGGGGGATTGTTATCATTGAAACGCACTTCCTTTCAGACCCTAGCAAAGTATCACCCCATACTTCTCAGTACGCAGTACTAGTGTGTGGGGGGTAAAAAATATATATTTATCACAGTGATAACACAGTGAAAAATATATATTTCTTTCTAAAAACTCCATTTCAAGCGGAGGTAAGAAAAGTGGGCAATATTGGTGAATTCCCGGGTGGTCTCGATGTAGAAGGATCGGTAGAAAAGACCGAGGTCCCAGTTGTCCTCGATGGAGGAGCACATTTTCTCCTTTTCTGTTTAGATTTCTTCAGATCTTCCTAACTGATCGTCAAAAATAACGATCTTGGATCCTAAAAGGAGCCTGGATCCACGGACGGGCAATGAATAAAAGGCCTCATGAGGAACACGTCTATAGAGGAATGGACCGAACGGATCGATCAGGTGACCAGGGAAGTGAAAGAACACTTCGGAAGCCTCGGTCCGGATAGCCTTCATTGGAAAGCATCCAGGGATCGATGGAGCATCGCAGAGAACCTGCGTCACCTGATCGTCCTGAACCGCTCTTATATCCAGGTCATTGACGATCATCAAAGAGGCAAGACATCGACCCCCTTCGTCGGTTACTTCCGCTGGATCCCCCGCAAACTCGGGAGCTTGCTCCTCAAAGCGGTTGACCCGACCAGTCGAAAAAAGCGGAAGACAGCGACCCTGAAACAATGGACCCCCGAAAAGCAAGGCGAGGACGAGAATGTGATCGAAGCCTTCCGGGACCACCAGGCCCATTTGAAGGAACGCTACCAGGCCTATGCGGAGCTCCTGGACAAGAACCCGGTCATCCATTCCCCGGCATCGAGGGCTGTGGTGCTGGAATTGCGGACCGTGCTCGAAGTGCTTGTGCGCCACGAGGAAAGGCACTTGGCGCAGGCGAAAGAGTTGTTGGAGAAACTGGAGGACAAGGCCAATGAAGGGCGTGAATGAGGGATAATAGAGGATTTTTCATCAATTTTCCCTGGCTTTCCCGGTCGGGCTTGTGATATCGGTCAAAAACCCCCGCGTCCTTTGCCCTTCCCTGCGGCCTCTGGGTGAACCCTTTACGGATCCATCACGACCCCTTTTCGGCGGTCTCTTCCAGGGCCATCCACCACTCGGTCTTCTCCTCGATCTCCTCGATCACGACCCCGAGGCGCTCAGAGAGCTCGGTGAGCTTCTCCTGATCGAGCTCCCCGGAATTGATCCGTTCACTGAGCTCGGCCTTTTCCTTCTCGAGCTTATCGATGGCGTTCTCGAGGGAGCGTTTCTCCCGCTTTTCCTTGTAGCTCAACCCCTTTTTGGGGCTCGATCCTTGCTGCTTCTTCGGGGTGGCGTTCCCGCTCTTTTTCTTGGGTTGTTTCTCTTCCTCGGCCCCCAATCCTTCTTTTTTCCGGAAATCCGAGTAGTTGCCGGGAAAGTCGCGAACCTGTCCCCCACCCTTGAGCACGAAGAGGTGGTCGACGAGCTTGTCCATGAAAAAGCGGTCGTGCGATACGACGAGGAGGCAACCGGGGAAGTGGCGGAGATGGTCCTCCAGGGCGTTCAGGGTGTAGATGTCGAGGTCGTTCGTGGGCTCGTCGAGGATCAGGAAGTTGGGGTTGTCCATCAGGATGGTCAACAGGTAGAGGCGCCGTTTTTCGCCTCCGCTAAGCTTCTCGACGTGTTCCCACTGCCGCTTCCGGGGGAAGCCGAAACGCTCCAGCATCTTTGCCGCGGATAGTTCCTTTCCCTTGGCGAGCGGGATGAATTCAGCGATATCGCGGACGACCTCGATCACGCGCTGGCTGTTGTCGAACTGCAGGCCTTCCTGACGATAATAGCCGATGCGCAGGGTTTCCCCGTGAACGATCTTGCCGCCGTCCGGTTCTTCCAGTCCAGCGAGAATGTTGAGGAAGGTGGTCTTCCCGGACCCGTCGCCGTTGGGCCCGACGATCCCGACTTTTTCCTTCCGCTTGAAGACGTGCTCGAAGTCATCGAGGATCACTTGCTCGCCGTAGCGCTTCTTGATCTTGTGGGCCTCGAGGACCTTCGCCCCAAGGCGCTCCACCTTCACATCGAGGTCCATGGATTCCTCTTCGGGTTTTTCCGTGGCCTCTTGTTTGAGCTCGTAATAGTCGTCCTTCCGGCTCTTGGCCTTGGTCCCCCGCGCCTTGGGCTGGCGGCTCATCCATTCCTTTTCCTTCCGCAGGAGATTCTGGGCCTTTTCCACACGAAGCTGTTCCGCTTCCTCCCGCTCCGCTTTCTTGCGGATGAAATACTGGTAGTTCCCCTTGTAGCGGTACATCGTACCATTGTCCAACTCCAGGATCTCCCCACATACACGCTCGAGGAAGTAGCGGTCGTGCGTTACCAAGAGGAGGGTGATATCATCCGCCAGAAGGTACTCCTCGAGCCACTCGATCATAGCCAGGTCGAGGTGGTTCGTGGGTTCATCGAGGATGAGGAAATCCGGCGATTCGATAAGCGCCTTGGCAAGCATCAGGCGCTTTTTCTGGCCTCCGGACAGGATCCCGACGCGCTCCTGGCGGTCCGGCAACTGGAGCTTGGTGGTGACCTGGTCGATCCGGGCCTCCACGTCCCAAGCCTGCTGGTGCTCCATCTTGTCGATCGCCTCCTGCAGGCGCGACTGGTCCGAGCCGTTCACCACCTTTTCGTAAAAGGCCACGGCCTCCATGATCGGGTCCGTCGGATCCATAAGGACCTCCTGCACCGTCTTGTCGTCAGCAGGGTCCGCTTCTTGGTCGAGAAAACCGACCCGCACGTTCTTGCGAAAGGTGACCGAACCTTCGTCAGGCGTCTCCTGTCCCACCAGACATTTCAGGAGGGTCGTCTTCCCCGCTCCGTTGCGGGCGATGAGGCCGATCTTCTGGCCTTTCTGGACCCCGAAGGAGACCTGCTCGAAGAGGGTCTTGATCCCGTAAGTCTTCGTTATGTTCTCGACGGAGAGGTAGTTCACGGGGACTTAAAACTGGAAATTACAAATATCAAGATCCAAGTCTCAACTAATATACAATATTCCAATTTCCCAAACCGCCTTTGAACCCGGAAAAGAGTAGCTTTGTACCAGTGGGGTTTCGGTCATTGTAGATTTGTACGTCCCTGACATAGGTTGACCACTAAAATAGGTCAACACTAATCAGGGACGTCCATTTATTTGGGATCCGAAATTTGTAATTTGGCGTTTCATCGAGCGAACACGACCATGAAAAAATTCCTCAAATGGACCGGCATCGGCCTCCTTTCCCTCGTCGGGCTTATGATCCTCGCCGGGATCGGTATTTGGCTCTTCGTCCACGAGGAACCACCCGAAGCCGAGGCTTCCCAAAAAGCGGATGAACGGGCCAAGCGAATGCTGGAGGCCATCGATCGAACGGCCTGGGATAGCACGGCTTACATCCGCTGGACCTTCAGCGGGCCCCATCACTTTTTGTGGGACAAGGAGCGCGACCGCGTTGAGGTCCGATGGAAGGACAAAAAGGCCCTTTTGCTCCTGGATGAAGGCCCGAAAGGGCTCGCCTATTCGAACGATACCCTTTTGGAAGGAAAGAAAGCCCAGGCCAGCATCAACAAGGCCTGGTCCTATTTCTGCAACGACGAATTCTGGTTAAACGGGCCGGCCAAGGCCTTCGATAAGGGTGTTCAACGCAAGATCCCAAAAGACGATCGGAACAAGGACGGGGTCCTGACGCATTTCACCCAGGGCGGTGTAACGCCGGGGGACCAGTACTTGTGGATTCTCGATCAAGAAGGTAAACCCGAAAAGGTCCGCATGTGGGTCTCGATCCTTCCGGTTGGCGGCTTGTCAGCCACCTGGACCGATTGGAAGACCCTCTCCACCGGGGCGAAAGTGGCCACCAAACGAAAGTTCCTGAACTTTTCCATCGATATCGAGAATCTCAAGGGGGGCATGGAGTTGAACGATGTTACCGATCGTCAGGGGGTCTTTGAGCCGCTCGAGACCCATAAGGATCAATTGTTAAGGGTGGAATGAAAGAAGGACATCTGACCCTTATTCGATCCGCAAGCGAACCCCCTCCGAATGCGCCCGGAATTCCGGGGCGTACATGCATTGAATGGTGGCGGTCCCGCTGGACATATCGCCCTTGCTGGCGACCCGCAGGGGGTATTCGAGGACGTAAGTGCCCGGTGTGACCCGGTCGAAAAAGTAGTTCATCGAGGCGTCCCGGATGGAGCAATAGTAGCCCAGGCCATCCTGGTAGCGGTAGCCGGACCGGGTCCCGACCGGTTCCAGGCCGGCGCCCCGGAGATCCTTGAGATGGAGGTATTCCATCTTCCGGTCCACCCGCAATTCCATTCGGACCTGTATGCGGTCCCCCAGCTCCAGGGTATCCCCTTTTTCGATCCGATGTAGGGATTCTCCGGTCTCCGTCTTTTTGACGCGATAGAGCTCCTTTTTGAGCGATAGTGGCGATCCGTCATCAGAGGAGCTCACCTTGTCCAGATCCTGGAAATACTGCCAGTACATGGCCCCCCAGGAAAGGCCACTGTCTTTCTTTTGGAGCGTCACATCCCCCATTCCCGGCCGGACCTCCGAGCCGTGCCAGGATGTCCGGAAATGCCCCGTACCGGCTTCAATGTCAGCACCAGCCCCTTCCTGAGGGTCCACTTTCTCGCCCCCCACCTCGAAAGTGGGGACCTCCCTCTTCTCCATTGTCCTGTCCCCTTTGGCCAGGAGCGCATAGCAAGCCCGGGCGGTTGCCTTGCTGGTACCCCAGTCCTGCGTTTGCTTTTGCCTGAGGAGCCAGACCTGGAGTTCCTTCACCGCCTCCATATCCCCCTTGATCTCATCGAAAGCCAAGATCATCAGCGCGTGCCTTTCGATGGGGGCCTCGTACCAGTGATAGCTACTGGCCGCGTTCTTCCAGTACATCCCCTTTTTCGGATCGCGCAAAGCCCTTTCCTCGAGCGACTTCATGATATCACCGGCCAGGTTTTCACGATCGTAGCGATGCGCTGCCAGGGCAAGCATGCCCTCCATATAGACCCCCTTTTCGAGCCAGTGATCGGCGGCTTGATCCAGGAAGTAGTCAAAGGCCTGTTCGGTCTCCTGGTTCATTTTCATGTCCGGGAAATAGCTGCGGGCATAGAGGTATTGAATGGCCGTGTGGGAGAGGTGGTCGTTCTCCTTAAAGTCCGGATCCGACCCCCTTACCTGCTTGTATTCCTGAACAACCCGCTTATCCATGAATTCGAGTGCCTTCTCGATCATGCCGGGGAGCCGTGGGTCCTTTTCTTCCAGCTCGATCCCCATCGATGAAAGATGTCCCATTCCCGCTACAATGTGCTGGGTGATGTAGCGATCACTGCGCATTCCGGGAAACCAGGACCATCCCCCATCGGCACCCTGAACTTCGCTAAGCTTCTCCACGGCCTTCTCGGAGCGCCGTTGCATGCGGTTCAGATCAAAGAGGGTGGCGATGCGCTTTTTCCGTTCCGCCTCACTTTTGGCTTCCATCACCCAGGGGGTCTCGTTCAGGACGATGGACTTGAGGTCCTCGTTCTTTTGCAACCTGGACATGAAAGCACTGGCATCCTTTCGCTGCCAGGCTTCGATGACCCTTTTGATACGCGGGGCATCGTTCAGTAGCTTCCCGGCAATACGGTCTGCATAGAAGCGGCTGAAGACCGCTTCTGCCCCCTCATCGGGGCCTTCCATCAAGGTTGGAAGCGCCTGGACGGCGTACCAAATGGGTTCGGTGGAGA
>CAYVSK010000107.1:350-1413 GCA_964453635.1 uncultured Weeksellaceae bacterium | reverse complement strand
GTTTATGGTGGCGAAGGGTGGGGGATGAACCCGAATGCTTCAACTTCTCGAAACTGAAATCGTGTTCGCCCTTTTCCCGAACGGGCAAAGGCATCGTTTCGGTGATGAGTTGCTTGTTGGGTAGCACCGGGATCGCGTCTTCCATCCCATCCGAGAAATTCGCCGTATGAGCTGTCATCCGGTACGTAAGCGCATCGAGCCCTTCCGGTACGTGAAAGCGCCATCGAAGGGGCCGGCTTTCCCCGGCGGGAATACGGACGCTTTCCTCAGCCCCTTCCAAGCCACATCGACCACTCACGGTTTTCATCGTCAATGCATCGAAGAGTTTCAGGTTTCCTGTGATATCGAGAGCGCTATCCGCGGTATTGCTCACCTTACCGGCCATAACGATGGTATCCCCTTGCCGCAGAAAGCGCGGAGCGTTCGGGGTGATCATCAGAGGCTTATCGGTCACCACCGTTTCCTCGAGCTGCCCTGTTCTGAGGTCCGGCGTGTGGGCCAGGGCCATGAAGTTCCAGCGGGTGAGGGCCTCCGGCATCGTGAAGGAGAAGACCACGTCCCCACTGTCGTTGGTCTCGAGATGGGGATAGAAGAAGGCCGTCTCGCTGAAGTCCTTCCTCGGCGGAGGCATATCTGCCTTTTTTCGCTTTTTCTTTTCTGTGGCATCCTTTGAGCCGGCTTTTTTGTCGGAAGGCACACTGTGTGCACGAACGGCCTCCTTTTCCTTCTCCTCGACCTTTTCCAGGGATCTACCGGATCTGCTTTCCGCCATTTCCATATTTCCAACCTCAAAAGTCCTTCTATACGGATTAAATAGAAGGTCCGTCCCGACGATTTGCCGAAAGGATCGTGAAGGGGATGGGACATGAGGATTCCAATCATTTGCGTGCGTGGTGGCATGCAGTGAGGAGAAGCTCGTCCGGCCTCCCCAGGATAGCCCCCATCCCCGATCCATCCCAAGGGGAAGATCGATCGTATGAGGAACGAACTGGTCGAGCGAAGCGTCATACATGGTGGCCAGGAGCTCAGCCGAAACGGGCTCCCCATCACTCCCCCTTATATG
>CAYVSK010000107.1:0-340 GCA_964453635.1 uncultured Weeksellaceae bacterium | reverse complement strand
CAGACGGTTCCGGAAAGTAGAGAAGGATAGGTCCAACTCTTTCTCGGTGCGAGGGACCCGAACAATGGCCGTCTCTTGATAAACGCGGCTGTGACGGATGGCCGTGAAGCTGACCGACACATTGCCCTTGTAGGCTTCTTTAATGGAGAACTCCACCCGCCGCTTGGACCGATCGAGGCGATACCACTTCTTTTCGAGGACCCGTCCTTCCTGAGCGACCTCACAAAGCACCCGAACATCCTCGTAGCCGCCCCCGATCAGAAAAGCCGCTTGTTCTCCGGGCCGGCCCCTCGTTTTAAGAGGTTCGAACCAAAAGGGGGTTTCTGTCGGACAATCCCGG
>CAYVSK010000106.1:0-7376 GCA_964453635.1 uncultured Weeksellaceae bacterium | reverse complement strand
TGTAGGTATGGGCCGGGTTCCGGGTGAACGCCGAGTCCCCATCCCCGAAACTCCATTCCCAGGCATCGATGATGTTCTTGGGTTGGGACTGGTCCTCGAAGTCGATCGTGAGGGGTACACAGCCATTTGTGGTGTCGGATGTGAAGGCAGGGTCAGGCAGGGGCCTGATGTTGACGGCATTCTGGAAGGTAACCGTATCCATGCAACCGATCGCGTCGGTGACGATGAGGGTCACGTCGTAGACCCCGGCGGAATCGTAGGAATGGATGGGGGCATCATAAGTGCCGGATGTGTTGGGGGCGTTGTTGATATTTCCGGAGCCGGGTCCGATGGAATCCCCGTCGCCGAAATGCCATTCCCATTGATCGATCCCCATATTGGTGATGGATGTGTCCTGGAAGGCGATCTCGCTCGGGTTACACTGGATCGTGGTATCCATGCTGAAGCCCGCTTCCAGTTTGGATACGTTGACGGTCAGGGACGAACTGTCAGCGCAGCTGTTCGTATCGTTCTCCACTTTGAGGCTGACGTCGTAGGAACCGGGGGTGTCGTATTCATGGGGGTCGGGGGTCATTTTGGTGGACATGGTCCCATCCCCGAAGCGCCACTTGTAGTCCGTCCCCAGCACGGACACATCACTGAAATTGACCGTGTCGGGGGGGGTGCAAATGTTCTTTGGGGAGGCATCGAAGACCGTAAGGGGACCGAGTACATGGACGGCGGAATCCACCTCGATGGTATCAGGGCAGCCGTGGTGATAAGCGACCAGGGTCACGTCCCAATAGCCGAGGCTGTCGTAGGTGTGTTCCGGATGCTGCTTATTGCTCATCTGCTCATCACCGAAATGCCATTCCCAACCTGTGCTGAATTCGCTGGAACTGTCCCGGAAGGGGACCGTCACTTCGTGGCAGGCTTCGGTGTCTTTGGGGGCGAAGTCCGCCGTAGGTGATATGCCCACCCCAATGGTGTCCGTTGCTACGAGGGTATCCTGGCACCCCTCAATGTTCTCTATTCCTAACGTGATGGTGTATAGGCCTGAATCCTGGTAGGTGTGTGTCGGGTTCTGATCCATGGATGTGTTCCCATCCCCAAAGTCCCAGAACCAATCGCTAAGGGGTTCTTTTGAGAAGGAGCTGTCCGTAAGATCTACCGTGAGGGGTTTACAGCCACTGTCGGGGTCCATTTGGAACATGGCCCGGGGTTCGATGATCTCAATGGCAGCGCTATCTGTTATCGAGTCGGTACAGCCATTGTTATCGGTAACGGTAAGCCCCACGTCGTAAACACCTGCCGAATCGTAAGTATGGCTCAAATTGCTACCTGTTCCGGTTGTTCCGTCGCCAAAGTCCCACGTCCAGCTGCTGGCATTTGCTGTTGTGTCCACAAAGGTCGTTTGGAAAGGAAGTTCACACGCATTGCTGTCGCTTATCCGGAAGCCAACATCGGGCAGGGGGTGTACGGTAATGGTGTCGGTCTTGGTCTCGGTATCGGAACAACCCGGTTGATTGGTGACGGTCAGTTCGACGGTATAAGTGCCGGGGCTGTCGTAACTATGGGTGGGGTTTTGTTGGGTACTGGTGTTTCCATCGCCGAAGTCCCAGGACCAGCTATCGGTAAAAGGTGTACTTTGATCGGTAAAGCTAAAGGTGCTCGATGCGCATTTGGCGTCCTGGTCCACCGTGAAGTCCGCCCGGAGTTCCCGGACATCGATGGTGTCCCTTGCTGTATCCGCACATCCCTGATCCGTGGTTGTGATGAGCGTCACCTCGTAGACCCCGAAATTCTGATAGGTATGGGTGGGGGATGGACTGGTGGAGGTGTTGCCATCTCCGAAATCCCATTGATAGGACAGATTGTTGCCGGTCGAATTGTTGCTGAAATTCACCTGGAAGGGGATCGTACATCCCAGTGTATCGCTTGCTGTGAAGGCTGCTTTGGGCGTTCCGTCCACAATAATGAAGTCGCTCTTGACCTTTGAGGCGGTGCAGCCGTTGCCGTCCTCCGTGAATAGGGTGACATTGTAAGTTCCGGGTGCGGTGTAGGTGTGGTCGGGGTTCTGGGCCGTTGAATTATCGCCGTCCCCGAAATCCCATTCGCGGGACGTGATGGTCGCATCGCCGGGGGTTGACTGGTCGGTGAACTGGACCTCGAGGGGGTCGCATCCCTGGGTGGTATCGGCACTGAAATCGTTGTTCGGGGATTCGTGGACGACGATATAGCTCGACTTGCTCTCCGTGTCGCTCCCCTCGGGGCCGGATACGGTAAGGGTGACCTCGTAGGTGCCGGGTGAATCGTAGAAGTGGGTCGGGTTCTCGAGGTTGGACGTGCCCGATCCATCCCCGAAGGCCCACTCCCAGGTGTTGATATCGCCGGTTGAGGCATCCCCGAAGCTCACAACGAGTTCATCGCAGCCCTCGCGTACATTTGCACTAAAATCGGCATCGGGTTGGGCTACAGCGGTTGACAAGGTCCCGGCCCCCAAGCATAGCCAAAGCAGAAGCCGCTTTAAAACGGCCTGGCCTTTGTAGTTATCGAGCAGCACATCCATCGCTTTCATTATATTCAAGACGATCCCGGCCTCTGATCGGTTGTGTTCCCCGACGTTAAGCGCGGGCTCTTCCGGTCCGCTTCACAGGTAACCCCCGAAAAGGGACCACTATGCCACTAATGTAGTACAGTTAAAGGGCTCCCGGGACTTTTCAACGAAGATTTTTTAACAGCGTTTGGTGAAGAAGGGGGTCTTCTGTCCTTTATTGTTTCCTTTTTGTCTCTCTGAGGGATTCAGGCAGGGGTCATAGCGGAAATGTGGTGGGCGCATGTTTTTTCGTTATGGGGCAGGGTGATGGGGATCCGTGGCTTCTTCAGAAAAGACGGACCAATAGCACTCCGCAGAGGGCCATGAGTGTATAGCGCAACCATTCGATCCGCCTCCTTTTATAAAAGATGAAGTAGGAGAAACAGGTAGCCTGGATGAGGAGGATCTCGGGTATGCTGGTAACCCTTCCTTCCGTCACGGCGCCGGGGAGTTCGGCAATGGCTTCAACGATCCCGACCTTGAGCTGGACCAAGGGGTAAAAGAGGGTTGTAAGGGGTATGGAGAGGTCTGCTGTGGCCTTCAGGACCATGGCCGCTCCACCGCTGTAAAGGATCGCTGCGGCCAGGGGTATGGCCGCCAGGTTGGTGATGATGAAGTAATTGGGGAATTGTTCGAAGTAATAGAGGGCTATGGGGAAGACGCCGATCTGGGCGGATATCGAGACCGAGGTCAGGGTCCACGCTTTGTCGGCGAGTTTCCAGGGGATATAGAAAAGGGTGTGGAGGGCTGGGTGGAAGAGGACGATCGAGGTAACGGCCAGGTAGGAGAACTGGAACCCGGGTTGAAAGAGGAGGTAGGGGTCGATCAGGAGCAGGAAGAAGGCTGAGGCCGCGATGGCATTCATGGGCTCTGCTTTTCGGTCGTGTGCCTGGCCGATGGCCAGGAAGGAGAACATGGTGGCGGAACGGCTAACGGAGGGCGAGAACCCTGTGAATGCCGCGTAACTCCAAAGGCCTGCGATCAAGAGGACCCCTTTCAGGATCCGTCCCGCTCGTTTTTTTCCGAGGGGTTTGAGCAGGCTTGCGAGGAAAAGGTAAACGATGCCCGTATGGAGGCCCGATACTGCCAGGATGTGGATCGCGCCGGCATCCGCGTAGCGCTGTCTGAGCTCCTTGTCCAAAAGGGAGCGATCTCCCGTCAGCATGGCGTTGGCAATGGCCAGGGTATTTTTGTCCGGGGCGTGTGCCTGGAGGATCCGTTGGGCCTCCAGGCGCCACTTGAGGTAGGGGTTGAGGAAATGGCTGAGCGTTCCGTTCGCTTTTTGGATCACCCGGTATTGCGCGCTATCGATGAAAACGCGGTGGCGGACCCCTTGTTTCGCCATATAGGCACGAAAGTTGAAGGCCGTGTCGGTTTTCGGTGGCGGGATTCGCTCCAGTTCTGCGTGTAAAGCGATGGTGGTTCCCGGCCAAAGGCTGTCTTTCAGGTTTCCGCGGAACCAGGCCCAGCATTTCCCCGACCGGGGTTCGATCCTGTTGCTGTCCAATGTCCCGGTAATGGTGAGGATAGTCTTGTGGCCCGCCCCTGTCGGTTCCGGCCATTGGTCGACCGAAGCCAGAAGGGTATCCCCCTTTTCGTAGGATCTGGCGAAAAAATCCGCGCTTGTGCTCGGTTGATGGGTGTTCATCACCAGGCCGCCCAGGCCGGTCAGGGATGCCTGGATCAGGATTGCCCGAAGTGTCGCAGTTCGCCTTTTCAAAGTGATCGGCAGGACCTGAAGTAGGAAAAGGACCGAGAAGGGGGCGGCAAAAAAGAGCATGACCTCCCATCGCCCGGGTTTCCCGTAAAAGGCCAGAAGGATCCCGGCCGTAAAGGGAAGGGCGATCCGGACGAAAGGGTTCCGCTGCCAGAAGTTCATGACTGCCGCTTTGGGGGGCAAGTTCATCGCGGAACGGCTGGGGGATCATCGGGTCAGCGTGTTAAAAAGAGGTGGGTTTTATCGGTGGGAGAGCAGGTCTCCATCCTCTGACCCCTTCTCCCACGGTGGGGAAGGAGGACTGGTGTGGGTAGATGGGAGAGCTGCTTCAGTAAGGAGGAAGGTGGACCAGGGTGGCTGGATCGGGGATGGGTTCCATCAGGAGCGGGATGTCCATCGCAGTCGTTTCATCAAGAGGAGCAGTCCTTTGCGCTGGTGCTCCCGTACGCCCCGGACCCCTTCCATGGTGAGGAGGACCCCTGGAAAGGTAAGGATGAGGACCGGATAGGGGAGGTAGTCGATGAAGGGGGTGATCAGGGAAGACAAGCAGAGGGACACCCCGAAGAGGACGCCGAAGGTATAGAGTAAGAGTTGGTAGAGGTGGGAGGGGGGATGGATGACCCCTGCATTTCTGTACATGGCCCCGTTCGATCTTCGTTTCCGGGGCCGGGACCGGTGCCGGGTGCTTTTATGTGCCTTGTTCTGCTTGTATTTGGCGCGGATCAGGTAGTAATCGTAGAAACTTCTTTTCCGCTCGTCGCGGAGGACATCGTAGGCTTTTCTGATGGTCTGAAAGGTCTCCTTGGCCGTCCCGGAGTCCACAAGGTCGGGGTGGTGTTCCTTGGCTTTCTGGCGATAGGCTTTTTTTATTGCTGCGTTGTCAGCATTATAGGGAACGCCCAATATGTGGTAATAGTCATGATGCATTTTCTTTTTTGTCGGGCATGGGGGGCGTCCTATAGAAGGCGTTCATGGTCCTTTTTATAATGGACCTTTCTCCATTAAAAGACGTAGGAGCAGTGGGGTAGGTTGTCCCCTGTAAACAAAAAAAAACCGCGACCCCGTTCCGGGTCGCGGTTTTCTCTTTTCCTGTACAGCGCTCTGATCGTTCGCTGATCACTCCAGCTCCGGTTCCAGCATGGGCTCGGGTTCCGGTGCCGGCTTATAGACATCCAACAATTCTTTGGGAAGCGAATCGTAAATGTCCTTGATGGGCTGGTACTTGTTCAGGGTGTAGAAGTGGATCCCCGGCGCACCTGCCTCGAGGAGTCCCCGACACTGCTCAATGGCGATATCGACGCCGATCTGATAGGTCTTGTCGAGGTCATCCTGGTAGGGTTCCAAGCGTTCCATGATGTGTTCAGGGATATTGGAACCGCACATGTCGGAGAACTTCTTGATGTTCTTGTAGTTGGTGATCGGGATGATCCCGGGGATGATCCGGATGTTGATGCCCCGTTCCCGCACCTTGTTCATGTAGTCAAAGTAGTAATTGTTGTCGAAGAACATTTGGGTGGCGATAAAGTCCGCCCCGAGGTCCTCTTTCATCTTGAGGTATTCGATGTCCTCCTCTTTGCTGTTGGCCTCCTGGTGGCCTTCCGGATAGCCGGCCCCACCTATGCAGAAGCGGTTCTCTTCAGCCGCCAGCTTGATCATGTCGGTACCGTGCTTGAGGTCGCCCGGTTGCTCATCGAATTCCTGCTGTCCCTGGGGGGCATCACCCCGGAGAAGCATGAGGTTCCGGATGTTCTTTTCGTAGAGTTCCTGGAGGTCATTCTTGACCTTGTCGCGGGTAGCATTCACGCAGGTGTAGTGGCACATGGTGCGCAGCCCGACTTTGTTCTGGATGTAGTCCACCAATTCAAAGGTCCTTTCCTGCGTTGACCCCCCGGCTCCATAGGTAACGGAGACAAAGGAAGGGTCCAGGTCCTTGAGATGTTCCAGACTTCTTCCGAAAGCAACCGCCGAACGCATGTTCTTTGGTGGAAAGAATTCGAAGGAGAAAGTTTTGTATTGTTTCTTGAACAACTCTCTGATCATCATATATCTTAAAGTGTTGGTTCGCCTCTGTTGTTCCAATAGGATCCAATACATTGACCCTATTAGCAACCCCAAAGCTAATAAGAAGATCGTTAATAATGCATTAATTTTTTGGTTTTTTGTTCTTAATTGTTTGTTTTTCAGTGTTTTTAATCAGGGAATAGAGTTTGGGAGCTTGTTGATAACTAGGTGGGGGATGGGTGATGGGCAATAGGCGATATGGCAATGGGCAATGGGCAATAGGCGATATGGCAATGGGCAATGGGCGATAGGTGATATGGCTATGGGCGATCAGGCAATAGGTAATTAGGCAATAGGCGTTGGGGTGACTGGTCGGGGGTGTTTGGTTTGTATGTTTTTTTTGTTGAAAACCAGTTTTTTACATTTACTTTGCAGCCATTTGTCACGGTAGCCGGGGTCGATCGGGTATCGTGTAAAGCAGAGAGCAGTCACTCCCAACCCTTCACTCGCGCCAATGACCAAGCGCCAAATTCAAAGATTCGCCTTCCCGGGTTGGGTAAAGTACGCTTTTTCCGTGAGGGGTGTTCCGCGGAGGAAGGACGCTGCATCGAGCGCCTTTTTGCCTTCTTGCTGGAGGCGTTTTACGGCGATGCTTCCCCGGCCGGTGCCCACTTCGAGGTGCGGTGTCGGGCTTTCCCGGGGGCGGATCGCGCCCGCGTCCAAGTCGCTCTCTTTTTCAGTCTTTACAGTGGATATCAGTAGTTTAACGGTGACCGGGGCGGTCCCATCCTCACGATGAAGTTCCGTGAGGGCGCCGGGAAAGGGGCTGAGGCCGCGGATCCGATCGTGGATTCGCCGTGCGTCCTGCTGCCAATCGATGATGCGGTCGTTTCGTTGAATTTTGGGAGCTTTTTTAGGGCTTTCATCGGGTTCGAGGTAGTTTTCCTGGGGGACCGGTTCCACCGTTCCGCTCAGGAAGTCCTTGATGGTGGTCGAAAGGAGTTCCGCTCCTCTTTCCATGAGGGTGTTGTGGAGTTCGCCCGCCGTCATGTCCGCATGGAGGGGCACTTTCTTTCGGTACAG
>CAYVSK010000105.1:0-7535 GCA_964453635.1 uncultured Weeksellaceae bacterium | reverse complement strand
TTATTCCGGGCTAGCATCAGCGGGTTTCTTGTTTTTGAAGGATGAGCAAATTAACGAAAGTTCATCCACTTCATCCGTCTATATTGAAATCCGGCAACATGATCGGGTCAGTGGTAGGGAAAATGATCATAAAGGCCGGCGATTAACCTGAAACCGCAGAAACGAAAAGAAGATCCTCCCGGATATCAATTAATTAAAAGGCAGGGGGCCCTTGTTTTTGTCCTGTCATCCATTAAATTTGTCGTATACAAAAACTTTCGCCCTATGCGGTCACTTTATCTGTTCTCCATGAAACCGTCCTTTCTTTTCGGAAAAAAAGAAGGGATGCTCCTAAGAACTTCTCTCTTCCTTTTTCTCGCCTTTCTCCTCAATTTTACCACAAAAGCTCAGGACACCCTGCATCAGGAAAGTTTCGAGACCGATGGTGAAGGGACGCGATACACCACCTCGGGCTCCTTTCATAATGGCGCCAACGACCTTTTCCAAAGGATCGTCGACCAGGGCGGGGGATCCTACGACCCGAATCTCTCTTTGACGGCTTACGACCGCTATGTGGGGCAGGTCGACAGCGCTTTCTGGGCCGCCGAGGACGTGGACGACAATGGCGGCTCCGACACCGCTTCCCTGACAACCGACACGATCGGAATTTCGGGCTATACAGACTACACGGTGAACGTCAATTTGGCCGCGGGGGATTCAGCGAGTTTTGATGGTACCGACCTCATCGATATACAGGTCCGCATCGATAGTGGTTCCTGGAAAAATATCGGCCAGTTCCGCAACGATGGTTCCAATTTCAATACCGAAATAGGGCTCGATGCGAATATGGACGGCGTCCTGGATTCGACCGTTCTCGATAGCAACTTCACGGCCTTTAACTTCCGGACCAGCGGCACCGGATCCTACCTTGAGGTCCGGGTCCTCGCCTTAGTGGAAGCGGATGGGGAAGAGATCGCGTTCGATCATATCTTGGTAGAAGGGACCAAGGGGTGTAGGACCTTTGGCGTGACCTATACCGAGGCCTTCGATTCGGTCACTGTACCCAACCTACCGGAGTGCTGGGATTCCTATACCGTTAACCAAGGGGCCGTGGTTTCGAACGATGGGACCGGTCAGGGTGCCGCGACGCCTCATTCCGCTCCCAACCAGGCCGAGTTATCCACAAGAAACCAAGGAGATACGGCCATTCTGATCAGTCCCGAACTCAAAGGGCTCGCCACCGGTGGCAACCGCCTACGTCTCTGGGCCACCAACGACAACAACAGCGCTGATTCCCTTTTTATCGGCTATTTGACGGACACTTCGGACATGAGCAGCTTCACTCATTACGATACGCTAGGGGCCTTGGGGAATCAGAACTACCAGGCGGACACGATTCGTTTCGCGGGCGATTACAATGGTCCAGATTCAGCACATATCGGATTTTTCAGGATCGAGGCCAGTGCGGGTGGCCCTCCGCAAAGTAGCGCTACCTATGTGGATGATATTGTTTACGAGGAAATACCGACTTGTCCGGCACCCACTGACCTGTCTGTATCAAAGGTCATGGATTCCTCCGCTACCATCGATTGGGTGAGTCAAGCCCCGGGAAGTGAATGGCAATTGGCCTACGATACCAGTGGCTTTCAATTGGGAACGGGCGCCCGGGATACCACTTCCAAGCGCCCATACACGATCACGGGCTTGATGCCGCTTACTTCTTACGATGTCTATGTCCGCGAGATCTGTGGCGCAGGGGACAGCAGCAACTGGGCCGGACCGATAAGCTTTACAACGCCCTGCCCAAGTTTCACCGCCACCTATACCCATGCCTTCGACAGTCTTCAACCCCCTATGCTCGATGAATGCTGGAGTTCGCTGGAGAATACAGGTTCCGTTGAGACCGATACACAGACCGACCAGGGGGATACTGCGGCATCCGACCCGAACCTTCTTGAGTTGAACGATGGGGATATCACCATCGGGGATACAGCCATGGCGATCACCCCCCGCTTTTCGGACCTGTCGACCGGGCAGAACCGGGTCCGTTTTTACGGAAAACGGGAGAGCAATGGCTCCACGGAATCCATCATCGTGGGTGTCATGAGCGATTCCACGAACGGAGCCACACTGACCATGGTGGACACCATCCAGGATGAACTTACTTTCTCCTGGAAGGAATTCACGGTCGCTTTGGACAGTTCCGTGGTTTCCGCGGATGACCGTTTCGTGGCTTTCATTCACGGAGAGGAAGCCGCAGAGGTTTATCTCGACGATATCGTCTATGAACCGATCCCCTCCTGTCGCAAGCCCGAGAACCTGAGCGCATCCAACATTACGAGTTCCACTGCCCGTATCGGCTGGACCAGCAATGCCACGGATTCCCTTTGGCAGGTGGCTTATGACACAACTGGTTTCATGCTCGGGAAGGGTTCCCGGGATACGACCAGCAACGATCCCTATACCCTCTCCGGGCTTATGGAGAATGAATCGTATGACGTTTATGTCCGGGAGATCTGTGAAGCCGGGGATACGAGTGAATGGACCGGACCAGTGACCTTTACCACTCCCTGTGATAGCTTCATGGCAACCTATACCCATGCATTTGACAACCTCCAAACCCCGGCTTTGAGCGATTGCTGGTCCAAGATCGAGGTCAATGCCGATGCAGAAGGGGTTGCCACAGCTTCCCAGACGGATCAGGGAGAAAACCCCGTATCCGACCCCAACCTGCTCGAATTGAACAACGGGAACATCACCAACAATGACACGGCCATTGCCATCACCCCGTTGTTCAAGGACCTTTCCACCGGTGAGAACCGAGTTCGGTTCTACGGCAAACGGGAAAGCAACGGGAGCACGGAATCCATCATCATTGGGGTCATGAAGGATTCCTCCAATAGCGGGAGCCTGACCCTTGTGGACACCATCGGAACCGAACTAGCCTTCTCATGGAAAGAATTCATCATTGACCTGGATAGTACGGAGGTATCAGCGAATGATCGTTACCTCGCTTTTATCCACGGAGAAGCGAATGCGGAGGTCTACCTCGACGACATCATTTACGAACCGATCCCTTCCTGCCTCCGGCCGGATTCCCTGATGAGTTCCAATCCAACCGATTCTTCTGTTGTTCTCGATTGGGTCAGTCAGAACAGCGGGGGCGCGACATGGCAAGTATCTTATGGTGAACCCGGATTTGACCCTGATAACGGGACCATGGATACCACTGATTCCAACCCCTATACATTGACAGGCTTGGCCTCCGGGACCCATTACGAAGTCTATATAAGGGAGATCTGTGGGGCCGGGGATACAAGTATCTGGAGCAGACCTGATACTTTCAATACCCTTTGCAATTCCGCTTACACGGCTACCTACAAACACAACTTTGACAGCGTCCAGGCAGCTCTGATCGATCCCTGTTGGTCGACCCAAGAGACCGGGGGTCTCGTGGAGGCGGACACGGCCACCGAACAGGGCAATGCTCCTGTTTCCTCACCAAACCTTCTGCGCATGAACGCGGGGAACATCACCAATGGGGACACGGCCCTGCTGATATCACCACAACTCACCGACCTGCCAACGGACAGCAACCAAGTACGTTTCATGGCAAGAGCCGGTCAGAACGGGGCGAACGAAACCATTGTTGTCGGGGTTATGAGTCATCCCGATAGCGGATCGACATTCGTGCCGGTCGATACCATGGCCCTCTCCAATACAGGATTTGAGGAGTTCACGGTCTTTCTGAACGATTCCACGGCAATCGGTTCGAAGGAATACGTGGCTTTCATGCACGGGCAGGACAATGCACCGATCTACCTCGACGACATTGTTTACGAACCCATTCCTTTCGGTGATGTCGGGGCAACTGCCATTTATGAACCCATGGCCCAAGAGAATTGTACATTGAGCGATTCCCAAAGGGTCTCGATCGTCATCGAAAACTTCGGGGCGACCGAGATCTCGGATTTCGAGGCCGAATACCAGGTGAGGGGCGGAACAGTCGTCACCGACACCGTGACCGATACGATCCCCGGCGGGGATACCACGATGTTCACCTTCGATCAGACCGCGGACTTGTCCTTCAACGACAGCCTCTACACGATCGATGCCTGGACTGCTTTCGCAGACGATCCAGACCTTTCAAATGATTCCGTCTTTGGAAGGGAAGTCGAGAATGTCGGGAATTCACCCCTTTCCAAAACAAGTTCCCTGGAGGATTCGGTCGTGATCGACAATCAGGCTTCTTCTGAGCTGCTGTTCTGCGACCTTGATTCCCTGGATGGGTGCTTTATGATCAAGTCGGTAACGATCGATTCATTGGCCCACAATTCACCGGAGGATATGACCATTTCCCTGACCGCTCCAGGGGGGAATTCGGTCCGCCTGTCCAACAATAACGGAGGCGCGGCAGCAAATACCCTCATCGATGTTCACTTCTCAGATACGGCCACGACAAATCCGCCGAACGGTAGCGCCTTTCAAGACAACACCTATTACTTGCCGGTGGATTCCCTGAAAAACCTTTACAACGGACAAGATCCGGATGGTCGTTGGTCCCTTGATATCGATGAAGGGTTCTTAGGCGCTGGTGGGACCCTGTACCAGTGGAGCCTGACTTTCGGCAGAAAAGCGGGCGTTTCGCTTGGGCCTGATAAAAAGCTCTGTGCCGGCGACAGCGTGACCCTGAACGCAGGGGCTGGATTTAAGGATTTTGACTGGAACACGGGGGATTCGACACAGACCATTACCGTGGATACAGCTGGTACTTTCATCGTTACCGCGACCGACACTATGGATTGCTTCACTACCAAGGACACGGTCAAAGTGGACCTTTATTCGCAGCCCCAAGTTAACCTGGGACCGGATACGACGATATGCCAGAATGATTCGCTGCTCCTGGAGGCTGACACGGGCTTCGCCTCCTACCTCTGGCAGGACACCATTTCCGGTCAGGATACGCTGACCGTTGACAGTTCCGGAACATATTACATTGAGGTGACCGACTCCAACGGTTGCGTTGCAAGGGATACAATAATGGTCTCCATGGTTGCACCACAAAGCGTGGATATCGGACCGGACACCAGTTCCTGTGAAGGGGACTCGGTCCTCCTGAATGCAGGAACGGGTTTCGACTCCTATAAGTGGAACACTGGTAGTATGGATTCATCCATTTATGCAGACACAACTGGTGTTTACCGCGTCGAGGTTACCGACACCAACGGTTGTAATAACGCTGATACCGCGAACGTCTCCTTTAAACCGCACCCGGATAGTATGAAGCTCGGCGGAGATACCACCATTTGTGCCAACGATTCGATCACCCTGAGCGTTGCCGCAGGTTACGACAGCTATACCTGGCTGGACACCATTACCGATCAGGATAGCCTCACAGTGGATACAGCGGGCACCTATTACGTGGAGGTATCCAATGCAAGTGGGTGCCCGGGAACCGGCAGGGATACGATCCAGGTTTCCAAATTTTCGGCCGTATCCGTTGATATCGGAACGGATACCACGGCCT
Organism: uncultured Weeksellaceae bacterium; assembly: GCA_964453635.1. Lineage (GTDB taxonomy): Bacteria > Bacteroidota > Bacteroidia > Flavobacteriales_D > CAYVSK01 > CAYVSK01. Next base: position 2,029 of record CAYVSK010000105.1, on the reverse strand, counting down.
GTAAAGGGGATACGATCAACCTTGACGCGGGTCCCGGTTTCGCTTCCTATATGTGGAACACCGACAGCACGAACCAATCCATTGACGTAGACACGTCAGGAACTTACTGGGTGACCGTCACGGATTCGAACGGTTGTGAAGCTTCGGATTCCGCAACCATCAAGTTTAAACCGGATCCGGCAAAGGTGAATCTCGGGCCGGACACCACCATCTGTGCAAACGACTCGATCACCCTGAACGTGGCCGCTGGCTACGACAGCTATACCTGGCTGGACACCATTACCGGTCAAGATAGCCTCACAGTAGATACGGTCGGCACTTACTATTTGAAAGTGTCCAATGCAAGTGGATGTACGGGAACTGGCAGGGACACCATCAAGGTAAGCATTGACACCCTGCCCTCCGTTGAGCTGGGTGCCGATACCGGAATCTGCCAGGCAGATAGTTTGATGCTTGACGCTGGTAGTGGTTTTGACAATTATGAGTGGTCAACGGGTGAGACAGGCCAGACAATTGTAGGGGATACCGCTGGTACTTATTCGGTCGAAGCCTTTAATGATACCGGCTGTACGAACCGGGTCCAGGATACCATCAATATCGATACCCGGCCTCATCCTGACAGCATGGACCTCGGACCGGACATCTCGGTCTGTGATTCCAATTCCGTAACGTTGGACGCAGGTGCGGGTTACCAGGACTATACCTGGAATGATGGCAGCTCCGGTCAGACCCTGACGGTCATGAGTACCGGTACCTACTGGGTAGAGGTTTCCAATACAGATGCTTGCCTCGGTACTTCCAGGGATTCTGTATCGGTTTCCTTCGGAAACTCGCCGACTGTGAATCTCGGACCAGACAGCACCATTTGTAAGTCCCAGAGTATTCAGCTGGACGCCGGAGCGGGCACGTCTTACGACTGGAGCACCGGGGCTTCCACACAGACCGTTACATTGGATAGCAGCGATCTGAAGCTCGGCTCCAATACCATTTGGGTAAAGGTCACCGACAGCATCGGGTGTACAGGGCGAGATACGGTGATCGTGACCATGGATGTTTGTTCCGGCGTAGATGTTCCAAAAGAAGGCGATTCGTTCCATGTGAACCTTTACCCGAACCCAACGGACGGTGTCCTGACCCTGGAGACAAAAGGGCTGAACGCCCCGGCCAACAGGATCGAGGTCTCAGACCTACAGGGCCGGAAACTCTTCAAAAAAGAAGAACCCACCTTCGAGGGTGGCCGAAGCAAGCTGGATGTGAGTGGCTTGGCGAAGGGGACTTACTTCCTTCGGATCATTACGGAGAAGGGGACTGAGACCAAACGCTTCACGGTCCAGTGATCCATCCAGCGACCTTAGGGTTAGGGGGGATCGCCCGAACGATCTCCGGTCAAGGCACAAAAAAAGCCCGGCAAAAGCCGGGCTTTTTTTTGACGATCTCTCTAAAAGGTTTCAGGACCCAAGATTCCTCTTAAACCTCGTAGGCAAGATAGGGTTTTAACCAGCGTTCTGCCTCTTCCAGGTTCATTCCCTTACGCTTGGCATAATCCTCGACCTGATCCTTTTTGATCTTCCCGATACCGAAATAACGAGCGTTCGGATGGGCCAAATACCAACCACTGACGGAATTCGGAGGCAACATGGCATTGGTTTCCGTTAGGGAAACACCAAGCTTTTCCTCTGCTCCCATCAGTTCGAAAAGGGGAGGTTTTTCCGTGTGGTCCGGACAAGCCGGATAACCGGCTGCAGGACGGATCCCCCGGTACTTCTCCTTGATCAACTCCTCATTGGAAAGTTCCTCACCGGGCTCATAGCCCCAGAATTCTTTCCGCACCCTTTGATGCAGGTATTCGGCAAAAGCTTCAGCGAGCCGGTCAGCAAGGGCCTGGACCATGATCGCATTGTAATCGTCGTTCTGCTGTTCGAACATGTCCACTTTATCCTGCACCTCTTTCCCACTGGTCACAACGAATCCCCCGATATGATCCTTCAAGCCCGTCTCTTTCGGAGCAATGTAATCGGTCAGTGAGCGG
>CAYVSK010000104.1:0-7774 GCA_964453635.1 uncultured Weeksellaceae bacterium | reverse complement strand
GGATCAGAACCTCTTCGTTGAATATACGTTCTCCGGCCAGTACCCGGATATGATAAAGACCAGCATCTTCATTCGAAAAGTTGAAGGTATGCCCTTTACGCTTTTTCATTTCCCCTCCTTTAAGATCCCGGATCCTTCTGCCCAACATGTCGTACACTTGGATCCGCTCGATCGCATCCTTGCCTTTAAAACGAAGCTCGAATTTTCCGCTCGAAGGATCGGGAAAGAGCACGATATCCTGGGAGCCTGACGCCTGATATGGGATGTCGGTGGATGATCCGCCGAATACTGTTCCACGATTCGAGCGTGAAGAATTGTAGTCCTCGGATCTTGTGGCTATACAAGTCGTGGGTGCCACGACCTCGACCATGTAGGACAGGACCTCGGGGTTCATGTTGGCCGTGTCGGTATAGCTGTTCACATTATCGGGCAAATAAGAAATGGTCTCCCACCCGGCAACATCCGTATAACGACTCAGTTTATAGGTACCGAAGTTGAAACCGATGTAATCGTCCCAGATCAGGTTGATGGTATTGTCGATCCCTTGATTGATCGTAAGATGGATCGTCTTGTGGGTTGGCCCCAGGGCTGACTCATTGCCGCAAGTGTCGATGGTTGACAATTTATACCGCCAGGATCGGACCGAAGGGTCCGCCGAACTGTCCACAAAGACACTCAGGCTGTCGTTGTCCACTGTTCCGATCTGGAAGTATTGACCGCTCTGACTGCTCTCCCGGTAAACTACGTAACGATCGATGATGGGATCGTTGCTTTTCTCCCATACCACCTTATTGGTCTGGGTACTGCTGTCGACGGTAACAAGGCAGATCTCCTGTTCGGGGGGTGGTTGGACCGGTAATTTCACGGATTCCGTTGCGATGCATTCATTGGCCCCGGTAACGGTAAGGTCATACGTTCCAGCCGGGACATCGATCAGGTCTTCGGTCGTGTCCCCGTTGGACCAGCTGTAAGAATAGGGTGACAGCCCGCCGGTCACGGAGATCAAGACACTCCCGTTCGTGCCGTCACACGCTGCGTTGAGTACTGCATCCACCTCAATATCCGGTGCCCCCGTTTCACTTACCGTAGCGGAAGTGGTCGTTTGGCAACCATTGTCGTCGGTCACGGTAACCGGATAGACCCCTGCCGCGAGATCGACGATCTTGGTGGTGGTCTCACCCGTGCTCCATTCGATGAAGTAGGGAGGGGTCCCGCCCGTGATCTCGACGCTGGCATTTCCGTTCTCGTTGCCGCATCCGGATGGTGTTGTGGTCGTGCTTAGTTCAAGGGGGGCTGGTTCGTTCACTTTTATGCTCTTGACCGTCTTACAACCGTTTGTGTCGGTAACGGTCACGTCGTAAACAGCACCGGAAAGGAAATCGATCGAAGCATTGGGGCTGCCGGTGGACCACTTGATGTCGAAGGGTGGGGCCGAGCCTGTAATGGCCAGATCGATGGCCCCGTCCTGGGCACCATTACAGGTGACGTGTGTTACGGTGGGATCTACCTGGGGGCCGCCATCATCACTGATCGTGATCGTTAGTTGATTCTCACAACCCCGGGCCGTATCCTCAACGGTCACCGTATAAATGCCGGCTTTTAAACTGTCCGCCTTCGGGGTGTTATGACCGCTCGACCACCGATAGGTATAGACCCCTTGCGCGCCACCCGGAACATTGACCGTTGCACTTCCGTCATTGTTACCACAAGAGGCGGCTTCTTTATTGTCCACAGAGAGGGGAATGAAGCAGAACACTTCTGAGGTGTCCGAGCGGCAACCTTTTTCAGAAACCAGGACAGCATAAGAACCCGCTTCCGTCACTTCCACCTTTCGGGAATTGGGGCCAAAAGCCTGTCCATTCCGGAACCATTCGTAGTTCGCGGCGTTCACGTCAGCCTGAAGCGTATCAGGACCGATCCTTTCTATGGAAGGCTTGTCCGGGACGGGATGGACCGTGATGCTCCGGGAAGCGGTATTGCTGCAGCCGCTGCTGTTGCTGTAAGTGTATTGGACCACATGAGTACCGGGTCCCGCACTACCGGGATAGAACGTTCCATTGCTGACACCGGGACCGGAATAGTTCCCGCCACTCGGGTCACCGCCGGTCAATGGAAAAGGGGCGGCATCCGCACAGACATTGGGGAAGGAATCCATCGATACCTCCGGGGGGGCGCAATATTGAGCGATAAAGCCATCCATTCCGCCGTTGACAGAAGTCAGGTAGGCCGTATCAGGGCCGGGGGCGAAATCGATCTTTTTGCGAAAATGGCCGCCGATCCAAACATTGCCGGTGGTGTCCAGGGTCAACGCATTCGCGGCTTCCCAGTCATTGGCCCCGAATCCCTGAGCCGCGACATGGTCCATGGCGGTATCGTATTTTGCCACAAAGATATCCCCGTCCCCTTGACTCTTGATATTATCGGTCTTGAAGGGGTCGGGGTCGAAATCCGCTGTATTGCCCCAATTTCCGTAACCTCCTGCGACGATCACATGGCCATCGCCATCGAGTTCAAGGCCTCTGGGACCTGTATCGTCCGATTTCGTCCCCACATTGAAACTCCACCGATGTTTCCCTGTGGGACCGTATTTCGCCAGGAAGATATCATCCCCGCCGACCGAGGACAACTTGGCTGAATCGGGGCCGGGGTCGAAGTCCACGATATTGTTGAAGATCCCGGCCAGATAAAAGGTCCCGTCATCTGCCACCGTGATCTCCATACCCCTGTCGTTCTGCTGCTTGCGCCCCAGGGCAAAACCATGGTCGAACGTTCCGCTCGTGTCGTAGCGGGTGAAAAAGATATTGGGGCTGTCCCCTGAACTGTCCGGTACGGTGACATAATTGGAGTCCGGGCCGGCATCCAGGTCAATGGTGTCTCTAAAAACGCCGGTAAGGTAGATATGCCCCTTTTCGTCAAGGCCCATGTCCATTGGCCAGTCGTCGTAGGATTTCGATCTATCGCCGAAGGACCTTGCCCAGACGAAATTGGCTGTATTGCCCTTGTATTTTGCGATAAAAATGTCCGAATCCCAGGAAGTGGCATCCAGTATATAGGTGTCCACGGGATCGGGGTCGAAATCCGCGGTCTCTTCGAAGTTGCCGGTAAGGTAAACATCCCCGTTTTCGTCCACGCTCAGTTTCGTACCCCGATCCCGTTCATCGTCACCGATCCGAAAAGCCCACTTGTATTTACCCGCTGGCCCGTATTTGGCCAAGAAAGCCTCATCTTCTCCTTCCGAAAGCAATTCGGCCTGGTCCGGGCCTGCGTCCAGATCGCAATTGTTCTTGAAATATCCTGTCAGAAAGATGTTCCCGTTCGGGTCCAGTTTGACGTCCAGGCCGTTATCAAAGTTGGATCCGCCGAACTGTTTGACCCAAGAAAAATTCCCGTTCGGGCCGTACTTGGCCAGGAAGATGTCAGCTCCCCCGAGTGATCGTCGCACAGCGGAATCAGCGCCGGGATCGAAATCCACGGTGTCTTTGAAATAGCCGGTCACATAGACGTTACCGGCTTCATCCCTGGTCATCCCGTTCACACGTTGCTTCTTCTCTCCTTTGATGGCCCCTGACCACTGATGCCCGAATTGCTCCTGGGCTTGGGTTACCTGAAAAGCAAATAAAAGGAAAAGGGGAAGAAGGGCACGAATAGGCATGGGGAATCTTTTAGGAGTAGGAATAAAGATTTTCAACGAAAATAGAAGTTTCTTGTTCAAAGCGCCCTGATAGCTCCATTCAAATTATGAACAGCTTTTTGTGGGATCCGGATGGGGATGGATCACCGGACCACCACCTTTTTATTGACCGTTCCATTTTCAGTGATCACCTGCAGGTGATAGACCCCTCCTGCTTCGTCGCCGAGATCGAAGCGAAGGGTGCTCGGCCCGTTGAGGGGATAGCTTTGGTCGATCAGGGCCCGGCCGGTCATGTCGAGGATCCTGATGTGGGGGTCCTGCTTGCCGGTCCCCGCGAGCTCGATTTTCAAGCGGCCCTCCGTTGGGTTGGGGTAGGCCTTCACTGCCAGTTCCTTCTCGGAGGAGGCCTGTACATTGGTGGGGGTGTTGAAGATCTTTCCGCGGTTTGACCGGGAAGAGTTGTAATCCTCGGCCTTGATCGCGGTGCAGCCACCTGTTGGATGTCTGACCTCGATGTTATAGGCCAGGGAGCTGTCCTGCAGGGGTGCGCCGACGTCCGTGTAAGAGTTGAGGTTGGTCGGCAGGGAGTCGATCGTTTCCCATCCCGAGGAGACGGTGTAGCGGTTGATATAAAAGGTCTTGTAAGAAAATCCCTGATACTTGTCCCAGACCAGGTTGGCGTCGGTCCCACTAACGGATATACTGGCGCTCAGATGGATGGTCTTGTGGGGCTGGCTCAGGGGTGATTCGTTCCCGCAGGTGTCGACCTTGGAGATCTTGTAGCGCCAGGAACGGACCTGGGGGTCGGAGAGGGTATCGGTGTAAGTGCTGAGGCTATCTGCATGGACGCTGTCCAGGAAGTTGTAGACCCCCGCCTGGGTGGTCTCCTTGTAGATGTTGTAATGGGATAGTTTTTTGTTGCTGGTGTCCTTCTCCCAGGCGATCAGGTTTGAGTTGGTCTTGAGGTCCACGCCGATGATCAGGCACTGGGGAGCGGACAAGGGTCGTGCTGGCGGGACCTCTTGGGTCAGGGAGGCTTCGCAGCCGTTCTCCCCGGTCACGGTGAGGGTATAGGTCCCGTTGGCGACATTGGTCAGGTCCTCGGTGCCGCTCACCCCGTTGGACCATTGCAGGTCGTATGGGGGGTTCCCCCCGGAGACGGATGTGTAAATGCCCCCGTCGGTGGCACCGCAGGACTCCCGGACAACGGAATCGAGGACGACCATTGGCCCGCCTTCCTCGTTGACATTGACGCTCAGGGAAGCTTTGCAACCATTGTCGTCGGTGACGGTGACCCCGTAGCTCCCGGCGTTCAGCCCGGTCTGGACCCGGGTGGTCCCCCCGTTGGACCAGGTGTAGTCGTAGGGGGCGGTCCCGCCGCTCACCTTGACGGCCGCAACGCCGTCCGAACTGTCACAGGTGGCGGGTTCTGCTGAATCCGTCAAGGCGATGGGGTCCGGTTCGGGCACCATGAGGCTCTTCATGACCTTGCATCCGTTGCTGTCCTCGATCTCGATCTCGTACGGACCGGCAGAAAGCCCGCTGATGTCCTGGGTGATCTGACCGTTGGACCAATCGTAGGAATAGGGTTCCGTTCCTCCGTTCACAGAGATATCGATGGCCCCGTCGGAACCGCCGTGGCAATTGACGGCTTCGATGGTGTCCACCACGAGAGAAGGTCCTTGAACGTTGGGGACCATGACGGGCCGGAAGTTGGAACAACCCCGGTCGTCGGTGACCTTGACCTGGTAGATCCCGGCTGAAAGGTCGCTCGCCGTTGCCGTTGTATCCCCGCTGGACCATTGATAATCGTAAGGAAAAACCCCATTGCTGGCGTTCGCACTGGCACTGCCATCAGCATCTCCACAGGTGGCTTCAGTGACGGATACCGCGATATCAATGGTATCGGGCTCCCCGACCTTGGCCGAGAGGGTGTCCCGGCAACCAAGGGAGTCGAGTACTTTGACCCGATAGGTCCCGGCCGGTACACTATCGAGGTCCTCTGTTTTGGCCCCTGTGTTCCATTGATAGGAGTAGGGGGTGGTACCACCCGATACCTCGAGGTCCACCGAACCATCACTGGCCCCCTGGCAGGAAGCGTCCGTCGCACTGATGGAAGTGATGAGGGAGTCGCCCTGTTCTATCATGACGCTGTCCGTTACACTGCATCCAAGGGAGTCCGTGACCTTGACGTAATAAGTCCCTGCTGAAAGTCCTGTTATGACTGAATCGGTACTTCCCGTCCTCCAGAGGTAAGTGTAGGGAGGAGTTCCGTCGCTCGGAATGGCAGCTACTTTGCCATCATTGCCACTGCATCCGGCATTGTCGACGTCAAAAGAGAGGGAGGGGCCGGACCGAATGGTCACGGAAAAGGTCGTGGAATCCGCACATCCGGCGGCCTGTTCGGTCTTTACCTTACCCGTATAGGTGCCGGCCGTGTCGTAGACCCAATAATAGGTGTCGTTCACCACGGAATTGGTGTCGTCATAGGTGCCATCCCCGTTAAAATCCCAGTAATAAGTGGTGCCACTGGGAACGTTCGTTGACTGGTCCAGGATCCGTGTTGAATCACCTGTACATGAAGTGTCTGCAACGACTTGCAGGTCCGGTGTGTCACAGACGAACTCATCGGCTCCGATATCGGGGGTGTTGGGGTCCCTTGGCTGATCATCGATATCCTCGTTCACGCCATCGATCGGCGTAGCCTGCTCTGCCAGGGTATCATTGCCGATGTGCAGGTCGTAAGGGGAGAGGAAGCCGGGATCCGTACTCATGGAATTAACATCCATCCCGCTGGCACTTTGGAGGTCGCTAAGGGAGGATCGCGCATTGCCATTCCAGATGGCAAAGTTGGAGGAACTGTCCGTGTAGATGTTGTTGTGATCGGAACGAACGATGGCGGTGGACGAGCGGGTTCGGTATGCATAACCGTCGTTGCTCCGGGTCACGATAAAGTTGTTGTTCAGCACAGAGATATCCGATCCCCCGTCCTCGGTAAAGGGATATTCCGAATTGCCTCCGTTCTCCACATGAATGCTGTTGAAATAGACGTTGTGATATTGACAATTCGAAAGGCGCATTCCATCAGCTGCAGAGCCGATCCCGTGAATGAAGTTGTTCACGATGTTCGCTGAATCGCCGAGGCTTGCCACGCTATTCAGGACCAGGAGCCCTTTTCGGTCCGCGTTCGCGATATGGTTCTTTCTGATCTCCAGGGAGCCATTGCTCTTCGTGTCATCGTTCTCCTTCACGACAACGGCATTCTCTCTATCCGTGGTGTCGATCTCGTTCCGGAGAATATGGGGCGCAGTGACCCATTTCATATAGAGGGGTTGGGTGACGTTCCACATGCGGTTATCCCGGACCCGAATGAATTCCGCATGCTCACCATTCTTTCCCTTGTAGCGGAATCCGAAGCCATTGTGATGGAAACGGTTGCTGTCCACCACCACGGAATCCGTAAGGCTGTTCTTGATCTTGATACTGAAATCATCTCCGAGCGCACCTGCACCTTTCTCTCCGAGGAAGTGATTTCCTACGAAATAGAGGTTCCCGGCGTTCCCTTTTACTTTGATATTCCCGTTGTCGAACCCTTCCGGGTCAAGGGTCATGTCCCTGAACATGATGTGGTGTCCTCCTTTTACGAGGAAAAAGTAATTCTCTCCGCTCGTGGTATCCCGAAGGGTCACATCCTCAGGGTTTCCGGAAGCTGAACGGAAGCGGACCATGTCCGTGGGGTTTTCCCGACCAAAGGAGAGGATTTTTCCATTGTGCTTGTAGGTTCCCGAAAAGGCCTTGAACGTAACGGGTGCTGATGTTCCGCGAAGGTTCAAGGCATTCAGGGCCTTTTGGAAGTTCATGTAATCTCCCGTATCGCCGATGGTATAGGTGCCGGCAAGGGGTGAAGGGGAATTGGCGTACTCATCCGCTCCAATATCCGGCTGGTTCGGGTCCCGGGATTCCCCTTCATAGTCCGTGTCCACTCCGGCCAGGCCTGTTCCGCTGTCATTTGCCCACGGGGAATTGGTCAAAAGGGAATCAGTATCCTCGAAGCCGGGCCATACGTTCATGGAGTTGGCATCCTCCCCCGTTGCACTCCGCCAGGCTTGGAGGTCCTCGACCTTATTACCATTCCATTTCCCG
>CAYVSK010000103.1:7592-7804 GCA_964453635.1 uncultured Weeksellaceae bacterium | reverse complement strand
GGTTGATTTAAATATTTTTTTGCTATTTTTTCATTAATAAAGGTAATAATCCCTGAAATTGGTGAATGAACCTTTTATGTGCCTTGTCAATCTTTTTTCTCAGGTTACTTTTCAATTTTAAGAGGTGTCCTGCATCAACAAAAAAATAAAGGTACTTGGAGAGGGAAAACGACTTTAATCAATTCTTCTACAGGTCGTATCAAAAATGTCTC
>CAYVSK010000103.1:0-7582 GCA_964453635.1 uncultured Weeksellaceae bacterium | reverse complement strand
CCTGTAAGCGTCCCAAAAAAGAGTTCAAGATCAAGTGTGATGAGAACTTTCATCTGAAGTAAGCTAAAAGCTATAGAAATCTATTTAGATTACAAAGATCTATCTTGAATAAAGGTAAACTTGGATCGTGAAATCAAGTCATTATGTTTGAACAAAAATAATAATTATTATTGACTCCTTGAGATTCCCCTGCTTTTCTTCTCTTGGGCTTGGTCTTTCTTTTTGGAGGTTTCTCGGCTTTTTGACAGTTAAGAAGAATATATTGAATGGCCTATCGAAGATTTGATTATGGGAAAACGATTCGAGCTTTGGAGGAGTGCATAGAGACAAAGCGGCATATTCATCATACCTTCGTGAATGACTGGATGAATGTTGCTATGCAAAAGGATCCGGAACAAAGGGTGGTCTTAGGAGCTGTCATGATCAATGCTGACCAGCAATCCGTTTTTTAGGCCTCGAGGTTTCTGAGGTTTCTTTTAAAAGGGTGCTGGTATCTATTTTATGAGGAGAATGCTTGAACTGGCTGGTTAAAAAGATATAAAATATTTCTCCTCAGGGGGACTGAAGAAGTCGTGAACAAGATGCAAGACTGATATGTGAAGAATATACAAATCAAGTCATCTGTCCTTTCGCAACGGGTATTTACAAGAAAAAATGAAAAACCTACTGAAAATAAAATATTAGTTCTGTGGACCTCAGATTTTTTTTCTCGGAATCGGCTCGCCTAAAAAAGAAAAGGTACTTGATCGCAATAAATAAATTGCTTCAATATAGTGAATCCCGGTAGGGAGATGTAGTGAGTTTCGGAGTTTTATCTTGAAAGACCAAAATAACTCCCTTCTGGTTAAATGAGCGCGATTGGAGTGGCTTTACGGTGTGCACAGAAAACCAGGAGTCTATTCAAACCCTATTTTGTGGGTGGGGGTTGAAATTCCGTGGTTTGGTAAAAAGATTACCGTCTGAATAGGTTTAACCATGGCTCATAAGATTCTTTATATCATGGGACTTGCTAGAAGCGGAACCTCTTTTTTGAGTGTTATCCTTGGAAATCAACCCGGTATGCTCAATTTGGGAGAATTAAACCGTTTCCCTTCGAGAAAAGGGATTCCTCCTAAACGCGATTTATCATCTTGGGATTTTGGACCTTTTTGGGAAGATTTTCGAAAAGAAATCATAAAAGCCCCCGAATTTCCTGGCGACTGGGAAAGATTGGAAGATCTTACAGACTATTTTGAATTTCATTCCTGGATGGTCAGGGAATTTTTTTTCAAAAAAAACCGAGAAAAATATCACCTGTATATAAATTTTTTAAAGAGATCAATGGATCTTTTAATGGAAAAAATAAATACATACTATGATGGCGAAAAAGAAGATTTTCTGATCGATTCTTCTAAATACCCTTCAAGAGCTCTCCATTTGTCAAAACTATATGGGGATAAGGCGAGTTATATCTATCTCCAACGAGATCCCGGAAATATTGTTCGTTCCTTTCAGAGGAAAAGCCTTGAACAACCTTCTAAAAACCCCATATCTGCTAACATCTATTTGTTATCGGTCAACTTTTTGTGTGAAATAGCCTATAATAGGTTAAAGGAAAATCATAATGCCATCCGGATAAAATATGAAGATCTGATTGCTTCTCCAGTTCAGACCCTCTCTTCTATCGAAAAAAAACTTGGCATCGATCTGTCAAATTCTAAAGAAAAAATAATGCAGAAAACCCCATTGAATACAGGACCTATGTTCGATGGAAATAGGATACGATTAAAGGATCAGGTCACATTAAAAAATGATATTACCTGGAAAAAAGGCATTTTGCCTTTCCTCTCAAGGCTTTTAAATTCCCCTTTTTATAGATAAGGGGTTATTGGTTTAAAGGAGTTATTTCCCGAAGGGCTTCTTTAAAAGTACACCCTTCAATATCCTTTTTATTTTTATATAAAAACTTGTTTAACTTGCCTAAGGAATAAGGTGTGAGAGCTTTTGGATGGCCCAGGACAACAAAATAGCCCTTTTCCCCCCATCTTTCTTTATAAGTGTGAAAAGCTTTTTGAAGAAATGAAGCCTTAAACCCATCTATCGAAACCACGCTCAAAGATCTTTTAGTCAACAGCCTGAAAAGATCCATAGAAGCGTTGGCTACCGGACTTCCGTTACCAAAGGGTTCGTGGTTGTTGCCTCCCAGCTTTTTGGTAGCTGCAAATTTCCAAAAGAATGCCGGAGAAAGGGAATAGGAAGAGATAGGAACTTCAAGAAGATCTCCTTCAGCTTCTTCTTCGCAAGGGTCTTGGGAAAATCGCCAAAAAGGCTTATCCGGAGTGGCCCGAAAATCATAACGCTGTACTCCTTCCCGAAACCCACCAGGGAAAACTGTGCTATCAATCCGGATGTCGTTATCAAAAAATGGCTTCCTGAGCTTATCAAAGGGTTGGAGGCACCAACCACCGGCCCTGAAAGCAAAGGGAGGCTTTCCCCCGATATCTTCCAGCATCGAACAATACCTTTCAACTATATCCTGAATTTTTTCCTGGGAAAAGTCCTGTAGCCGGTAACGTGTAAGGTCCATTTGCCATTTTTTCCCATCGTAATGGGTATCCTCCCAATGCGGGTGGATATGGAGTTGAATGTCGTGACCTTTTTTTGCAAGTTCTTTCAATTGCTTGGTGATGGCCTGATACCCTTTTTCAAGGTTTGGATAACGCCCCATATTCTCCCGAAGCTTTAGCAAATAGCCACAATCCACGAAAATGCAAAGGGGGATCGAATGCGGTTCAGTGACCTTTAATAAGGCATCAAGAGGTTTCACCATGCAATGAAAAGGATCCCCTGGGTCATTCCCGAAAAAGATCTCATGGTCCAATGTGATCAGGACTTTCATAAGGAAGCACGAAAATAGAACTGTTCCTTGTAATTGATAACTTCGGCTTCTTACTTTATTGGAGTATTTCCTGAGCATTCAATATCAGGAAAATACCGTCAACTTGTTCGGAATATCCATTTCATAGGGGGGATAAAGGAAATATCGTCTTCCCATCCACGATAAATGGAATTCCTAGCTTTGCGCCGCTTTTCCTTTTAATTGGAATTGAATGAGAACACAGGCTGACATATTGGGCATTTCTGTCGATGATCTGACCATGGAGGAAACGATACGTGTGGTGAATGATTGCATCGAAAATGGAGACCATATTCATCATACGGTTGTGAATGCCGGGAAGATCGTCGCTATGCAAGAGGACCCGGAACTAAAGGAGAGTGTCCTTGGAGCGGATATGATCAATGCTGATGGGCAATCCGTCGTATGGGCCTCGAGATTTCTGAGAACCCCTTTAAAGGAACGGGTGGCTGGGATCGATCTCATGCGGAGGGTCCTTGAACTGGCCGCGAAAAAAGGGTATAAAGTGTATCTTCTCGGGGGGGCTGAAGAAGTGGTGAACAGGGTGCACGAGAAGGTCTGTAAAGAATTTGGGAATGAAGTCATTTGTGGATTTCGCAACGGATATTTTTCCAGGGAGGAGGAAAAGCCCATTGCTGAGGAAATCCTGTCTTCCGGGGCTCAGATCTTATTTGTGGGGATAAGCTCGCCCAAAAAGGAAAATTTTCTTTATCGGAACAATAAGCTTCTTCATAAGGTGAATTTTGTCATGGGGGTGGGGGGTAGTTTCGATGTTTTAGCAGGAAAGGTCAAAAGGGCTCCCTTGTGGATGCAGAAAGTTGGAATAGAATGGCTTTATCGGTTTTTACAAGAACCTAAGCGGTTATGGAAACGATATCTGATTGGTAATTTAAAATTCATAGCGCTTGTCCTTCAATATAAAATAAAAGGGGAAAGGGGTAAGAATTAAGGTATTGATAGGGAGGGCATAAAAATCTCCATACAACCCTCTCCCCAGTCCCTGCCGTACTATCCTTCCAAACCACTATTTTCGCGGCCGATCATGCTGGGACAAAAAGGAAGCACCAAACTGGTCAGGTGGGGCCTTGTTACAGGGGATCTCCTGCTGCTGAACGCGGCATTTTTCTTCATGCGATTGTTCCCCTGGGACCAGGTATTGTTCCAAACCGGAATGGGTTACGGGCATCTGGTGTTGGTGGCCAATATCGCGTGGTTGGTGTCGGCTTATGCTTTCGGGATCTACGGGTTCTATCGCGATTTTCGGATCGTAAAGGTCCTCTGGGATTCCATTAGGCACCTGCTCCTGTACTTTATTCTGATCGGGGCTTTCGTGGGTTTCACGGGTCAATATCAGCTTCCGGGCCATTTTTACTTCTATCTTTTCGGATTTCAGGCGATCGGGGTTTCCCTTTCACGGGTCACGATTCTTTACCTATTGAAGGTCTACCGAAGGAGCGGCCACAACTTTAAGCGGGTCGCCATTGCGGGCTATGATGATAATGCCAGAGAACTCAGGAGGGTCTTCCGGGACCATCCGGAACACGGATACCGCTTCATCGGCTATTTTGACGATGAGGAGACGCGCGATGCCGAAGTAAAAGGGGATCTTCAGGAGTTGGCTGGTCATGTGGGTGAGAAAAAGGTGGATGAAGTCTTCTGCAGCCTTTCCCGGGTCGGTAACGAGGAGGTCCATCGATTGATCGATCTGACAGAGAATCATTTGGTCCGTATCAAGTTCCTGAGCAAACCGAGGCCGTTGTTCCGGAGGAATTTGTTACTGAAGTCCTATCAGGGATTGCCTCTTTTGCATTTCAAGCAGATCCCGCTGGACGATCAGCTGAATAAGGGGTGTAAACGCTGTTTTGACGTGGTCTTTTCGGCGTTGGTCATGATCTTCGTATTGTCTTGGCTTCTGCCGCTTTTGGCCCTGATCATCCGGTTGGACTCCAAGGGGCCGATATTTTTCAAACAGAAAAGAACCGGGGTTCGGAACCGGAGCTTTTGGTGTTACAAGCTCAGGACCATGTACGTGAACAATGAGGCCCATACTCGTCAAGCCACCGAAAGGGATTCGCGGATCACGCCAGTTGGGGAATTTCTGCGTAAGACCAGCCTGGATGAGTTGCCCCAGTTCTTTAATGTGTTAATGGGGGATATGTCGGTGGTCGGTCCTCGGCCCCATATGTTGAAACATACGGAAGAATATTCGGAGAAGATCGACAAGTTCATGGTCCGTCATCTCATAAAACCCGGAATTACCGGTTTAGCCCAGGTCATGGGATATCGTGGGCCCACGGAGACCCTGGGTAAGATGGAACGAAGGGCCCGTATAGACCGTTTCTATGTGGAGCATTGGAACTTTTTGCTCGATCTGAGGATCGTCCTTCAGACCGTGGGGAATATGTTCTCAAAGCACGATGAGGATACCGCCTGAACCGTTCGTGGGGAATAGCCGCCTTTCCCCCTAAAACTCCACCGCCACCTTCACGTTCACCCGTCTCCCGGTCAGGCGGTTCGGGACCGCCAATTGGCGGCCCTGCACATCCTGGACCCATAAGTAGTTGATCGTGTTGCGAATGTCCAGGAGGTTGAAGACCTCCAGGCTTAGCCGGATGCTTTCGAAATGCCGCCAAAAGCTGTCCTGGCGGATATTGTCCTTGTCCGTCAGGAACTCCTTGGAAAAGCCGAGGTCCACGCGCCGGTAAGCGGGCGTGCGGAGGGTGTCCTTGTAGCGTTCGAAGCTCGGTGGGCCGAACGGCAGGGGGGAACCGTAAAGCAGGTTCAGGTGCACCTTGTAGGAGGGCCACCGCGGCATCCGGTCCTGGAAGAATACCCCGATGTTCACCCGCTGGTCGGTCGGCCGGGGAATGAATCCCGGTCGGGTGGCGACGCTGTCGGCTGGCGTTTCGTTGGACCCTGGGGGTATCGGGTCGCCATTGCCGTCCACCCCTTCGTAGTAGATGTCGCCTTCGATGTCCGCCTCGGTCTGCATGAGGGACAGGCTGAACCAAGACTCCATGCCCTCGATGAATTCCCCGTTGATCTTCGTGTCCACCCCCGCCGCATAGCCGTGGGCGCTGTTCTCGGCGTAGTAGCGGATCCGGACATTGTCCACTTCGTAGGGGTTGAGCCGGTCCAGGTCCTTGTAGAACAACTCGGTGGAGAGCTTGAAAGGGCGGTCCCAGGCCTTGAAGACGTATTCAGCACCCAACACGTAATGAATGGCGCGCTGGGCCTTGACCTCTGGATGAATTTCTCCATTGAGGCCCCTGATCTCCCGATAAAAGGGGGGTTGATGGTAAAAACCGGCGGCCAGGCGGAATTTTACGTTCCGCCGGATCAGGGTGTCGCCCTGTTGCGAGTACCACTCGGGGATCCAGGTGACTTCTCCGCGGGGGGAGATGACCGTCTCTTCGTTGAAGTCCCAATATTGACCCCGGATCCCAGTGGTCAGGTTGAGCTTGTCCCCTCGTCCTGTTTGCCAGTTCAGGGTGTTGTTCACATAGGCGGAATAGCGGTTCGACCGGGTGCTGTTGTCGGCCTTTACGGAGCGGTTCAACTTGAGCTTGTGGTCCGGTTGGGCATCGGGGTCTTCGTAGCCAATGGAATCGGGGGGATGGGGGAGGGAGTAGCCCGCGGAATCGATCAGATGCCACTCGCTCAGGCGATCGTCAATAAATTCCCGTTGATAGCGAGCCCCCCATTCCAGTTGACCGAGGGCATAGGAAAAGTCACCGTCGTGGGTGAGGCTCCAGACCGTCCCGTCCAAGGTGTTGCGCCCGTGGTCGTGAAAAGCGCCGACCCCTCGGTTCTGGATCACGTCCCCGAAATCCTCGGACCCCAAATTCCGTTGGAGCTCATCGATCCGAAAGCGTCCGATCAGATCGAAGGTCTCGGTCTCCAGGGTGCGAAAAGTGGAGGAAGTGAAGCGGAGGGTGGTTCGTTCATTCGGCTCGTACAGGCCCGTAAGACCGCCGAAGTAGGTGTCGAAGCGGTCTGCCTCCTGTCCCTGAAAAGCGATCGTGAGCTGGAGAGCGCGGTCGATGTTCCCGAATCGGGTTTGCCGGCTCTGCGGGATAAATCGGTAGCGGTTCTGCGAAATGTTGGTCAAAAATCCCAATTGTAACTGGTCGCTGAGTTGATAGGTGAGGTAACTCTGCAGGTCGAGAAAACGGGGGTCGTACTGCCCTTCTGTTTGCAGGCTGTTCAGGACGTATTGGTTTTTGCGGTACCGGACGCCCGTGAGATGGGTGAAGCGTCCGGAACTATCGGTTCCCTCGTAATGGACCTGACCGCCCAGCAGGCTCCCGGTAAAGGATCCTCCTTCCTCGGTGGGCTCTTTGTATTGAATGTCCAGGACGGACGACATCTTGTCGCCGTAAGTGGCGTTGAAACCCCCGGCAGAGAACTTGATGTCGGAAACCAGGTCGGAATTGACGAAGCTCAACCCCTCCTGCCGGCCACTTCGTACCAGAAATGGGCGGTATACCCGGAAGCCGTTCACGTAGACCAGGTTCTCGTCGAAATTCCCACCCCGAACGGAATAACTGGAACTCAGTTCGTTGTTCATGGAAACCCCGGGTTGGGCCGACAGGGTCTTGTTGACGAAATCCCCGGTCGCTGAGGGCACTGAGCTCACGCTTTTGCTCGGGATCCGCATCATCTCTCCTTTGACGCTTTCCTCAT
>CAYVSK010000102.1:0-7904 GCA_964453635.1 uncultured Weeksellaceae bacterium | reverse complement strand
GTTTCGGGGTTTATGCGTACTTCATTTGGCAGGCCGATAAGATCTGACCCCACCTACTTGATCAGCAAGCGGAAACTCCTTTGTTGTTCTTCCATTGCAAGCTCAAGGATATAGGGCCCCGGTCTAAGGGAAAGGTCATCCAGGGGCAGGACCACGGTATTTGTCCCTCCTTTGGCGGTCTTGGTCTCTTTTTGCCAGAGCCGCTTCCCCTGAACATTGTGGAGGGTGAGTTGAACGGTGCCCGTTTTTTGCAGGGTATAGCGAACACGGGCCGAAGCTTTGGTCGGATTGGGGAAGAGGGCGATATCCCGGATGAAGGAATGGGATGCAATATCTGATGCTTCCAGATAGATCTGTCCGTTGGATATGGAGGGCGTATTCTTCAGATCCGCTCCGTTCATGGCTTTTATGGCCACATAATAGGTTTTTCCGGCCATTAGATTGAGGCCCGTGTGGGTCATGGACGTATTCGTTCCGTTCGGGCTCCATCCCACGATTCCCGAATCCCCCGGTGAGGTCCCGATGGCATAACGATAAGCGGCGATCCCTGAGTTGCTGTCCTTAGAGGCCGTCCAGTTGGCGCTCAATTCGTTGCCCTTGGTGGTCGTGTCGATGTCGTTCCCCTTTCCATCATTCACTGCCACGAGGCTCGGGGGAGACCAGTCAATGAACAGTTCCCGCTGGGCCACAGGGGAAAGGTTGTCGGCGCTGTCCTGGACGATGGACTTGATCATCCCGCTTGCGCTGTCGGGGGCCTGGCTTTGATAGCGGATATCGTTCTTAGGGGCGGGGCCCACCTGAATGGTCTCGGAAGCTTTGCGGGAACGGTAGACCTCGAGCTCCTTTACTTTGTATATCGCGTTCCCGGTCCGAAAGGAGATGTGTCCACCGTTGCTGTAAGGGGAGGGGTCTTGCCAGCGCGCCTGGCGTTTGTTGTTCACGAAGACCTCGATCCAGCCTGAGATGCGGTCGTATACGACCTTGATGTCGTACCATTGGCTGTCCTTTAGGGTGTAGGGCTCATCTACTTCGAGGCTGAAGCTGTTCTCCATCGTTTTGTATATCTGGATCTTGTCGTCGTCGCTGCGAAACCACACGAAATAAGAATCTCCGCGATTCGAGGAATCGGGCTTGTTCACCATGAAATGGAAACCGGCGCGTTTGTTGTTCCCGCTGCCTTCGATCCGGCCTTCCCAGTGATACAGGTATCGCTTCGACAGGGATTGGTCGAGGGGCGTGTGGATGTTTGTGTTGCTCAGGCTTTCGTCGCTTTGTTCGAGCATTTCGTTCTTCGTGGCCCAGGTACCGGTCACCGTCTCCCAATCGGAATGGATGGAATCCTGTCCGAAATTGTCGTTAAAGAAGCCATTTGCAGGGTTCGCACGCCATTCCCGGCCGTTCTTTTCTTGGACCTGATAATAGCGAGCCTTGAGGCCGGTCCCAGAATCCATGTCCGTGAAGGATGTCTGGAAGTCATCCGTCTGCCAATCGTCCAGGGTGTCGATCGCGGTCGTGGGTGGCGTGGTGTCGGTACTGCAGTGCCAAACGGCCGTCCACCCCCGGGCGGTGGTGGCTCCGTCGGATTTGAAACGCAGGGTGATGGCATTGCCCGAGGCAGTGACCGTACCCGGTCCGTTCGATCCGGTATAGGCACCGATCAGTGGACTGTTCGTGGAAGGGCCGTCGTAGAGCCATAGGGTGTCGTAGCCCGTTTCGATCTCGAACGACTTGAAATCAATGGAAACGCCGGTCTTCTTATCGGGCGCGATGGTATGGGTATAGGCCTCGTCGTTGTAGTAATCGTAGTTGGGGCCGCCCATGTCGTAGAGGGTGTCTTGACAGGGGGTGGTCCGGCAATCCGTGAAATTCTCGCGGATCATGTTCCAGAGGGTGGTATAACCGTCGTCGTAGCCGAGGGCCCAGATCCCCATGCCGGCGAGGTCCCGTTGATGGATCAGGTCCGCCTTTTCGGCAAGGCTGCGCTTGTTGTCATAGAACAATTGATGCCATTCCGTATCGTAAAAGACCTGGTAAGGCGTCTTGCTGGGATCGTGCCAATCGGGATTCCCATAGTTCCCCGAATTGTTGTCCATGATCTCATTGTAGAGGCGGGAGGTCCCACTGCCCGTGGTGCTGGAGGGGACGTTATCGTCCTGGGTCGGCCACTCGTGTCCGTAATACGGCATGGCAAGCACGAGTTTGGAAGGTGAGGCCCCCTGGGCCAGATAATAGTTCACGGAGCGGGCCACGTTGCGACCTGAGGACGAATAAGGCGGGTAGAGGGGGGCGTTCGGTCCGGCCGTGTTGCTCCCGGAGTAGTGGTAGTCGTAGCCCATGATCAGGTAGAGGTCCAGGTATTGATCGAGGACCTGCATGTCGAAGATGTCATCCCAGTCCACCGCAAAAAGGGCAACGCTCACCTGGGAGCCGGGGATCGCACTGTGCATTTGTTGAGCGAGGTCCTTGAGAAAGTCCATATAAGCCGTCCCCTGGGAAGCCGGAACACCCTCGAAATCGATGTTCACACCGTCCGCCCCCCGGGCCTGGACCAAACCGATCAGGCTGTCGATCAGGTTCTGCTGGGCCGAGTTATCGCCAAAGAAGGTCGAATGGTCGGAAAAGAGGGTCACACAAAGGGTGGTGCGCACGTCATTGGCCAGGGCCGAATCGACGGCATCCGCCGTCATCCAGTTGTGGGTAGTGTTCGGATAGCCGGTGTTGGGGTCGACCTCGTAGGAGAAATAGGAAAAGTCGCTCAAGAGTTCCCATTGATAATTGGTGTAGCTGCTGCCCATCCAGTAGGGGTGCCATCCGTAGACCACGTTGTTCAAGTTGCAATTGCTCGCTAGATCCGGTGTTTCGATGTTCTCGTATCCATGGAGGGAATCCCATTCCTCCCGGGTTTCTGGTCCCATCGCTTTGTATTTTTCGAGGTGGGCCTTGTGGACAGAGTGGTGTCGTTCCTCCTGGGCACGTATCGTGTTCCCTGAGAAAAGGATGAAAAGACCGAACAAGAGGGTTAAGAACCGATGCCGGGTGTTCATAAGGGTTTCATTGCTTGGTTCCCAGGCTACGAATTTGAAGAAAAAAGTTCGATTGGTTCGGGATGGGATAGAGAGGGGTGGGCGCTATTCCGCAGGGAGATTTTTATACTTTTGTTGGGTAATAATGCCAAATCCTTAAACCATGAGAGAGCTTCAGTTCCGGGAGGCCGTGCGAGAGGCAATGACGGAAGAGATGCGCAAGAATGAGGCCATCCTGATGATGGGGGAGGAGATCGCTGAGTACAATGGGGCTTATAAGGTAACCCTCGGGATGTCCGAGGAGTTCGGGGAGGACCGGGTGATCGATACGCCCATCTCTGAACTGGGATTTGCGGGGATCGGGGTCGGAGCTGCAATGAACGGCCAAAGGCCCATCGTCGAGTTCATGACCTGGAACTTTGCGATCCTGGCGATGGACCAGATCATCAACAATGCCGCCAAGATGAAGTACATGTCCGGCGGGCAGTTCAATGTTCCCATCACCTTCCGCGGCCCCAATGCCCAGGCCGGGCAATTGGGGGCCACCCACTCGCAGGCTTTCGAGTCCATTTACGCGCATATTCCGGGACTGAAAGTGATCACCCCGTCCGATCCTTACGATGCAAAAGGATTGTTAAAAAGTGCCATCAACGATGATGACCCTGTAGTCTTCCTGGAGTCGGAGGTCATGTACGGTGATAAAGGGGAAGTCCCGGATGGGGAGTATTCCCTTCCGATCGGTGAGGCCAGGGTGAAAAGGGAAGGGGAGGACATTACGATCATCTCCTTCGGCAAGATCATCAAGGTGGCCTTTGATACGGCCGAGGAATTGGCCAAAGATGGGATATCCGCTGAGGTCATCGACCTGCGGACCATTCGTCCCTACGATATCGATACCATCCAAAGATCCATCCAGAAAACGAACCGGGCGGTCATTGTCGAGGAAAGCTGGCCGATGTGCGGGATATCCTCTGAACTGGGATTTAAACTTCAGTTCGAGGCCTTCGACTATCTCGATGCTCCGGTTGCCCGTGTAACCCAGGCTGACACGCCCTTTCCTTTTGCCACAGAGCTGATCGAACAAAGTGTTCCCAGCGTTGAAAGGGTGATGAAGGCGGCGAAGGATGTGCTCTATCTCGACCAGCAACAGCAGTAGCTTTTCGTGCTTCTTCACCTGCAGGTTCCAGCGAGAACGGGGGTTCTTTATAGAGCAGGAAAAGTGATCGATCGAGGAAGCCTTTCCGAGAATGGCCGAAGCTTCATCGATGGTTTCGGGTCCCGAAAAAAGGATAAGAAAAGATCCAGCTCTTTTGTGAAGGAGCGAACTTATTCTATTTTTGCTGCCCGTTATAAGAGAAGGGTATTCGGTTCAGAAACTTATAAAAGCGACAAAAAATGGACTTTCTTGCTGAGAATTTCATCTATTTCCTCCCCCTCTTCGGGGTGATCGGTGTGATCGTCATGCTGGCGAAATCAGCCTGGGTCAACAAACAACCGGGTGGGGAGAAGAACATGACCGAATTGGCTTCCCATGTTGCGGAAGGGGCCATGGCCTTTCTCAAAGCAGAATGGAAACTGCTCTCCTATTACACCATTGTTATGGTCCTTCTGCTGGCTTGGTTGGGAAGCCAGCCGGAATCCCATTCCCATCCTTTAATGGCCTTGTCTTTTGTGATCGGCGCTTTCTTTTCCTGTTTGGCGGGTTACATTGGGATGAACATTGCGACCAAATCCAATGTACGGACCGCCCAGGCTGCGCGGAGCAATCTCCGGGATGCGCTGAAGATCTCTTTCAACGGCGGTACCGTCATGGGGTTGGGCGTTGCCAGTCTCGTCGTTTTCGGGATGGCCGTTCTGTTTACCGTGTATGATCACGTATTCGTGACCGAGGCCGGGAACGATGATATGATCCAACCGGCTCTCGAGGTGCTGGTTCGATTTTCCCTAGGGTCTGAGTCCATTGCGCTTTTTGCCCGGGTCGGTGGGGGTATTTATACAAAGGCGGCTGATGTCGGAGCCGATCTTGTCGGCAAGGTCGAGGCCGGGATCCCCGAGGATGACCCCAGAAACCCCGCCACTGTTGCCGATAACGTCGGTGACAATGTTGGCGATGTCGCCGGTATGGGGGCAGACCTTTTTGGCTCTTTCGTTGCGACCATTCTGGCCACCATGGTGCTCGGTGCGGAAATGATCACGGTGGACGGGTCTTTCGGGGGTATTGCGCCTGTTCTGTTGCCCATGACCGTGGCCGGGATCGGATTGATCTTCTCTATTTTGGGCGCTTCACTCGTCCGTGTGAAGAACGAGACGGACAGCGTACAAAAGGCTCTGAACATCGGCAACTGGACGTCCATCCTGGCGACGGTGCTCGTTTCCCTGCCGGTCACCCTTTGGATGCTGCCTGAAACGATGGATATCCGGGGCACGACCATCACCGATATGGATGTCTTTCTGGCCATTTTCGTTGGCCTGATCGTCGGGGCGCTGATGACGGTCTTCACGGAATACTATACGGCAAAGGGCAAACGTCCCGTTAAATCCATTGTTCAACAGTCCGGCACCGGTGACGCCACCAACATCATCGGTGGCTTGGCTATGGGCATGGAATCCGTGGTGCTTCCCATTTTGGTACTGGCCTCCGGCATTTATATCTCTTTCCTTTTTGCTGGTTTCTATGGTGTTGGTATTGCGGCCACGGGCTTGATGGCAACGACAGCCATGCAATTGGCGATCGATTCCTTTGGTCCGATCGCGGACAATGCCGGTGGAATTGCAGAAATGACCGAGTTACCCGATGAGGTTCGGGACCGCACTGACGAGCTGGATGCCGTTGGCAACACAACGGCTGCCACAGGGAAAGGGTTTGCGATCGCTTCCGCTGCTCTTACCGCCCTTGCCCTTTTTGCGGCCTTTGCACAATTGGCCGGTATCAATTCGATCGATATCTACAAGGCCGATGTGCTGGCTGGCTTGTTCGTGGGGGGCATGATCCCTTTCATATTCTCCTCTCTTGCTATATCTGCTGTTGGCCGTGCCGCCATGGCCATGGTCCGGGAGGTTCGACGACAGTTCAAGGAATTCCCCGGTATTCTTGAGGGGACCCAGAAACCCGAGTACGACAAGTGTGTCTCGATCTCCACGAAGGCTTCCCTCCGGGAAATGGTCCTGCCGGGATCATTGGCCATTGTCGTGCCTGCTGTGGTTGGTTTTGTTTTTGGCCCCGAGGTGCTCGGTGGCGTGCTTGCCGGTGTTACCGTATCCGGTGTGCTGATCGGCATGCTCCAGAACAATGCGGGGGGTGCCTGGGACAACGCCAAGAAATCGATCGAGGACGGTGTCACCATCGACGGTCAGGAGGTCGGCAAGGGATCGGAGGCGCATAAAGCTTCCGTTACCGGTGATACGGTCGGCGATCCCCTGAAAGATACCTCTGGTCCTTCCATGAACATCCTGATCAAACTGACTTCGATCGTTGCGCTCGTGATCGCTCCCTATATCAAAGAGGGTGGTGGTCATGAAGAAGAGGGACACGCCGGTGTTGAGGATCAAAAAGAGATCCGGCTTGCTGATGAGCGAAACGCCCTTTTCTACGATGAGGAAAGCTACGTGCTTTCTGGTGATGGTGATCTGTGAAGCTGGGGCGGAGTTAAGGGTTATGAGTTTTGGGGGCCGCCGGTATCCGTGCGGCTGTAGTCCGTGGACTTTAAGAAAAAAGCCTATCGCTGGGAGTTCTTATCGGCAAAGAGCCCGTGGATCTCTTTGTCAACGGCCTGAATGATCGTGCCGAGGTCTTCGGCATCCTCGTGGAAGTTGTTGTCGTCGACGTCCACGATCAGTAAAGGACCTTTGTCGTAGCCCTCGATCCAAGTTTCATAGCGCTCGTTCAAGCGCTTGAGGTAGTCCAGCCGGATGGCCTTTTCGTATTCCCGCCCCCTTTTCTGGATCTGATCGACGAGTGTGGGGACGGAAGCACGGAGATAAATGAGGAGGTCAGGGGCCTTCAGGAATTCGTCCATGGCATTGAAAAGGGCGTAATAATTCTCGAAGTCCCGTGTTGTCATTAATCCCATGGAGTGGAGATTGGGAGCGAAGATGTAAGCGTCCTCGTAGATGGTCCGGTCCTGTATCACATCTTTTCCGCTCTTGTGGATCTCCTTGATCTGCTCGAAACGCGTGTGCAGATAGTGGATCTGTAGATTGAAGGACCACCGCTGCATGTCGTTGTAAAAATCGTTCAAATAGGGGTTTTGCTCGATATCCTCATAAAGGATATCCCAGTTAAAGTGTTTCGCCAACAATTCGGCGAGGGTGGTCTTACCGGACCCGATGTTCCCTGAAACAGAAATGTGCATCTTTTATTAGCCCTATTCGTCGACTAAAATAAGAAATTCAATGGATTCTACTTCTTTCCCGTTCTTTCATATATCCGGATTCCGGTGCTGTCTTTGGTGAACAAGCGGTCTTCCACCATATGGGCTTCCTGGATCGGGGGGGTGGAAGGTAGGGGAATGGTATCCAAGCTCAGGGTCTTGCGGTCATATTCCATGAATTCACCGTTTTTCAGGAAGAGGATCCGCTTTTCGGTGACCCGGAAAGAGCTGGCCTCTTTGAACGGGATGGTCTTAAGATGTGACCCGAATTTGTCGAACACCAGAAAGCCCTTGGTGGGAAAATTGAGGAATACTTGTTCATTGAACTCCTTCAATCCGGTCGGCTCGCCCTGAACGTTCAGTAACCGGGCCAGGTTCCCCGTGGTGGTCTCTACCTTCAGGTTCGGGGTCAATCGCTTTAAGGACAAGTCCTGACCATCGTAGATCCAAAAATGATCGTTGGTGGAGGGACAGATCAGTTCGACCTGATCGAAGCCCCGATCGCTCAGAT
>CAYVSK010000101.1:0-8242 GCA_964453635.1 uncultured Weeksellaceae bacterium | reverse complement strand
AAAAGTACATACCCATGGAGTCGTCTTTAAACATGAGCAAATAACCCTTCGCCTTAAAGGCGAAACCGATCAATGGATGGGATAAGGGCATACCTACAGGAAAAGGGGGAATTCCTCTTTGTCCTGCTCACTTGGCTACTGGGGGGGCTTTATCTGGACCTTGCCGGTATGCTCCCGATCCTGGTGATCTCCCTCCTGCTTTTTTACAACAAAGGGATGACCGAGGAGCTCCTCATCGGCTTCTTTTTCATCCTCATCCTCTCTGACAACCGCCATCCCGACATGGAGTTCGCGGTAACGGCCAAAAAGATCTATCTTGTCTTCCTGGCCTTTTATTATTTCGCCAATCGCGATCGTTTCGAGCAATACCCGAACCTTTTGCGCTTCCTTCTCCCCTTCTGGATATTGGGATTCCTCCTCCTCTTTCGTTCCGAAGCCCCTTTTATCGCATTCCAGAAGACGCTCTCCTACGGGCTTCTCTTTCTGGTGGTCCCGCCGATGTTCCTGGAGAGCTACGAGGAAGGGGGCCGGGATTTTCTCCGTCGTGTCCTCTACTTCATGCTCATGATCCTGCTTGCGGGATTCGTGTTACGGGTCATCGATCCCAACTGGGGAACACTGGCGGGACGCTATCGGGGGGTCATGGGCAATCCGAACGGGATCGGGACCTTTGTGACCCTGGCCTTTCTCTTCTACGTGGCCATACAGCATGCCGAGGTCGGTATATTGGGTCGGGGTGAGCGGCTCATCTTTCTGGCCGTAGGCTTGCTCAGCCTTTTCCTCTGTGGGTCCCGGACGGCCATCTTCTCGGTCCTGATCTTCTTTGCCTTTTACTATATCATGGGGATATCACCCGTGCTGGGATTCGTGTCCTTTATTCTGCTGATCGTGAGCGCTAACTTCCTCATGACGAACCTTCCGGCCATCATTCTTTTTCTGGGGCTGGAGGATTACTTCCGGATCGAGACCCTCAGCGAGGGATCGGGGCGCTTCTTTGCGTGGCGTTTTACCTGGGAACGGATCCAGGAACAAAGCCTCTTCTTCGGCAAAGGCTTCTACAACACGGAACACGTTTTCCTTAAGTATTCCGATTACCTGACGCGGCAGGGCCATCAGGGGATCACCCACAACTCCTTCCTCTCCTTTTGGCTGGACCACGGCCTGATCGGCCTTTTGCTCTACCTGGCCGGCTTCATTGGGATCTTTATCCGGGCGGCCCGCTATTCTTTCGTGGCTTTCCCCATCATGTTCGCCGTGCTCTTTTCGGCCAACCTCGAAGCTTGGCTCATGGCTTCCCTGAACCCCTTTACGATCATCTTTGTGATGACGATCACGGTCCTCGCTTTCCAGAACCCGGAGGAAGAAGAAGATGAAGAAGTAGAAACAGCGGAAGAGGGAGCGTTTGACCAGCGGTTGGGAGTTGGGGGTGATCGGTGACCGGTTTCCTTGAGATCTGGCTTCTTTTTGCTCGAGCAAAAAGAAAGGAAAGAAGACCATCCCTGGTCCTTTTTAAGGATGCAAAAAAAGACAGCAAAACCCCTTTTGTAAGGGATCAAAATGATCGAGAAACCCAAAGTCCTTTTTCTCTATACGGAGCTCGCGGAGTATTTTCTGGCCTGCCTCCGGGCCCTGGTCGAACGCCATGTGGAGATCCAC
Source organism: uncultured Weeksellaceae bacterium (assembly GCA_964453635.1). GTDB lineage: Bacteria > Bacteroidota > Bacteroidia > Flavobacteriales_D > CAYVSK01 > CAYVSK01. The sequence goes on along the minus strand of CAYVSK010000101.1, from coordinate 6,586 downwards.
GTGGTCCACTGGTCGGTGAAGGCGGAAGCGCCTTTCGTGTTCAGTAAGGTGCCCGGGGTCCATTTCCACGACCGGAACGCCTTTTCTACGGACGGGCTTCTTGAGCTTGCCGGGAACATCGACCCTGATGCCATCTTTTGCTCGGGCTGGATCGACAAGGGGTACCTGAAGGTCTGTGGCCGTTACAGCGGAAAGGTCCCGACGGTCTTGTTGCTCGATAACCAATGGGATGGCTCCTTCAGACAGCGAATCGGGACCTGGCTGGGACCGGTGACCATCTCGCCGCGCTTTTCCCATGCCTGGGTGCCCGGACAAGCGCACCTCGAGTTCGCCAATCGAATGGGCTTTGCCAAAGGGCGTATTGAGACGGATTTTTACTGTGCGGATACACCGTCCTTCAAGGATCATTATGAGGCGTATCAGTCCCAAAAGGCGGAAGCCTATCCCCGGCGCTTTCTCTATGTGGGGCGTTACACCCGTCACAAGGGTGTGCTCGATCTTTGGGAAGCTTTTGCTGCTTTGCGTGAAGAGACCGGAACGGATTGGGAGCTCTGCTGTGTGGGGACCGGCGACCTCTATGAAGAGCGAAAAGAGTATCCCGGCATCCGTCACGTTGGCTTCGTACAACCCGGGGATCTTGGTCCTTTTATCCGCGATAGCGGCGTGTTCATCAACCCGGCCCACTTTGAACCCTGGGGGGTGGCCGTCCATGAGTTCGCTGCGGCAGGTATGCCGCTGATCTGTAGCGACCGTGTAGGAGCGGCTGAGCGTTTCCTCTCCGATGGAGACAATGGTCGTAGCTTTCCCCATGGCGACGTTGAAGCCCTCAAGGATGCAATGGGTTCAATGATCGCTCATTCGGATAAGGAACTCCTCAACATGGGGAGCCGGAGTGTGGATAAGGCGCAGGAGGTAACACCGGCGGGATGGGCGGAGAAAGTGATGGGGTGGATCGGGAAGTAGGTGAGTGGAAAGCCGGAAGGTGAAAGTTTACTCTATTGGCTATTCACGAATGCCAAAAGTCCCTTCATTGGGATCCAGGCTATAGAAATTATTTGTAATTTGTCGTTTGAATATTGAAATTTTCGGTGAAAATGGCAAACATCCTCGTAACCGGCGGAGCGGGTTTCATTGCCTCGGAGACAGCGGCGGCTCTTGCTCGAAGAAGGAAGGCGGACCAGATCGTGGTGGTCGACAACCTGGTCACCGGTAGTTCCCGCAAAGTCCCCGAGAGCCCGCACGGGAACATCACCTTCATCAAGTGTGATGTGAACCGTTTCAACGATATCGCCTCCGTCTTTTACGGTTACGGTTTCGACTACGTTTTCCATTATGCGGCGCTCGTCGGTGTAGAGCGGACGCTCAGTGATCCCGTGCGGGTCCTGGAGGATATTCAGGGGATCCGCAACCTCCTCGACCTTAGCAAGAACACGGGGGTCAAGCGGGTCTATTATTCTTCCTCTTCCGAGGTTTACGGGGAGCCCGTCGAGATCCCCCAGAACGAATTGACGACACCCCTCAATTCGCGGCTACCCTACGCGATCGTCAAGAACGTCGGGGAAGCTTTCCTTCGGGCTTATCAACAGGAATTCGGACTGAATTACACGATCTTCCGCTTTTTCAACACCTACGGGATCAAACAGAGCCAGGATTTTGTCATATCGCGCTTTATCGATTCCGCCCTCAAGGATGAGGATCTCGTCGTATACGGGGATGGGCAACAGACACGTACCTTCTGCTACGTGGATGACAATGTGGAGGCTTGTCTTAATGCGTTTGAACAGGACAAGTGCATCAATGATGTGGTGAACATCGGTTCTGCGGACGAGATCACGATCAAGGAACTTGCCGAAAAGGTGATCCGTTTGAGTGGGACGAAGGCTGGTATCTTTTACGCACCTCCCCTCGAGGAAGGGGATATGCGCCGCCGAAAACCGGACAATACGAAGATGCTTGAGCTATTGGACCGGGACCTGGTCCCGCTGGATGAAGGATTGAAACAGCTTCTGGAGAGGCCGCACTACATCCTGCAATGAGCCCGGGGTGCTGAAAGATGTGTGGGATCAGCGGCATATTCGGTGTAGAGGGTTCTGAAGACCTGGCTGAAAGGGTCGGAGCAATGAACCGGGCTTTGGATCATCGGGGACCGGACGATACCGGGGTTTATGAGGATGGGCATATGGTGTTGGGCCATACCCGATTGTCCATCATCGACCCTTCCCCTCGGGGGAAACAGCCAATGGCCACACCCGATGGCCGTTTTGTTTTGACCTACAACGGGGAGCTTTACAACTATCGCCGGCTGCGGGAGCACCTCCAAAAGGAATACGATTTCCGAAGCGAGACGGACTCGGAGGTGGTCCTGGCCGCCTATGTCAAGTGGGGCCGTGCTTGCCTGGATCGCCTGAACGGCATGTTCGCCTTTGCGGTCTATGACCGGGAAAAGAACGAGCTCTTCGTGGTCCGGGACCGCCTCGGCATCAAACCGCTCTATTACGCTCAGCGGGGCCATCATTTCTGCTTCTCCTCGGAGATCCGGGGTCTGCTCGCGAGTGGTCTGGTCGAGGCAAAAATGGACCGGAGCTCCCTCTACGATTATCTCCGTTATATGACGGTCCACGCCCCCGCTACGATCCTGAACGGGGTCCGGGCCCTGAGGCCTGGACATTACATGCTGATCGATGAGTCTGGGTTGACCGAGGGCAAGTATTGGGACATGGCCGGGAATCGCCGCAATGTCCGGGAGGACCTCTCTTATGACCAGGCTGTGGGCCTGGTCCGGGAGAAGCTCGAAGAGGTGGTGGCTAAGCGGATGATGTCAGATGTTCCTTATGGGGCTTTTCTATCGGGTGGAGTGGATTCCTCTGCGGTCGTGGCTTTGATGAGCCGGATCAGTGAAGACCCTGTGAAGACCTTCTCGGTCGGCTTTGAGGAGCAGGAATACAGTGAGGAAGCGTATGCCGAGAAGGTGGCCCGCAAGTACGGGACCGACCACACTTCGATCCGCCTCAAACCCCAGGAACTGCTCGATCAATTGCCGGATGCGCTATCTGCCATGGACCATCCGAGCGGGGATGGACCCAATACCTATGTGGTCTCCGGCATGACCAAACAAAAAGGGATCACCATGGCCCTGTCCGGGTTGGGCGGGGACGAACTCTTTGCCGGCTATGACATCTTCACCCAGGCCTACCGGCTCAACGAAAAGGGCTGGATCATGAGCTTCCCGAAGGACCTCCGGCGCCTCGGGGGCTGGTTCATGAAACGATTCAAGCCCTCCGTCGCATCGGACAAGATCCTGCAGGTCCTCAACCTCGATTATTGGTACCCGGAGTATTACTATCCCATCTTCCGGCAGGTCCTCAACGACAAAGAGATCCTTTCCGTGCTCGGGCCGGGAAATGGGGTGACAGACCGGGTCCGGGATTATCTCTTCGAGAACATCGGAGAAGGGGCGCCGGGCTTTGAAATGCCCTTGCTGTCCAAGATTTCGCTGGCGGAACTGGGGACTTACATGCAGAATGTTCTTCTGCGCGATACGGACCAGATGAGCATGGCCCATTCCCTGGAGGTCCGGGTTCCACTACTTGACCATGAGCTCGTGGAGCTCATGCTGGGTATGCCGGATCACCTGAAGTTCCCCCATCGGCCCAAACCCCTCCTCGTGGATGCCATGGGAGACTTGCTGCCGGAAGGGATCGCGGACCGGCCCAAAATGGGTTTCACCCTCCCCTGGCAGGCGTGGATGAAGAATGAGCTTCGCGAATTCTCGGAAAAGCGTCTGGATTATCTGGCGAGGCGGGAGGCCTTTAACGGGGAGGCTTTGATGGAGTTGTGGAAGCGTTTTCTCCGGGATGACCCCGGTGTTACCTGGTCCCGGCTCTGGCCTCTGGTCGTGCTGGGGGATTGGCTCGAACGACATCATGTCGAATAAACGTTTACAGGTACTGGTTGCTGTCGATTGGTACCTGCCTGGTTTCCGGGCTGGTGGACCGATCCGTTCCGTGGCGGGTATGGCCGCTGCCCTCAAGGAGCATGTGGGCCTTTGGGTGGTGACGCGGGACCGCGACCTTGGGGCCCGGGAACCTTATCCCAATGTACCCGTGAATGAATGGACAGAACGCGATGGGGTCCGGGTCCTTTATCTTGCCCCCGAAAAGATCACGATCGGGACATGGCGCAAGCTCCTGAAGGAGCGCACCTACGATGCCGTATTCCTGAACAGCTTCTTCTCGCTCTACTTTACTCTGGTCCCGCTCTGGCTCGCCAAAAAGCAGCATGCCCGGCCGAGGATCGTCCTGGCCCCACGGGGGATGCTCGGCAAAGGTGCCCTGAAACTCAAAAGCGCAAAAAAGCGCATATTTATCGCATTGGCCAAGGGAATCGGCCTATTCAGCGGTATTGTATGGCAAGCCTCAACCAAACACGAAGAGGCGGACATACGGGCATTCTTTGGCGATAAAGCGACGGTCCACCAGGTCCCCAATTTTTCTCTGAATGCCCCGGACATCCGGGTTGAGCGAAAAACGGGAGCCAAATCACCGGGTGAAGCCCGTTTTGTATATGTCTCGAGGATCGCAGAGGTCAAGAACCTCGATGCCGGGATCCGTTATTTTGGGCATTTATCCCTGAATGGGGCGGACGTCCGTCTGGATATCGTTGGGACGATCGATGACGAAGCATACTGGGCGAAGTGTGAAGAGGCCATTCAGGAGGTGGATAATGGGGTGCGGATCGAATATCAGGGGATGCTTCCCCATGAAAAAGTTCAGGAAATAATGGGAAAGAGCCACTTCATGGTCCTTCCTTCCACGAACGAGAACTTCGGTCATGTGGTCCTGGAAGCCTTGGCCGTGGGATGCCCCGTCATCATCAGCGACCGGACCCCCTGGCAGGACCTAAAGGAAGCCGGGGTGGGTTGGGTCTTACCCCTGGAGGAAAGGGCTTTTGTGGAGGCGCTCGAACAATGCATTCGCATGGACAACGAGACTTACGAGCGAATGGCAGAGAACGCGGTCGCCTATGCCGGGCGTTATGTGGCCGATGAACAGAAACTTGAAAAGCAACTGGCGGTGTTCCGGAGCGACCGGTCCGAAAAAAGTTCTTAAATTTCTTAAGTTATTCATGACCCAGACTGACCTCTCACAATACGACAATGCCTGGTATCAGCCGGGGGGCTTCCCAAAGCGCTTGCTTTGGCATTTTGTGAATGCATTGGTCTTCCGTTCTCCCCTCTTCCCCTTCAGCGGCCCTAAAGTGTCCTTGCTACGGGCATTTGGGGCCCGGGTGGGAAAGGGGGTCGTGGTCAAGCCCAGTGTGAACATCAAGTATCCGTGGTTCCTGAGCGTTGGTCCCCACTCCTGGATCGGCGAAGGGGCCTGGATCGACAACCTCGGCAGGGTATCGATCGGGTCCAATGTCTGTATCTCCCAGGGAGCCTTGCTCCTTTGCGGGAACCACGACCACAGAAAGGTGACATTCGATCTCATCGTACGCGATATCACGCTCGAGGATGGAGTCTGGATCGGGGCCCAGAGTGTAGTGGGGCCAGGGGTGACCTGCGGATCGCACGCGGTGCTTATGCTGGGGTCGGTGGCCATTGATAACCTGGCCCCTTATACCTTTTATCAGGGGAATCCGGCTCAAAAGGTCCGGGAACGAACGATCAAAGAAGCTTGAATCGCCGATGCGGATCACGGTCATAACGGTCTGCTACAATGCCCGGGATACCATCCGGGACACGATCGAGTCCGTCCAGAGCCAGACCTGGAAGGACGTGGAGCACATCATCGTCGATGGGGGATCGGATGATGGGACCCTCGATATCATCGATGAATACAGGAACGGGATCAGCAAGCTGATCAATGGCCCCGATCAGGGGATCTACCATGCCATGAACAAGGGCATACGGGTGGCCACGGGAGATGTGATCGGGACCCTGAACGCGGATGATGTTTACGAGAATGAGCAGGTGCTTGAGTGGGTGGCCTCCCTTATGGACGATAAGGAAGGCTACGAAGGGGTCTATGGGGATCTGGCATACGTGGAGCGGGAAAACCTCGACTGCTTTGTTCGTTTCTGGAAGGCTGGCTCCTATGAACGAGGGGCTTTTAAGCGGGGATGGATGCCGCCCCATCCCACCTTCTTCGTGAAGCGCTCGGTCTACGAGAAATTCGGTCTCTTCCGGACGGAACTATGGACATCAGCCGATTACGAGATCATGCTGCGCTTCATCCACCGCTACGGGATCAAGCTCGCCTATCTGCCTGAGACCCTCATCCGGATGCGGAGCGGGGGGCAGAGCAACATTTCTTTGAAGAACCGGATGCGGGCTCACAAAGAGGACCGCCTGGCCTGGGAGATGAACGGTTTGAAGAAGGGATGGCTGACCCTCGTCTGGAAGCCGCTATCCAAGGTTCATCAATTTATAAGGGGGGTTGATTAGGGGGGTGATACGTACTGTATATGGTGTACTGAGTAGTGAGATGGGGGATGCTTGGAATACGCCCCAATTTTCCGACCAGAGGGGGGTTTACCGAAGCTTCGAACCCGGCCTGGGCAACCCTCCGGGAACCCATAAGTACAA
>CAYVSK010000100.1:0-8375 GCA_964453635.1 uncultured Weeksellaceae bacterium | reverse complement strand
AAGAAGGGAACAATATAGAACATGTATTGGGTTCGCCGCTTCATGAACGTGCAAGTTAGGCATCGAACGCAGAAGGACAACATCCTTTCCGGGCGGAATGTTCGACGCCCTGCTTTCAGATCGTGATAAAGCAGGCCTGTGAAAAAGTTCGCTTTCGTCTTTTCATCCCCTTTAAAAGCGAAAACGCAGGAACCCCATGCTCAGGGATACGGTGGGACCCGTTTGGGTGAAGAAGGTAACAAGGTCGCGCGAAGCGATACCGGCCTCGTATCCCCCCATCGGGGCCTGGTAAAGAAGCCCAACGGGAATGTCGATCACTTCCCGGTTCCCGCCGGTCATCACCCCTGCCGAAAGTTCCAGCCAAGGCAAGGCCTTGAGCCGGGCCCCGAGACTGTAGATCGGCTGGTCGTAGCTCCCGGGCGCATCGTTCATCGGCACCACAAGATCGACCCCGACCTCGAGCGGATCCCCCAGTACAAGCCCACCCCCGATACGAAAGGTCGAAGGCAGCGCTACGGCTTTTTCCTTTTTCCCTTCCCATTTGAACAAGGAGGAGTCAGCCGCCACTTTATCGAGCTCCTCGATGATGTTGTAGCTGTCCATACCCTCATTCCGCGTATCGATCACGAGGGTATCCACCGCCGTGAAAACATTCCCGTCCCACGTCACCGACCCCATATCATTGAATGCCAGTCCCGCTTTGATATGATCCCCGATGACGGCATTGAAACCGACGTCGAAACCGAGTCCGGAACCCACCGCCTGAAGTGGAAATCCTCCATTCCCTTCCTCAAAGGATGGGTTCCTTTTCGCGGCGGAACCATAGTCGATACCAAATCCCGGACTGAGGGCTGAAAAGGCCTCCAGGTCCCCATCTTCAGCCTGCAATTCGAGCAAGCCGGTACCCTGCACATACTTGACACCGATCCCCCCATATAGAGAAAGCGCATCCGAGCCCATCACACGCCGGCCATACCCAACATTGTACATCCGGTACATGGCCATCGATGCCCTGCTACCCTCCATCAAGTCCCCCAACATATCCGGGTCCTCTGTAAACCCCCGCTTCACTTTATCCAGGGTATCCGCCGAAAGGTCATCCGTATTGGAGATGGTATCGCCGTTCTCGAGCACCAGCTTATCGAAGTAGGAAGCGTGGAACCCTTTAAAAAGGATATCGGCCATGGTCTCGTTCAGCCGGAACCCCATGTTGCCCCTTTCGCGGACATTAAAGGCCAAACCCCCCAGCTTCTCACCCTGAACAGCCCCGCCAGCGTACATGGCAGACACATTAGCAGCTACTCCTCCTTCCGCGAATTGACGGGCAGCTTCTTCTTTTTCTTTCCAGGAGAGGATATTGTTGAACTTGGTCATCTCGTCCCTTACGGTCTTTTTGCTCAAGGCTTTGGCGTAAAAGGAATAGCCCCCCTCCATAAAGCCGAGCGCTACGGACTTGTCTTCGAACTCAGGATCCCACCCGAGGTTCGCGGGGTTGATACCGAGGGCCTGATAGTCGTGGACAAACGGGGTAGCCACCGCCCCCCTTCCGGTCGTAGAGAACACACTCAACTCGGACTGGCCGGAAAGAAAACAAGGAAAGGACAGGAAAAGGAAGAAAATAATAGGCCTGGTAAACACCATATGCAGTTTTTTTGAAAGCAACGACAGGGTCGTTGCACGCCCCGTGAACACACCCGGCTCAACGTTGGATCATCCCCTCTTACGAAAAAGCTTTACAAAAGGTTGGATACGATTCTCCAAATCCCGTCACCGGGGATAAAATGACTTTGGTCAGGGGGCCGGCCGGATCTTGGTCCATTCAGAAAAATATTAAGACATTTGCATCCCCTTCTTCCGGCCCCTTTGTTGGGGTCGAAGGGACCCAAAACCAAACATTTCGGAGCCAAACCATTAAATCCGAACAACAAAATGAGCAAGATCCACAATTTCAACGCTGGGCCGAGCATACTGCCGGAACCCGTTTTCGAAAAGGCCTCCCAGGCCGTTCGGGATCTCGACGGTAGTGGTCTGTCGATCCTCGAGATCTCACACCGGAGCGATGCCTTCAAGGATATCATGAAGCGTGCCCGCGAACTCGTAAAGGAACTGTACGGCCTTCCCGAGAACTATACCGCCCTTTTCCTGCAAGGTGGAGCAAGTCTGGGCTTTTACATGGCGCCCCTGAATTTCATGCGAAAAGAGGGAAAAGCGGCCTATGTGAACACAGGGAGTTGGGCCAAAAAAGCCATCAAGGAGGCTGAAAAGATCGGTCCGGTGGATGTGATCGCTTCTTCGGAAGACCAGAACTTCAATTATATTCCCAAAAATTACCAGGTCTCCGATGAATACGACCTGCTCCATATCACCTCGAACAACACGATCTTCGGTACGCAGGTCAATGATTTCCCCAACACGGGAACGCCGCTGATCTGCGACATGTCCTCCGATATCTTCAGCCGCTCCCTCGATATCGAGCGTTTCGACCTGATCTATGCAGGGGCACAGAAGAACATGGGGCCGGCAGGGACCACGGTCTACATCGTCAACCGCGACAAGCTTGGCAAAACGGACCGCGACATCCCGGCCATCCTCGACCTCCAGGTGCACGACGACAAGGACTCCATTTACAACACGGCCCCCGTTTTCGCGGTCTACACCTCGATGCTGGTGCTCGAATGGATCAAAGAGAACGGCGGCCTGAAGGGTATGGAGGAACGGAACGCCCAAAAGGCGGAACTTCTTTACAAGGAGATCGATGAGAACCCCATGTTCAAAGGGGTCGCCGAGGAGGAGGACCGCTCTCATATGAACGTCACTTTCGTCCTCACGGACGAGAGCAAAAAGGACGATTTCGACAAGAAATGTTCCGATGCTGGTATGATCGGCCTCAAAGGGCACCGTTCGGTGGGGGGCTACAGGGCTTCCATTTACAACGCCCTTCCCCTGGAGAGCGTTAAGGCCCTCGTGGAGGTCATGCACCAATTCAGCAAGGAACACGCAGCTCAAAAAACCGTAGGATCATGAGAATACTCGCGAACGACGGCATATCCGCTTCCGGCAAAAAGAAGCTCGAGGAAGCGGGCTTTCAGGTAGACACCGAAAAGATCCCTCAGGAGGAACTGGCCAACGGGATCAATGAAAAGGGTTACGGCGCCCTTCTGGTCCGCAGTGCCACCAAGGTCCGAAAAGACCTGATCGATGCCTGCCCGGGCCTCAAGTTCATCGGCCGTGGTGGCGTCGGACTGGACAATATCGACGTGGAACATGCCAAGGGAAAGGGGATCGAAGTCGCCAATACACCGGCCGCTCCCTCTCGCTCCGTGGCGGAACTGATCCTGGGGCACATGTTCACTTTGTCCCGTTTCCTTCACGACTCGAACAGACAGATGCCGGAGAAAGGCGCGGATGACTTCAAAGGACTGAAAAAGCAATACGGCAAGGGTGGTGAACTGAACGGAAAGACCCTGGGCATCATTGGATTCGGCCGGATCGGTCAATACACGGCCAAATATGCCCTGGGGTGTGGAATGAAGGTTATCGCACACGACCCCTACGTAAAGGGTGCGGAGCTTACGGTGGAGGTCAATGGCACCAACGGGGTCACGGTCAACATCGACACGATCTCCCGTGATCGAGTGCTCCAGGAGGCCGATTTCCTTTCCCTCCATGTGCCCAAGCAAGAGGACGGCCAGGCCGTGATCGGCAAGGCAGAGATCGACCGGATGAAGGACGGGGTCTGTCTCGTCAACGCCGCTCGCGGCGGTGTGATCGATGAGGATGCCCTGATCGGGGCACTGGACGACGGAAAGGTCGGCCAGGCCGCACTTGACGTTTTCGAGAACGAGCCAACCCCGCGAAAGGAGCTCCTGAACCACCCCAAGATATCGGTCACCCCCCACATCGGAGCCGCGACCGAGGAGGCCCAGGAACGGATCGGCGTGGAGCTGGCAGACCTGATCATTCACAAGTACAGCCCCGAGAGCGAGGGCGTTCAATAAAAAAAGCGAGGCCGGGCCCTTTTCGGGGTACCGGCCCCGGTCTTACAAGACCCAAAACCCGATCCTCCATGGCAAAGAACAGGTCCAGAAATGCCGCCACAAAACTGGGGCGCAATAAAAAAGAGACCAGGGAACTGGCCGAAAAAATGAACGAGCTCCTGGCCAACTACCAAGTGCACTATCAACGCTTGAGGAACTTTCACTGGAACGTGAAAGGGGACGATTTCTACGATCTCCACGAGAATTTCGAGGTCTATTACAACAAAGCGATCCAGAACATCGACGAGATCGCTGAACGAATCCGTGTGTTCGGTCATACGCCCTTGAGCCGGCTCAAGGATTACCTCAACGTCTCCACGATCAAGGAGGTCGGCACCGATCTCGACGGAAAAGAAATGACACGGGAGATCCTGGAGGATTTCCGGACCCTGACCAAGTTCCTCGCCGCTGTTTCTGAAGAAGCGGATAATGTCGGAGACAAAGGGACAGCTGACCTGACCGACAGCATTATCCGGGATATGGAGAAAGACCACTGGATGCTTTCGAGTTGGGCCGGAGAGTAGATGGAAAATGCGCAGGTCCGGGATATTGGTCCCGGGTTTTTCAGGTTCATAATACCCGCGGGTGGGGCAAGCTTTCCCAAACGTGAAATACCGGCGCCTGACAAAGGAGGAACTCGATGACCTGCGGGATGATTTCGTTCAGTTCCTTGCCTCCAACGAAATAACGGCCGACGAGTGGGAACGTTATAAAGAAGAGGACCCGGAAAAGGCCGAAGAACTCATCGATATCTTCAGCGACATGGTCTTCGATCGGGTCCTCGACAAGCTCGAATATCTCGAACACTGGTCACCGAGCGCGATCAAGACCTTTCACTGCGGCCCGGAGAAAATGATCCTTTACGGGCTCGATCTGCCTGAGGGATCGAACGTAGACCTGACCGACGAGGCGCAGATAAAAGCGTTACAGAACGGGCATATTCCCGAACATTTCCCCAACATGGAGATCTTTCGTGGGGAGAAAGGTTACGAGGGGGACCGCAAAGCAGAATTGTTCCGGATGATGCAAGAAGGGTGTCAGATCGCAGAAGGGGAGCTCTTCAACACCCTCGCCCGGATACACGAAAAGACATAAAGACAAGGGGTCGTGGCTTCAACGGAATCACCCAACGGATCTCATGGGCTCCAAGGAGGAATTCATTCCTTTTCAGGGAGCTATACGACTTGACACGATCATGACAAACAAAACGACGGGACTCGTATTCAGTGGAGGTGGCGCAAGGGGCTTTGCTCATTTGGGTGTGGCCGAGGCCTTGTATGAACGCGGAATGAAGCCGGACTACATTTCCGGGGTCAGTGCCGGCGCAATAGCCGGGGTCTTTCTGGCAAGTGGACAAACGCCCCGGGAAGCCTTCGAGGTCCTTAAAAAGGAGAAGATCTTCAACAACACCCGCGTCCGTTGGCCCGACAGCGGCTTTTTCAGATTGAGCGGCTTCCAGCGTGTCCTGGAGGAGAACATCGAGACGGACGATCTAAAGGACCTTGAGATCCCCTTCTATGCAACCATATCAAACCTCAATAAAGGGCGCGTGGAATATCCCAGCGAAGGCCCCCTTCACGACATCGTTCTGGCCTCTTCCAGCATACCCGTCCTATTCGCCCCGGTCACCCTTGGTGACGACCTTTACGTTGATGGCGGCCTTTTCGACAACCTTCCCGTTTATCCATTGCGTCAGATCTGCCGTAAGCATGACCCCGACCAAAGAGACAAGAGAACTGAGCAACCTTCTACGCCTCGCCACCCGGGTCTTTCATCTCGGTGTAAAAGCCACCGCCGAACAGGGCAAAAGGGAATGCGACCTCCTCATCGAACCCATGGACGTCGCCCGCTTCGATATCATCAACACCAATCACGCCGATGATATGTTCCAACTTGGTTACGAACACACCATGGCCCTCGAACTCCCGGTGAAAGCTCCCCGATAGAGCGCTACGTTTTTTTTCCTTTCCTCATACATTTGCGCCCAAATTCAAAGGGAATGGAAAGAGACAACGTCGTTTTCGACCTGATCGAAAAAGAAAAGGAACGCCAGACAAGTGGCATCGAGATCATTGCTTCCGAGAACTTTGCCAGTCCCCAGGTGATCCAAGCCATGGGGACCGAACTCACCAACAAATACGCCGAAGGGCTACCCGGTAAGCGTTACTACGGTGGCTGTGAGGTCGTCGATGAGATCGAACAACTGGCCATCGATCGTGCCAGGGAACTTTTTGGAGCAGCGTGGGCGAACGTACAACCCCACTCCGGAGCCCAGGCCAATTCAGCGGTCATGCTCGCCTGCCTGAAACCAGGCGACAAGATCCTCGGTTTTGACCTTTCCCACGGTGGGCACCTGACCCATGGATCCCCGGTCAACTTTTCGGGTAAACTCTATCAACCGAGTTTCTACGGTGTGGACAAGGAAACGGGCCGGATCGACATGGACCATTTTGCCCAAACCGCCCGATCTGAGAAACCGAAACTCATCATCGCAGGTGCTTCGGCCTACTCGAGGGACTGGGACTACGAAAGAATGCGCGCGATCGCCGACGAGGTCGGCGCCATCCTGCTGGCCGATATTTCCCATCCAGCCGGGCTCATTGCCAAAGGATTGTTGAACAACCCCCTTGAACACTGCCACATCGTTACGACCACCACTCATAAGACCCTTCGGGGCCCTCGTGGCGGACTGATCCTTATGGGCGAGGACTTCGAGAATCCTTGGGGGATCGCCACCAAGAAAGGCACCGTCCGGAAAATGTCCTCTCTGCTCGACTCTGCCGTTTTTCCGGGTTCCCAGGGAGGCCCCCTTGAACACGTTATCGCGGCCAAAGCGATCGGTTTCAAAGAAGCCCTTTCCGACGATTTCCGTCAATACGCCGAACAGGTTATCGCCAATGCACGGAAGATGGCGGAACGTTTCGTTGAACTCGGCTACGATGTCATCTCGGGAGGAACGGACAATCACTCCATGCTGATCGATCTGCGGGCCAAAGAAATGACCGGAAAAGAAGCGGAGGATGCCCTCGTCAAAGCCGACATCACGGCCAACAAGAACATGGTCCCTTTTGACGAAGAATCCCCATTCGTTACCTCCGGCATGCGGATCGGTTCCGCTGCACTGACCACACGGGGTCTGAAAGAGAAAGAGGTCAGCCAGGTCGTGGACCTGATCGAAGAGGTGCTCCAGAACCGCGACAATGATGAGGCCATCCAGAAAGTGAAGGAGAAAGTGAACGCCATGATGCGGGATTATCCGTTGTTTGATTGGTAGAAGGAGGCACTAGGCATTGGGCATTAGCAATGAGGAGCTTACCCCCAGTAGCTAGGGGCTCTTTTCCTATTTCCTTACCTCCTCGACCATCTTTTGAATGAGCCGGAGCTTTTCCTCTGGCAATTCCGGATAATCCTCCAGTGAAGCCATAGCACCGAGGTGGATCTCGAATGATTGATCCGGGAACTTACACTCGAAATCTTTTTTGGCCTCTTCCATGGGCCATTGATTTTTCTCCCAGAGAAATGCCGCATCAAAGGGATCTTTCCAATCTATTCGCCTTCCGGCGGCATAGACTTTATTCAGGAATATATCCGCATCGGATGCGATCCTTATCCCTTGCCAATTCTCCGTCTTTTTTATGGATGCAAAGGGGAAATAAACGAAAGAGACCTTCACTCCGTCGATGAACAGGTCAATATTGTCCTGGCCTTCCACCTCGTTCTCCACTTCGAAAGCATCTCGAACTTTTTTTGCCTGATAGCGGAAAGAAAAGGAGCGGCCATTGAAAAAATCCAGATCGATGCTTTCCCGGTGTTGGTATTTGAACATGATAGCAGTGCCACCGGCAAGATAAAATCGGGGGAATTCAGTTGAGATCTTTTGGGCAAGGGATAAAAGCTTTTCCATTATTTATCCCATTCTTTGATCCAGAAATGGATCCCACGCATTCTCCCTTCCGAACAAAAAGGCGCTTCCCGGTATCGTTCCATCAATTCCCTTATTTCTCCGGGATATTCCCGGGCCACCCATTTGATCGTATCAAAGTCCCCGTATGTCAGCAGACGACATAAAATCACCTCAAGAGGAGCGGTCTTTCCGGAGTAATCCCATAGATATTTTTCATATCCACTTGGAATCCGCTTCTTTTCGGTGTATTTCCAGGGGATCCTTTTGGTAGGGCCTGTGACCTTCATTTTTGGAATTGGTTGACATACAAAGATAAAGAATGGGTTGGCATTTTGGGTTGCTGGAGATAAGCCACTATCCAAATAGCCATCATTTTCCATTTTCCTATTTGACCTCCACCCCCCCAAATAATATCCAAGTACCCTCCCTGTTTT
>CAYVSK010000099.1:0-8410 GCA_964453635.1 uncultured Weeksellaceae bacterium | reverse complement strand
TACGTTCGTATGATGAAGGAGGGTCTATCAAAGTTAAAAGATTCCTGGCTTTTCAAAAATAGGATCGCGGGTCAGGATCGATCGTCGGGAACCGGACATCTTTCCGGTTGTGTCCGAACCTGGTTTTTTTTCCGGAATGCTTGGGAATTGGATGACCTGGCTCGATTGGTAAAGAAGAAGTGAAATCCTATATTTGCGGCCTCATTTTTGAAAAACCTTCTTGATGGAGAACAGAAGCGCGATCTGGGTCTTTACGACTTTGCTGGCCCTTGCCTGTATCTACCAGCTCTCCTTTTCCTGGTTCACGGGTGCGGTCGAGGGTGATGCCGAAAGTTATGCAAAGGCCAAAGTGGATTCCCTGCGGGAGGCCGAGTCCGGTCTTCGTTCCTATCAGCTCGATTCAGCCCGCCGTAAATACCGCTCTCAATACTTGCAAGAGCAGAAGAACGAGGTCATATACCCCGTCTTCGGGTACACTTATCAGGAGTGTAAAGAAAAAGAGATCAAGCTCGGGCTTGACTTGAAAGGCGGCATGAGCGTTGTACTTGAGGTCTCCCTGGAGGATCTCTTGCGGGAACTTAGTGGCAACAGTGACAATGAGCAGTTCCAAAAGGCCCTTCGGATGGCCAGGGAAAAGCAGAAGGAGAGTGGTGAAGGTTTCATAACGCTTTTCGAGGAATCCTGGAACGAGATCGATCCCGATGCTCAAATGGCCGCTGTTTTTCACAGCCGGACCATGCGGGATAAATTCCCGGCCAATGCGAGCAATGAGGAGATCGTTTCCACGCTGGAGGAAGAGGCCCGCACCGCCATCAAGAACACCGAAAAGATCCTGCGGACCCGGATCGACAAGTTCGGGGTGACCCAGCCAACCATCCAGAAGCAGCAATTCTCCGGTCGGATCATGATCGAACTGCCGGGGGTCAAGGACAAGGAAAGGATCCGGGATTACCTCCAGTCCACGGCCAGCCTCGAGTTTTGGGAGGTCTATGAAAATCAGCAGGTCTACCCGCTTCTGGCCGAGGCCAATAATGCACTCGCGACGGCATTGAATCCAGCGGACACGACCTCAGCCGAAGAGGCTACGGGGGCAGATAATGGCTCGGCTGATGAAGATGGAGCGAATGGCCCCGAAACAGACACAACGTCCGCACAAGAAAGTGAGGCGGATACCGCCACGGACCTGCTCGAAGAGATCGGGGCTGAGGAAGAAGGGACCGATACGGCCGTTGAGACAGGGCAACAACAAGACATGACCCAGGCGGAGTATCGGAACAACAATCCGCTCTTCGCCCGCCTTCGTCCCGCCGCCTACCAGGATCAGCAAACAGGTCAGAGCCAGCTCTCTGAAGGGGCCATCGTGGGATATTGCAAGGTGTCGGACACAGCCCGGGTGAACAATTATCTGCACCACAAAGCCGTCCGGGGTATATTTCCGCAGGATATGCGCTTTCTGTGGGGTGCTCAGGCCACGGAGAACAACATCGTGCCGCTTTATGCCATTCAGATCACCACACGGAACAACGAAGCGCCCCTTAACGGTGAGGTGATCACCAATGCCAGTCAGGAATTCAATTACAAAGGGCAGGTCGAGGTCCGGATGCAGATGAATTCTGAAGGGGCTGAGACCTGGAAGAACCTGACCGGTGCCAATGTTGATGAGGCCATCGCCATCGTCCTTGACAACCTCGTCTACTCTGCACCCATGGTCTCTCAGGAAATTCCCAATGGACGCTCCAGCATTACCATGGGGGGAGCGGAACAGGGTGGTCAGCTCCAGGAGGCCAAGGATCTTGCCAACCTGCTCAACGTCGGGGCTCTTCCCGCTCCTGCAAGGATCGTGAGTGAGAACGTCATAGGGCCCTCCCTCGGCCAGGAGAATATCGACAGTGGCTTGATGTCTTTCATTGTTGCTTTGGTCGTGATCCTCTTCTACATGTTCTTCTATTATAACGGGGCGGGGTTGGCATCGGATATTGCCCTTATTGCCAACCTTTTCTTCCTGATCGGTTCACTCGCTTCCCTGCAGGCCAGTCTCACCCTTCCGGGTATCGCAGGGATCGTGTTGACCATCGGGATCGCGGTGGACGCGAACGTCCTGATATACGAGCGTGTCCGGGAAGAACTAAGAAGTGGAAAAGCGCTACGGGCGGCCATTTCGACGGGGTATCGCAAGGCGTATGCGGCTATTATCGACGCCAATATTACGACGCTTCTCACCGCGATCATCCTCGCGATATTTGGGAGCGGCCCGATTAAAGGGTTTGCTACCACGCTTATCATTGGCATATTCACATCCCTTTATTCGGCCATTCTCCTTACCCGTCTGATCTTTTCTCTAAGGACCCAACGGAAAAAAGATGTGACCTTTTCCAATCGCTTCACCAAGGATGCCTTTAAGAATATAAACATCGCATTCCTTGGCAAACGCAAGCTCTTCTATGGGATCTCCGGGGTCGTGATCGCCATCGGCCTCTTCTCGTTCGTTAATCGTCAATTGAACTTTGGTGTCGAGTTCACCGGAGGACGGACCTTTATTGTAAGGTTCGACCAAGAGGCCCAGGTCCAAAAGATCCGCAGTGAGCTGGGCGATAAGTTCGTGAGTGAAGAAGGGGGAAGAATGCCGCCGAAGGTGAAGATCTTCGGGAATTCGAATCAGGTCAAAGTGACCACCAATTACCTGATCGATGACAACTCACCGGAAGCCAATGAAAAAGTCCGGAAAAGATTAAGGAGCGGTCTCGCTGAGGTGGGCGGAAATCCCGAGATCGTACGCTCAAGGAAAGTGGATCCCACCATATCGGATGATATCCTGACATCCTCTATGTGGGCGGTTTTCTTTGCCTTGATGGTGATCTTCCTTTACATCATCATGCGCTTCCGCCGCTGGCAGTATGGGTTTGGAGCCCTATTGGCAATGGGGCACGACGTCCTGATCGTGCTTGCCCTATTTTCCCTTTTGTATGGTCGGCTACCTTTCGCGCTTGAGATCGATCAGGCCTTTATTGCCGCCATTCTCACGGTCGTGGGGTACTCCATCAACGATACGGTGGTGGTCTTCGACCGGGTGCGGGAATATTTGAGGGAACACAGCAAACGGGAATCCTACGGGGTCGTCAACAGTGCCTTGAACAGCACCCTGAGCCGCACCTTTAATACGTCGATGAGTACCTTCATCGTGCTTTTGATGATCTTCCTGCTCGGCAGTGAGACCATCCGCGGCTTTGCTTTTGCCCTTATGATCGGGGTGATCGTGGGAACTTATTCCTCGCTCTTCATTGCGACCCCGACGGTGTTCGATCTGAGCAAGCAGTTGACCAAAGGGGCGAAAAAATGATCGCGGATCCCCGGCATGGATCGGGCATTCCCTTTTACCTTCGTTAATGAGCCGCTTTCCATGCTTCTTTTCTTCAATATCAGTGGTGGTGAATTGTTCCTGATCATGCTCCTGACCCTCCTTTTCTTTGGGGCGGATAGCATTCCGAAGGTTGCCAGAGGATTGGGAAAAGGGATCCGCCAATTCCGCGAAGCGGCCGGTTCCGTTCAGCACGAGATCCGTAAGACCGGTGAAGATGTTCGGAAGGATTACCAGCATCACCGTCGGCAATGGGAGGATCGCGTAAAACAGGACCCCCTGGAACAGGAAGGTGAGGATAAGACCGGAAAAGGGCAGGGGGGCTCTGGTGACCGGAAAGAACCCTGAAGCATCCCGATGAACTTTCTGATCATGCTTTCCGGACTCATCTTGCTGCTTGCGAGTGGGGAGGTGATCGTAAGAGGGGCCGTATCCGCGGCCATGCGTTTCGGGATATCCACGCTCGTGATTGGCCTGACCGTCGTTTCTCTGGGAACTTCTGCGCCGGAACTCTTCGTTTGTCTCAAAGCGGCCATAGGGGGGCACGATGATATTTCCGTGGGGAATGTCGTGGGGTCGAATATCGCCAACCTCGGACTGGTGCTTGGCCTGACCGCCCTGATCTTTCCCATTTCGGTGGACCGGAATTCGATCGTGATCGATTGGCCCTTCATGATGGGCGCCTCCCTATTCTTTTGGTGGTTTCTGTCCGACCTTTCCCTGACCTTTTGGGAAGGAGCACTCTCTGTTCTGCTTCTTGCGGGTTATATCATTTTTATTGTGTGGCGTTCGCGAAAGGATGAGCGGCTTCGAAAAACGATAGAACAGGATGAAGAGCTCGAGGGCCGCGTATCGGATCCCCTCCCGCTTTCTTTTCTTTTCCTGGGAGTGGGTATTGTTGGATTGACCTTTTGGAGCGACTGGTTCCTGAAAGGAGCTGTAAAGATCGCACGGGAAGATCTCGGGGTCTCGGAACACGTGATCGGTCTCTCCCTCGTGGCCTTTGGGACCTCTGTGCCGGAATTGGCTACATCGGGAATGGCCATGTTCAAGAAGGAGGCCAACATCTCAGTTGGGAATCTCATGGGGTCGAACATGTTCAATATTTTGGCCGTCCTGGGGATCACGAGCCTGTTCAAACAGATCACGGTCAACCCCCTCGTGCTCGAAAGCGATATCTTTTGGATGCTGGCCGTTTCCTTTGTGCTTCTCCCTTTGATGTGGAGCGGGCGGAAACTGCATCGGGTGAAAGGTGGGGCCCTTATTGTGTCTTATCTGGCCTATTTGTATTTTTTGATCTGGTGAAGGCGCCGTATTCATTATTGAATACTGAGAATCGGGAACTGAAAAAGGAAAGCGCCGAATATTTTTGAAGCTCATGGAACTGGAAGAAAGGATCGCAGCAAAGACAGCGGAGGCCTTGGAGGAAGTATACGGGACCTCCACGGAGCCCGGGGAGATCGTGATCCAGAACACGAAAGCGGAGTTCGAGGGCGACCGGACCGTCATGGCCTTTCCCCTTGCCAAGAAGAGCAAGGCAGCCCCTGAAGAGACCGCCGAGACCCTTGGAAAGTACCTTCGGGATCATCTCGACCTGATCGCCGATTACAATGTTATCAAGGGTTTCCTGAACCTCGTGGTCCGGGATGACTTTTGGTTGCGGACCCTGACCGAAGCCAGGAATACCGAGCGTTATGGTTACGCTCCGGAGAATACCGGACGGACGGTCATGGTCGAATTCTCTTCCCCCAATACCAACAAGCCTCTGCATCTCGGGCATCTCCGGAACAATTTCCTGGGCTTCTCGGTGAGCCGGATCCTCGAAGCGAACGGCCATAAGGTACACAAGGTCCAGATCGTGAACGACCGGGGGATCCACATATGCAAGGCCATGCTGGCCTGGCAAAAGTTCGGCCAGGCCTCCGACGGTGTTTGGGAGACGCCGGAGAACACCGGTATGAAAGGGGACAAGCTCGTGGGCAAATACTATGTTCTATTCGAGGAAAAAGAAAAGGCGGCCATCGAAGCGCTGAAGGAAAAGGAGGGGAAGTCCCCTGAAGAAGCTGAAAAGGAAAGTCCGCTCCTGCAAGAAGCCCAGGAAATGTTGCGGAAGTGGGAAGCGGGCGACCCTGACGTGATCGCCTTATGGGAACGGATGAACGACTGGGTCTACAAAGGGTTCGATGAGACTTACGAACGAATGGGGGTCCACTTCGACAAGCTTTACTACGAATCGGATACCTATCTCTTCGGCCGGGAAAAGGTCTACGAAGGGCTTGAAAACGGGGTCTTTTACCAAAAGAACGATGGTTCTGTATGGTGCGATCTCAGTGCGCACGGGCTCGACGATAAACTCCTGATCCGTGCCGATGGCACGGCGGTTTACATGACCCAGGACATCGGTACGGCCATTCGCCGTTACCAGGACGAACCCGAACTCAGTCAGCTGATCTATACGGTGGGCAATGAACAGGAGCACCATTTCAGGGTCCTTTTCATTATCCTCGAAAAGCTCGGCTACACATGGGCCCGGCATTGTTATCATCTGGCCTACGGAATGGTGGATCTACCGCATGGAAAAATGAAATCGAGGGAAGGAACGGTCGTCGAAGCGGATGAACTGATGGCCGAAATGGTCTCCAAAGCCCGGGCCACCACGGATGCCTTGGGAAAAAGTGCGGAGTTGGACGAAACGGAGCGGGAAAAACTTTATGAGGACCTCGGGGTCGGCGCGATCAAGTACTTTCTCCTCAAGGTATCGCCCGAAAAGAAGATGCTATTCGATCCTGAAGGGTCCATCGACCTCAACGGGGATACCGGTCCCTTCCTTCAATATGGCCATGCCCGGATCATGAACCTCTTGCGGAAAGCGAAAGAGCAGGGATATCGTTCCCGGATGCCTGAAGAGCCCACTTTTTCACTCGATCCTTCGGAAAGGGCACTGCTCCAGCGCATCCATGCGTTTCCCGAAAGAGTGCGCGAAGCGGGTGAAAGATACGATCCATCACGGATCGCGGACCATTTGTTCGAACTGGTCAAGACTTACAATCACTTTTATCAGACCGTGCCTGTCCTGCGGAGTGAGGAAAAGGAACGGCTGGAGTTCCGGTTGGCCATGTGTGAACAAGTCGGGGTGGTCATTCGTTCGGCTGCGTGGCTGATCGGGATGGAAATGCCGAATGTGATGTGATCAAAAAGATCGATCGGAATACTTGGTATTTGGAACCTCCTCGATCGATATCTTAGCAAGTAAGCATCTTTGCAATGAACCTTAATGAGCGGTTTTTTTTCTAAAGCGATCGCTCAACAAAACGCCTAAAACATGTTCGAGAACCTTTCGGATAAGATCGAACGGTCATTCAAGGTCTTAAAGGGGCAGGGCCAGATCACCGAGGTGAATGTGGCGGAGACCCTCAAGGAAGTTCGTCGCTCCCTCCTGGACGCCGACGTCAATTTCAGGACAGCCAAGGAATTTACCAACAATGTCAAGGAAAAGGCCCTTGGACAGGATGTGCTGAATGCGGTATCTCCCGGTCAGCTCCTGATCAAGATCACCCACGAGGAGCTCAAGGAATTGATGGGCGGAACTGCTTCTGATGTAGACCTCAGTGGTTCTCCGGCCGTCGTCCTGATGGCCGGCTTGCAGGGATCGGGTAAGACCACCTTTTCCGGAAAACTTGGTCGTTTTATCCGCGATCAAAAGGCCAAAAAACCGTTGATCATCGCTTGTGACGTTTACCGTCCCGCCGCTATCGACCAATTGCACGTGGTCGGCGAACAAGCCGGGGTGGAGGTTTTCTCTGACAAATCCGACCAGGACCCGGTGTCGATCGCGAAAAAAGGGATTGAACATGCCCGAAGCAATGGCTTCGATGTCGTGATCGTCGACACGGCCGGTCGCCAGGCCATCGATGAGGACATGATGAACGAGATCGCGGGACTCAAGAAAGCGCTGGACCCCAATGAGACCCTTTTCGTGGTCGACTCCATGACCGGTCAGGATGCGGTGAACACCGCCAAGGCTTTCAATGAGCGGCTCGATTATGAGGGTGTGGTGTTGACCAAACTGGACGGGGATACCCGGGGAGGGGCCGCCCTGTCGATCAAATCCGTCGTGAACAAGCCGATCAAGTTCATCGGTACCGGCGAGAAGATCGAGGACCTGGATGTTTTTCATCCCGACCGGATGGCCGATCGGATCCTTGGGATGGGGGATGTGGTCTCCCTGGTGGAAAGAGCCCAGCAGCAGTTCGACGAAGAGGAGGCCCGAAAGGTGCAGAAAAAGATCGCCAAGGATCAGTTCAATTTCGATGATTTCCTGAATCAGATCCAGCAGGTCAAAAAAATGGGGAACATCAAGGACCTGATGGGAATGATCCCCGGTATGGGCAAAGCGGTGGAAAACGTGGACCTCGATAACGAGGATGCTTTCAAAGGGATCGAAGCCATCATTCATTCCATGACCCCCGAGGAACGGCAGAACCCGAAAATTCTTGATGGCTCCCGGCGCAAACGGATCGCAAAAGGGAGCGGTACCTCCGTTCAGGAAGTGAACCGGATGATCAAGCAGTTCAATGACATGAGCAAGATGATGAAGCAGATGAACAACAAGAAGAACATGGCGAATTTCATGCAGCAGATGCAGCAGATGGGTGGGGGGCAGAAGTGATCGGTGCAAGTGGGAAAGTAGGCAGGTAAGCGGGTAAGGCCGATCTTGCCTGATTCAGGAAGAGGACCTACATCGTCCCGTTCAACCCCTTTCAAGCCCTTCAACCCCTTGAAGAAGAACTGTTAACCAAAATAATCTCTATAATTCAATATTTTATGAAGGTTAGGTGGAAGTAGATCCGCCTTTAAGATCTTTGTTTATCCTTGATCTTTGAAATGTAAAATTCTATGCTATCTTGATATGAGAAGAATGGGGTGGCACTGAATGGAAGGCCTTGGGATGAGATTCCCAGGAAAAATTTGGCTATCAAAGATGGTACGTGAAATATGAATTTAAGGACTGGTCGGAAAAATGGGGCGTATTACAGCCCAATGATCTCTTGAAAT
>CAYVSK010000098.1:0-8498 GCA_964453635.1 uncultured Weeksellaceae bacterium | reverse complement strand
GGGTGGTCCCTCCGGAGGTCGCATCGGTAAACTGGACCGTATCTCCGACACAAGCGGTATCCGGGGTCCAGGTAAAGTCGGCGGTCAATTGCGCTTTCAGGTCCGTATTGGAATAAAAGCTTATGACGATCAGAAGAATAAGGGAACGTACTGTTGTTTTCATAACGAGCTTTTTTGTCCATTTCAAAGCTATAAATAATTGTTGACCTGCTGAAAAGATCGATGTTAAAAAGCATTTCCAAGGAGAATATCCGGAATTCGGGGCGAGCACTTATCCATAGGATCTAACTGGGAATGACCGCGCGCAAGTGGTAATTCATCTGCCCGCGGTGGTAGTTCAAATGCCCGTAAAGGTGGTACAGGAAGTACCGGGTGGTCATTGGGGCGCCAAAAAGCTTGAGGGGATAGGTCTCTTCCAGCTTTTCCGGGGGCAGCTCTGAAAGGGTGTCTTTCACCATTTGGCGGGTGCTTCTTAATCGTTGGGCCAATTCTTCCCGGCTGTGACCGGATCCGTTGAATTCGTGTTCCCGTTCCCGTTCAAACTCGTAACCGCCGAGTTGCGCCCCGATAAAGTATTTGAGATTGCCTTCGAGGTGAAGGGCGAGGTTGCCACTGGGATTGGGAAAACCGGCATGTGCCTCCCAGGGCTTTTCATCGCTCGGGTATTGTTCTATGAGCTCGGCGCAGCGTTCGAGGTCGCGTTCAAAAAGGGCTGTAAGGTCTTCCAACATGGGTTTGGACTTTTAGTTTTTAACGGGGTCGCTTTCAACCGCATCGATCCGTTCCTCGTGGACCATTTCGTTGAAGGCTTTGACAAGGTTCTTTTTGACCTTCCTGAATTCCACGATCCGTTGGTCGATCCGCTGGGTAAGGGTCTGCCGTACCGCCCGTGCCTGATCCGTTGGTGGGTAATAGCCCATGCCGGTCAGGGTCGAGAGGTGGGCGAGTTTGTTGTTCAGTCGGATCGGGTAATTGAGCGGGTCCTGTGGACTTTGATTCCGAGTCTGATAGAGGGCTTTTTCGATGGTACTGATCCGTTGGATGATCGAATCAGCCCGTCGGTGGACCCGTTCTTCAATGGAATCGCCTTTGACCTTCGCTTTGACCGCTCGGACTTGTTCGCGGATGGCCCGAATGTCTTTGATGGCCCGGTGGACTTCCGTGAGCTTTTCATTGATGGTCCGAATAAACTCGAATTGCGCCTGCCAGTCCTTTTGCTCGGTCTTAACCCGGGGGTCCGGGAGGATCTCGAAGGGGGTCCGACTCGTGTCCGCCGGCGTGATCAGATGCGCTTCGTAAGAGCCGGGAACCGCTTTGGGACCCTGGATGGATGCCCACCACAGCACCATGCCTTCGAACTTTTCAGCCGGTGGATAATGCATATTCCATATGAAACGGTTCGTGCTGTCCGTGGGCTCCGGTTGCAACTTGTTCCGCTTCTTTTCGGCTTGGTTGCTGAAGGTCCGGATGGTATCACCGTCCTCCTCCAGGATCGCGATCCGGACCGCTTCGTTAGAATCGGGGGCTTCGGCCAGGTGGTAGTTCAGGATCACTCCATTGGGATGGTTCTGGCCAGCATCCGGTGGGTTTTGGCTCCCTGAGCCTCCCATGCGGTAACTTGGCTTGGGTTGATAGAGGTGCGCCTCTTTTTCGGTGATATCATTTTTGAGCTGATGGAGGGGTGTAAGGTCATCGATAAGCCAAAAGCCACGGCCTTGAGTGGCCGCTATAAGGTTCTTTTTTTTGACCTTGAGATCCGTTATAGGGACCTCAGGGAGGTTCAATTGAAAAGGCTTCCAGGAGCTGCCGTCGTCGAAAGAGATGTAGATCCCATATTCTGTGCCGCAGTACAGCAACCCCTCCCTGTTCGGGTCTTCCCGGACCACACGGGTAAAATCCCCGTCCTCGATCCCATCCGTGATCCGGGTCCAACTTTGTCCGTAATTCTCGGTCTTGTAGAGGTAAGGCGTGTAATCCCCTTGCCGGTAGAGCGTAGCGGCCAGGTAGGCCTTTCCCTTTTGATGGGGGCTCAACTCCATGCTGTTGACCATGGCCCATTTTGGCATGGCATCCGGCGTGATGTCCTCCCAGTTTTCGCCTCCGTCTCGGGTAATATGAACAAGCCCGTCGTCGGAGCCGGTCCAGATGACCCCTTCTTCATGGGGCGATTCTTTGGCCGCGTAGATGGTGCAGTAGTACTCCACCCCGGTATTGTCCTTGGTAATGGGCCCACCGGTCGGTACTTGTTTGCTGCTGTCATCCCGCGTGAGGTCCGGGCTGATCACTTTCCAGGACTGACCTTCGTTGGTGGTAACATGCAGATGGTTGGATGCTGCATACAGTTTGTCTGGATTGTGCGGCGAAAAGAAAAGTGGAAAGTTCCACTGGAAACGATACTTCATGTCCCGGACCCCGTGCCCCATCGGATTCTCCGGCCAAACGTTGATCGCGCGGGTCTGTTCTCGTTCGTGGTCCTTTCGGATGAGGAGCCCCCCGTAGCTACCGCCGTAAACGATGTCGTTGTTCTCGGGGTCCACTGCGATATGGGCACTTTCTCCGCCGGCTGTTGCTTCCCAGTCGTCGCGGTCGATCGATCCCCCGTCCGAGCGGTGGAGGATCCGAACGGTGGAGTTGTCCTGCTGGGCGCCGTAGATCCGATAGGGGAAATGTTCGTCGGTCGTCACCCGGTAGAACTGGGCTGTGTTCTGGTTCATGTAGGTGGACCAGTTCTCGCCCCCGTCGAAACTCACCTGAGCGCCCCCATCATCAGCTATGATCAGGTGATCGGGGTCCTCCGGGTCGATCCAGAGGTCGTGATGGTCCCCATGAGGGGCATAGGCTTTTTCAAAGGATTCACCACCATCCTTGGACTTGTGATAAGCAACGTTCATGACGTAGACCTTGTCCTCGTCCTTCGGGTCCGCATAGATCCTGGAGTAGTACCAAGCCCGCTGGCGGAGGGCGCGGTCCTTGTTTACCCGCCGCCAGGTCTTACCCTGATCGCTGGAGCGATAAACACCACCTTTAGGGGCTTCGATCATGGCATAGAGTCGGTCGGAATTGGCCGCAGAGACCGTTATCCCCATAACCCCATGGGGTTTATCGGGCATGCCTTTATTGTCATCGATCCGTTCCCAGTTCTCACCGGAATCCTTGCTCTTCCAAAGGGCGGAGCCTTCGCCACCACTGGAGAATCCGTACGGGGTCCGCCTGAAACGCCAGGTACTTGCGTAGACAATGCGGGGGTTGTTCGGGTCCAATTGGACCTCGAAGGCACCAGCGTTCTCGTTTACGTAAAGGATCTTTTCCCAGGTCTTTCCTCCGTCTGTGGACTTGTAAACACCTCTTTTTTTCGTGGCTTTGTAAATGTCACCCAGGACCGCTGCGTAAACGATATCGGGGTTCCGGGGATGGATCTGGATCCGTGGGATGTGTCGGGACTCAGGGAGCCCCATGTATTCCCAGGTGTCGCCGGCATCCGTGGATTTCCAGATCCCGTCGCCGGAGGAAACGTTCCCCCGCACGGTCACTTCCCCTTCACCCACGTAGATCACGTTGGGATCGTGGGTGGAGACCGCCACGGCCCCGATCGAACCGCCAAAATATCCGTCGGAGATGTTGGTCCATTTCGATCCGCCATCGGTCGTTTTCCAAACACCCCCGCCCGTGGCTCCAAAATAGCCCAAATTGGGCTTTCCCGGAACCCCAGTTACGGCTGCTGAGCGACCACCTCTGTATGGTCCGATCCCTCGCCATTCCAGGCTGTTGTAGTAGCGTTCGTCGAAGGAGACCGTTTCCTGGGCATTCGCCCGTTGAAGCCCAAAAGACGTGAGGAGGGCTATGATCATAAGGTGACGTATGTGCATGGGGTCGTTGTATTGAAACTGAAATATAATGAAACCCATTGGGGATAAAAAATCAGAAAACTGGTTCCGGGTCCGAACATCGGTTTGCCCTTGACTTATCCTTCCCGGGAAGCTTTTTAAAGCTGGAAATGTCCCTTAAAATTGCTCCCTTCACCTTCAAAATTGGGGTTTTTTGTTGAGGCCTGTGGCCCGATTACTGAGCGATATACCCGTATGCGAACAAATGGCCGGATCCAAATGGGGTTCATTCCCGGGATCTTAATTCTGTTTCTGATATCCAGGACGCCAAAGCAATGACGAATCCAACAAGGGGCTTTATATACGATCGTTCCCTGCTGGCCTTATTGATCCTTATTGCACTGGTCATGCGATGTTGGGACCTTTTTGCCTTGCCCTACATGCACGATGAGCTCAGTGCCCTTTCGCGCACCCGTTTCGAATCGCTCGGGCATTTGTTCGAAAAGGGTATTTTACCGGATGCCCATCCGCCTCTTGTGCAGCTTTTTCTTTATGGCTGGACGGGGCTATTCGGCTTCACCCCATGGGTGGTCAAACTTCCTTTCATCCTGGCCAGTGTTCTGGCCGTGCCCATGACCTGGTGGATCGGCCGGCAATGGTTCGGATCCGCTACGGGCTTGGTGTCGTCGGCTTTTATGGCGGTTTTGCAATTCCCGGTCATGCATGGTCAACTTGCCAGACCTTATGCTTTTGGCCTCCTCTTCACCTTGCTCCTGGTCATTTTTTGGATGCGGATCGTGGATCGGGGGGCGGTGGGCCATTGGACCGCTATTGGGTATATCCTGTCAGCGGCCCTTTGCGCTTACACCCACTATTTTTCCATGCTCATGGCTTTTGTGGTCGGAGTATCCGGCTTGTTCTTCTTGCGGGGGCGAGCCCTAAACCGTTACATGGTCTGGAATGGCGTGGCCGTCCTCCTTTTTGTCCCATATCTCCCGGCTTTCTATCAACAGATGATGATCGGGGACCTGAATTGGATGGATCCACCCGGTGTGGATTTTCTGTTGCGGCATCTTTCTTATGGTTTTGCCCATTCCCCCTGGGTCATGGGCTTCGTAATTGTTCTTGCAGGCCTTTCTGTATTTCGAACGGGGAGGGGGCAGAGGAATGATCAAGACCTTTCTCGTCGCTCCCTTGCTTTGATCTGGTGGGCAATACCGCTCCTGGTGGGGTGGATCTATTCCCGGGTGGTTGGTCCCGTTCTCCAGCATAAGGTGCTTCTCTTCGGTTTTCCCTTTCTTTTGCTGGGGCTTTTCTCCTTCGGGGAGCTCTTACCGAAGGTCCGGACGGGGATGACCCTGTTGGCCCTCCTCATAGGCATAGACGGGACGGTAAGGGTCCGTCGCCATTACGACCTTTTTTATGAGCAGCCCTTTGAAAGGATCGTGGAGAATGCGGCTGAGGCGAAGCAGAAATACGGAAAAAACCTGGCCATTGTCATCAATAAACGGCCCCGCTATATCGCTTTGCAGTCCCAAGTGAAGGATGTGGCCTTTCAGTACGAGAACATTTTTCGCCGTGACCTGACCCCGCTGGATCTTCGGAAAATGCTCATGCGGAAAGACAAGGAGCAGGTCCTGATCGCCGGGATGGACCCGAAAATGGTCCGGATCTGCCGGGATCTTTATCCTTTTATCGTGAAACGGGCGCAGGGATTCACCCACGATATTTTCCTTTTGAGCAGGGATGCCAGGGAAAAGAATTTTTCCTGGGACGAGCGTTGTTTGAATCTTGAAGGTCCGCAGGGGGAATTGGTCGAAGCTGGAACAAAAGGGGATGAAGGGAAAAAGGAGAAAGGGCTTTCGGGGTCGGTCCCTCGGCCGGAAAATGAAAGGACGATCGAGGCCGGGAAAGAATGGGGTCCCGGCTCCGATCTTGGTGGCGGTGGTGATTGGTTGCCAGGCGTCCATCGTGTGGTCGGAGGGGATTGTTTTGTATATGTACCGGAAGAAGGTGTTGTTCCAGGTGGGGTTTTGGTATTGGAGCTTTGGAAAAATGGGGAGAAAGTGCTCTGGAGGGGAGGGGCTGTCCGGCAGCAGGTCCCGGATAAGCCGGGATGGCATCCGGTCCATGTGGCTTTTCGGTTGTCGACCTGGGTAAAGGAAAAAGCTACCCTGGACGACCTTACCGTGAAGATCCATTTCTGGAACAAGGAGAAGGAACGGGTACGTTTACGGGACATCAGATTGTGCAGCCGAGCGGGGAACAAGTGGATATATGGGCTGTACCAACCCCTTTGAAGGCCGCTTTATCTTTGGATCCGGAGGCCGATCCTGAAGTGTCTGGGTCTGCCGGGATAGTAGGGGCGGGGAGGTGCTCCCCCGAAAGAAGGGGCATTGATCAGGACCATGGCGGGGTAATGGGTGTTCAGGATGTTCCGGATCCCGCCGAAGGCGGTCAGGCGAAAAGTCTCATCCAGTTCTTTGCTGTACCGGACCCGGGTGTTCAGGATGTGGTAGGGAGCCGTTTTTCCGGAATTCTCATCATCCAAAGCCATTTCGCCGACAAAACGGGACCCGATCCGTCCGGAGAATCCCTTGTCCTTCCCCACCCGGAGAGAAAGTTTTGACTTTACACCGGGCAGTCCCGGTATCCGGTTGCCATCGTGAACGATCCCTTGGTCCTTGAAATCGACGAATCGATCCCTGGTGGCCGTTAGCGTCGCGCTCAGGCTCATTCGGGGGATTCCTTTATCGTTTCCGAAGAACCGTTTCTTTCCCCTGAACTCCCATCCGTAATGGCGGGTAAGGCCAGCGTTCACGCCGATGTATTCATCCGGTCCGGTCCGCCGGGCCACGAGTCTATCCTCGATCCGCATGAAATAGATCGTGCTCTCGAAGCTTAGCCGGCTCCCGGGAAAGGATCCCCGGATGCTGTTCTCCACAGTCTTGCCCATGGATGGCCGGATATCGCTGACCGGTCCCCCTTCAGGCCGTACGGTCTCTCTTACGGAGGGTGGGGAAAATCCATGAGCGAAAGTCCCCCGGATCTTCAAGTGGTCTCCCGCCTGGAGAATAAGGCTAAAACGGGGGGATAGGATCCCTTCGAAGCGCTTTTGTCCACTCCGGTCCACGGAGTCCCTTGCATAACGATCCTTGAGGTCATAACCGGTCCGGTTGTGATTCACCCCAGCCGAAACAAGAAGGCCGGGGAATAGTTCCGTTTTTCCGGTCAGAAAGATGTTCGTGTACCGCCGGTGCTGTTGATCGCGGTTCAGGGTCGAGTCGGGTTCCCCTGTTCGATGATCGGAGATCGTTCTTCGGTAGCGGCCGTTGTAGATCTCGGTGCCAAGGGTGATGCGGAGGTCGGAGGAATCCCTGCCGTCCCAGGTCAAAAGCCCCCGAACACCGGCGGCCCTTTTTTTCTCTTCGAGGAGGTTGAAAGGTCGGGGTTCAAAGTTGTCGCGTCCAGAGAAAAAGAGGCTCATCCGGCTTCGGAATTGGTTGCTGAAGATGTGCATATGAGAAAGTCCCAGCATGGCCTTTTGGTAATCCTCGTATCCTTCCGCATCACCCCAGCTTTTCGCCGCCTTTTCAGGGGATTCGTAGTAAGTGGCGCTGTCGAGCGAGCTGGGGATAAAGGCCCGGACATCCGTATATAAAGCCGTAATGTCGATCGTATTGCCGGGGTCGGGATCGAATCGGGCAGTAGCGGCTATGTTGTGTTCATCGAACCGGTTGTTCTCTCGGTATCCGTCGCTATGGGAACGGCTGTAGCGCAGTTTAAAGTTGCCTTTCTGACCTCCTTTGGAGACCATGGAGGAGGCCCTTTTGTATCCAAAGGAACCGCCCTCGGTCGTCGTTCCAAAATGCCAGCCAAGGGGTTGGTTCCGGTCCGGTTCGAGGTGGATGACCCCGCCAAGATTGGCCCCGTATATGGTGGCCGGTCCCCGGATCACGTCGGCGTGGTCAAGGAGAGAAGGGTCGATGTCCTCGAGGGTGCTGACCCCTTCCCCCGAGGTGATCGGTATTCCGCCGTAATAGGCTTTGATCTTGCGGGTGGAATAGGGGGAACGGGCACCGGTACCCCGAATGCTGATCCGGTTGGTGGTGTAGGTTCCACGGTGGGCAAAAACGCCTGGTACCTGGTCAAGTGCACGGGTAGGGACCGGGTCGTCGAGTGTCTGAAAGCTTCTTTTGTTGAGCCGGGTGATCGAAGCACTGCTCTCTTTTAAGGACCCGAATGGTGTTATGCCGGTCACCACGACCTCCTGGAGGTGATGTTCCAAGGGGGCCAGCTCGACCCGTATCAGGGTATCGGATGGGTCGATGGGAAGGGTTCGGGACTGGAACCCGATCTTTCGGATCACCAGGGAATCCGGTGTTCTTTTCAATTCCAGACGGAATCGTCCTTTTTGGTCTGTGCTATCCACCTGTCCATCGCCCTGGACATGCACACCTGACAAAGGTCGCTGTTCTTCATTGTCCCGTACGATGCCCCCGATGCTGTGTTGTCCCAGGCATATCGCGGGCAGGAGGGGGAGGATGCTGATCAGCCCCGAGCTGAGAATACCTTTTCCTGTCATAAATGGAGAAGCCACTCAGGGTGGCTCTGGAATAACACACAAAGGTATGAGATCGAGGGCCCGTCCTTTCGCGTGCTTATTCTGTGCGC
>CAYVSK010000097.1:0-8513 GCA_964453635.1 uncultured Weeksellaceae bacterium | reverse complement strand
TTGGTGGATGTCCGCGAGGCCCCTTACAGCCGAAAATTCGGATTCAGCAAGAAGCACCTCGAAAGGTGTGGCAGCATCGCGAACATCGACTACATCCACCTTCCGGAGGTCGGCATTCCCAAGGAAAAAAGGAAGGCCATCAAAACCCCGGCGGACCGCCAAAGGCTCTTCGCCGATTATCAGCAAACGACCCTGAAGCATACCCGGGAAACCCAAACTTACATCCTGTCCCTTCTGGATCGCAACGAACGGATCGCTTTGACCTGTTACGAAAGGGATCCCGGGGAATGCCACCGAAGTTTTCTGGCCGAAGCGGTCGCGGCCCTTTCGGAAGGCCACATCCCCGTTCACCATTTGTGATCATCGGCAGGATCGGGGTATCGGTTTCATTGCGCGTTTCCGCGTTCTTCAGGTAAGTGAAGAGCTGATAGAGGTTCTTTGAATGGATCTTGTTTTCCTCGCTCCTATAAGGCGCCTCCAAGGCATCCTTGTAATACTTGGCATCGATGATCCAATAGCGGTCCGGGCCTTTGACGGAAATGTCCGTGTGCATTCGGGGGAGCAAGGAGGAGGAGGTATGGTAGGAGGTCATGTGATAAGGGGTCTTAAGGGGTCCTCGCAAGGGGAGTCGATCTTCCTTGAGGTTTTGGTACTTTTTGGTTGAGCAAAAAATACATGGGGCTTTAAGTTGGCTTCAGCCAACGTCAGATCTTTCGGCTTCAAGCCGAAAGTAGTTAATGGCTATGCGAGTCAAATAAGTCTCCAATTTCGACCCTTTTTTAAACTGATCATTCCGGAGGACCCGGTATAGCTTGATGAAGACTTCTTGTCCAACATCCTCCGCTTGCGGACATTCCCCCAGGATCCCTTCGATCCCACGAGCGACGGCATCCTGGTTCCGTTCAACCAGTTCTTTGAACGCCCGATGATTCCCCTTTTTCAAGTACTCGATCAACTGGTCTTCTCCTTGCAGGGAATAATCCACGCATTTGTTCTTTACCTATTTAAAATCCTGGAGCTTGTTTTATTCGATTGTTGGATGGATTTTAACAGGACCCTCCTGTTGGTCCACCGAGATCGATCATTCTTTTTTTAGGACTTCTTTTTTCCATCAAAACAAAAATCCGAACAGCCACAGTGGGATCCTGTTCCCTGCTCCACCCTCTATTCCATCTGCAGCGATATAGGCATGGGGGAGTCCCCTGATCTGCTCATCTGTTTTGTTAGGACCTCCGACCTCAAAAGTAAAGGCATGATCCACCATGAGATCCGCCCATTTGGAATAGGTGATGGTATGATAGGCTTCGAACTGATCCAGAAAAAAGGTTTCCCTGAGATTTCCTTTTTCCGGAGGTCCTTCAGCCAGGATCCAGAGCAAATTGGGGTTTTGCAAGTAGATCTTTTCGGGCTTTTGAAGATAAGAAACCCCTTTTGTCTCATTCCTGAGGAGGAAAATGATCCGCGCTTTATCGAGAAGATCGAGCATCCGCAAAACGGAATTCCTCGAAATTCCCATTTTGTCAGCGATCTTGGTGATATTGGGTTTAAAAGGAACAGAATGACTGATGATGTACAGCAACTTTTTCATATTCCGGAGGGTGGTGTGCGTAAGATCCCCGGCTTCGGGAATATCGATGTCGAGAACAAGATGGGTCGTGGCCTTTAGCTTCTGATCATAGCTTTCCTTTCCCTCTATAAAGAAAGGGTAATAACCATAGCGTAGATAGTTTTGAAAAGCTTGTTCGATGGGGACTTTATCCCGGATATCAGCACTTAGCTCCTGATGTTCATTGAGAATTGTCTCGAGGGAAAATGATGGGATCGTTCGATCGAAACGCAGGTTGATGAACTCCCGGAACGATAAACCTGGAAGGTGATGAACGACCGCCCTTCTGGAAAGGTCGGCCTGTCCTTTTGAAAGCTCCAGTAAGGAAGACCCAGTGGCGAATATCCGGATGTCGGCATAATTGTCATAAGCATTCTTCAGGTCTTTAGACCAAAACCGATACCGATGTACCTCATCGAGAAAAAAGCCTCTATAGCCGTCCTCGTAAAGGTCATCGATCAAATGGATAAGACGGTTGGCTTCGAAATAGATATCGTCCAGACTAAGATAGATGGCTTTTGACCCGAACTTTTCCATCCCCTGTAACAACAGGGTCGTCTTTCCCGCTCCTCTGTGCCCTGTGATCACATTCAACGGCGCCGACCAGTCGATATGATGGAATAGAAAGCGCTTGAAGGTTTTGTTCACGCCTTCCTTTTTCTTTTGAGAAAGTTTTTTCAGTCTTTCCATTTTTGTTTTCTGTAAAAAACAAATATAATTATTGTTTCGTACAGAAAACAAGCATTAATAATGTTTTCTACTCAAAACGATCAACAGAGGGAACCATGAATGTGCGCCTATACCTTAAAAACATGAGGATGATCGACAATTTTCAAAGTCCCGGACTTGGGAAAAGTCCTTTAAGCACATCACCATGCTTGTTCTCACCAGGAGAAAGCAAGTGCCGGTCCTTCACCAATAGGGAATAATGCCATGATCCTGACAAGGGATCACAAATAATTAACCTTTTGCTTAAATAAGAAAACAATTTGTATTTTTGCTATGTTCCAACCAACAAAACAGCACAGATATGAGCAATGACCGATCGTGTGTCCGGGTGTTTGCCGACCAGGCTCAAATAGAGGGTTGCCGGGAAACATTGCAAGCCAACGAGAAAGCATTTGGCCAATTAAGCAGCTTGTTGGCCCTTGCAGGAAATGAAGTGAGATTGAAGATCCTGTTCCTGTTGGAAGAAGAAAAAGAACTTTGTCCCTGTGACTTGTCGGATATTCTGGGGATGAGCATCCCGGCCGTTTCACAACACTTGAGAAAACTGAAGGATGGAAACATCATTGAAAGGAGGAGGATAGGGCAAACCATTTTCTATTCGCTCGAAAAAGAGCATCTGACCATACTCCGACCATTCTTCAAACACATTCTCGATCACTCCTCCCCTTCAAAAAGTCAACCATTATGAGCACTGAAAATTCAAAATCCAATAAGAAAAAAGGAACCGGAAAAGGAGTTGCGACCACAGGCATTTTTGCAGCCCTGGCAGCCTCGTCCTGCTGTATTCCGCCGGTCATAGCAGCCGTTGCAGGCATTGGAGGCATATCCTCCAGTTTATCATGGATGGAGCCCTTACGGCCCTGGTTGATCGGGTTGGCGGTCATAGCCATAGGCTACGCCTGGTATGCCCACTTTAAGCCTGCAACAGCGGATGATTGCGGATGCGCGATCGATGACAAGCCCAAATGGTACCAAACCAAAGGGTATCTCGTTGGGATCACCGTTTTTGCGGCTGTATCCATGGCCTTTCCCTATTATTCAGGGATCTTTTTCACCAATGCTGCTGCCAACAAGACCATTGTCGTCGATGAAAAGGATGTGGCCAGGGGCAGCCTAAGCATTGAGGGCATGACCTGTACGGGTTGCGAACGGCACGTGGACCAGGTATTGAACGGCAATGCGGGCGTGGTAGAGGCCGGTTCCTCTTATAAAAAGGAAATGGCTACCGTAAAGTTCGACAGGTCAAAGACCTCCATCGACAAACTCGCCAGGGTGCTGGAAAAGGAAACCGGATATAAGGTAACGAACAAAAAAGTAAAGGGTGAAACCCCATAAACACAAGGTAGATGAGCGTATTTAAAAAGTTATTCGGAGAGCAGGACAAGGATCCAGCCGGGAAACAGGAAACCGTTGAACTGGAGATCACCGGGATGACCTGCGATCATTGTGCCACCGGTATCGAGAAAAAAGTTGCGGACAAAAAGGGGATCGTGGATCAAGAGGTCAGCTATTCCGACGGAAAAGGCCGTTTCGTTTTCGATCCCGATAAGATCTCAAAGGACGAGATCATTGCAACGATCGATGCCACGGGCAACTATAAGGTAACAGGTGAAAATGATGCCACCCCTGCAAAGGAAAAGACAACAGGCGACCTCGAAGAAAGCAGCGGGAACTACCAGTACGATCTCATTATAATCGGGGGTGGTTCTGCAGCCTTTTCAGCAGCAACCCATGCCAGCGAATTGGGCAAAAAAACCTTACTCATCAACGGAGGACTTCCCATGGGGGGAACCTGCGTCAATGTAGGATGTGTTCCCTCCAAAAACCTCATCCGGGCCGCCGAAAGTGTTCATCATGCTTCCGTTTCACCCTTTCCGGGGATCAAACCCAACCCACCCGAAGTGGATTTCGGGGCCATTATCCGGCAAAAGAAAACCCTCGTGAAGGAGATGCAGCAGAAAAAATACCTGGATGTAGCCGATGGGATCGAAGGGCTGACCATCCTCGAAGGCTGGGCCACTTTTAAAAATGAGCATACGGTGGTTGTGAATGACAAGGAGTATTCCGCGGAAAAGTTCCTGATCGCCACCGGATCCACCACCAACATCCCGCAGATCGAAGGACTTGAAGAAGTAGACTATCTGACCAATGCTTCCCTGTTCGATCGGGAGAAAAAGCCGAAAAGCCTTACCATATTGGGGGCCGGTTACATCGGACTGGAGATCGCCGTGGCCTATAACCGCTTGGGTGTGAAGGTGCGGATCCTGGAATTCACCGACCGGGTATTGCGTACGCAAACCCCCGATATCAGTGAAGAACTGGAAAAACACCTGAAAAGCGAGGGCATTGAATTCTATCCGAATTACCGGATCAATAAGGTTGAAAGGCAAGGGGAGGCGATCCTGATCAAAGGGAAGCATGCCAAAAACGGTGAGCCTTTTGAATTCAAGGAACCCGGCAATATCGTGGTGGCTACCGGCACTCGCCCCAATACCGGCAAGCTCGGGGTGGAAAAGATCGGCCTGGAAACGGAGGAAAAGGGCTTTATCAAAGTCAACGGGCAGATGCGAACCTCTTTGCCACATATCTCCGCAGCCGGGGATTGCACCAACACGCCCGCATTCGTATATACGGCGGCTAAAGAGGCCAAGATCGCTGTCCGCAATGCCTTGGGTGGAGAAGATAGGGAGGTGGATTATACCGGTCTGCCCTGGGTGGTGTTCACCGATCCACAGGTAGCGGGTGCGGGAATGGATGAACAGGAAGCCGAAGTAAAGGGCATTCCCTTTGAAGTGAGTACCATTCCCTTAAGCGAAGTACCCCGATCGGCCGCAGCCTTGGATACCCGGGGTTTTATCAAGCTCATCCGCAACCCTGAGACCGACAAGCTGATCGGGGCAAGGATCGTTGCTCCCGAGGGGGGCGAATTGGCCATGCAAGCCAGCCTTGCCATCAAGTATGGCATCCCTGTGGCCGAACTGGCGGAAAGTTTCCACCCGTATCTGACCCTCTCGGAAGGCATCAAACTGGCGGCCATTACGTTCAAGAAAGATGTGGGGGAATTGAGTTGTTGTGCAAGTTAAATCCTGAGCTATGTTGCCCGGGGCCCTGACCAAAGACGTCATCGACCGGCTCATTTAAAGCTGAAAAAATGGAAAAGGATCATGATGAAAAAGAGCATCATCCTATTCATGTTGGCAACGGCCTTTACGTTCGCCTACGGACAGGACAAGCCCCAAACAGACAACCGGGCGTATGTGAAAGTGGAGGTGGACGGGCTTGCCTGCCCCTTCTGCGCCTATGGGTTGGAGAAAAAATTAAAAAACATTGAAGGGCAAAAAGACGTGTCTATTGATATCGATAAGGGTTATGCCACCTTCAATGTTCCCGCTAACCGAAAGACCAGCAAAGAAAAGCTGAATAAGATCGTGGAAGAGGCGGGGTTCACGGCCCGGAAGGTCACCTTCTCGGAGGATCCTTTTGAAAAAACGAAGCCAGGTGAGGAATAAACCCCGTCAGATCACCCTTTCAGGGCTGTTCGTCCTTTTCTCCTGTACCCTGTTTGCCCAGGGGCCTCCTATCTTTACGGGCACACCCGTTATGCTGGGACTGGAAGGCAGGGGGCTCCGGACTTTCGGTAAGTATATTGCAAAGGAGAATGCCTCTGCTTATGTGCACCCCGTTGCGGTTCCGTACAACATAAACCAAGATTTGCAGGTCGGAGGCATTTTCCCTTATGTACGGAAGGATCCTGAACAAGATGAGGTTCCCGCCCGATCCGGTTTGGGCGATATAGCGGCCTTCTTTAAACACGAAGTGTTCCAAAAAGACTGGGAAGGAAAAACATTGAGGGGGCTGGTAAAGATCCAGGAGACCTTTCCTACCGGAAATACCGCTGAACCCCCACCATTGGGTTCAGGCGAATATCAGACACGGATCGGTTTCGTTTCGGGATTTGTGACCACAGAATACGGCCTATATACGGAATTGGGCTACAACATCACCTCCAGCACCGCCACGGAGACTTTCACGTACGATCTGGCTTTTGGGCTCCCGCTCCTCCCCCAGCAATGGCCCCCCAAACAATTGAATACATACCTCGAGCTGAACGGCAATTACGGGTTGGACAGCGATCAGAACACCCTTTTTCTTTCACCCGGCGTGCAGTTCATTGCCGGCAAACGGGTGCTTCTGGAAACGGGTGTGCAGTATCCTTTGATCGAAGAAGTGCCGGAGGGTATGCAGACCGAATTCATGTACACGCTCGGGACGAGGATCCTGATCTTTTAGTGCTTATGCGGATCCGTTTTGTGATCATATCCCTTTTTTTGCCGTTTTTGGCTTGCCAACAAGAGGAAAAATGGCGCTTCGAAAAAACGGTCGATCTCGACAAGGGGAAGCCCATTGGCCTGGTTCAGGTTGACGACCACTTCTGGGTATCGGATGGAATGACTCCATAAAAGTAGCTTCCGGCCTGGATGTATCGCGAAAGTATATTGCCGTGGCGGATCAGGAGAACGACAGGGTATTGATCTACGATCACAACGGCGAATTATTGCAGACCCTTCGCAAGGGGATCGACTACCCCACGGCGATCCTTCTCAACAGCGACCGATTAATTGTGGCGAATTTTCGGGGGAGATCCCTTTGTTATTTCCTCAAGCGATCCTGATATTTTTGCGCCCCGTATCAAAACCGGATGCTCGTGAAATTTAAGGGAACAGAGAACTATATCGCGGGAAAGGATCTTCAGGTGGCTGTCAATGCTGCCGTTGAACTCCAAAAACCCCTGCTGGTGAAGGGTGAACCGGGCACGGGTAAGACCCTTTTGGCGCACGAGGTCGCAGAAGCCCTCCAGAAACCCATTATCACCTGGCACATCAAGTCAACGACCACTGCCCAGCAGGGCTTGTACGAGTACGATGCCGTATCCCGCCTGCGCGATTCCCAATTGGGAAGCGATAAAGTCCATGATATCGCCAACTACATCAACAAGGGCAAGCTTTGGGAGGCCTTCGAGGCCGATGAACAGATGGTCCTGCTCATCGATGAGATCGACAAGGCCGATATCGAATTCCCCAACGACCTGCTGTTGGAGCTGGACAAGATGGAATTCTTCTGTTACGAACTGAACCGGACCGTTCGGGCCAAACACCGACCGATCGTCATCATCACCAGCAACAACGAGAAAGAACTGCCCGACGCCTTTCTCCGCCGCTGCTTCTTCCACTACATCGCTTTTCCCGACCGGGAGACCATGAAGTCGATCGTGAACGTCCACTTCCCGGACCTGGAAGAAAAACTCCTGCAGCGCGCCATGGACCTCTTCTATAAGCTCCGTCAACGAAGGGACCTTAAAAAGAGCCCCTCCACCAGCGAGCTGATCGACTGGCTGAAACTCTTATCGATCGGGGGCATATCCGCGGATGAGCTCGAACAGGTGGACCTGGACCAGGAACACCCACCCTACGCAGGCTCCCTTTTCAAGAACGAAGAGGACCTCAAGACCATGGAACGACCGGCCAAAGGCTTTTTCTGAGATGTTCCTGGACCTCTTCCTCTTCTGACGATAAAGGGGATTTTTCATTATCCGGAGGAAGAGTGGAATCTTATCCTGTAAAGGAGCGAAATTTCCTATCCTGTAAGAAGGGCCTGAATCTCTCTATTATGCTATGATGGTCCTTTGAAGAACCGTTCAGGAAGAATTATTAAGGTTTATTCCCTGCAAATTCTCTCGATCTTCAGGATCATCTTCCGTAGGCTTTCGTTATAGGTCCGTTTCAATTTGTGATTCTTTTTTTCGACCAGGTATTCCACATGCCTGAGCCCACCGGTGAAAAAACTTTGAAAACCCGACCCTCCCAACACAACAGCCGTGATATAGTGTTGGTTGAGAATGGCGTAAACGCCAAATGCAAGGGAGGCGGCTTGAAGGGTCAGATTTGTCACCCCATCCCAGAAAAAACCGGCATATGCCTGTCCTGCTCCGGGAAAAATGGAGGAAAGGGTCCGGGCGGTTTTTACACTTTTGAGGTCGGGTTGGGTATCCCCGTGATATCGTTCCCTCACCAGGGATCGAAGGCTGTCTTTTATCCGGCTGGGTTGAGCACAGTGATCCAATCTTTCCATCAGAAAGGCTCTTGCCGTGTCCCACCGGGTGAGTTCATTGAATACAAGG
>CAYVSK010000096.1:4075-8569 GCA_964453635.1 uncultured Weeksellaceae bacterium | reverse complement strand
GTCTTATCAAGGATGACAAGGGCACCGAGGTCCTTGTAAAAGACCAATGGTTTCAAAGCCCGGCTAACACTCAAAAGGGAAATGTCCCCAAGGGTCTTGTTGCTGTAACTGTTGAGCAATTCCCCGTTCGCATCATATTTGCGGATCTCGTGTTCATGAACGGCATAGAGTTTGCTCAGGTTGTCGACGGTGATGGTACGGGGTGCTGTGTCGATGAAGTGTAGCGCTGTCCAGTCCCCCGTTGGAGCCACCGGAAGCAAAAGGAGGAAGAGGCTCGAACAGAAGCGGATCATGATACCACTTTTTCCGGGGTTTGGAAGGCCAGGATATCTTCGATGTAGCCGCGGTCATTGGAGAGTTTAGGGACTTTGTTCTGGCCTCCCAGTTTTCCTCTTTGGCGCATCCACTCGTAAAAACTTCCTTTTGGCAAGACATTCAGAACAGGCTTTCGGAGGGTGAGATCATAGGATCGTTTGGCCTCGTAGTCCGTGTTGATCGCTTTCAGGGCAGCATCAAGCTCATCCCGGAAACTTTCAGGGGCATCCGGTTTTCGTTCGAATTCCACCAACCATTCATGGGCCCCTTGGGAATCCGTGTCCATGTATATGGGGGCTGCGGAGAACTCCTCCACAATGGCGCCTGTTCTTTCACAGGCTTTTTGAATGCCGTTCATCGCGTTCTCCACGATCAACTCCTCTCCGAAAGTATTGATGAAGTGTTTCGTACGGCCGGAAACCTGGATACGGTAAGGGGCGAGGGATGTAAAGCGGATGGTGTCACCGATCATATAGCGCCACAACCCTGCATTGGTCGAAATGACGGGAGCATAATTCGTGTCCGTCTCAACCTCCCTGAGGGAAAGGGTCTTCGGGTTGTCGTTCCCAAGTTCCTCCATGGGCATGAATTCGAAATAGATCCCGTAATCGAGCATCAGCAACATGTCATCGGATTTGTTCCGGTCCTGGATCCCGAAGAAGCCTTCCGATGCGTTATAGTTCTGGTAATAATGCATGGTCCCGTACGGGATAAGGGTCTCGAATTTGTCCCGGTAGGGGGCAAAATTCACGCCGCCATGCATGAAGAGTTCCAGGTCCGGCCATACTTCCCGGATATTAGACTTGCCGGTGATCTCGAGGATCCTTTTCAGAAGGACAAGGGTCCAGGAAGGGACGCCGGCCATATTGGTGACCTTTTCCCGAGCGGCTTTTTGGGCCATTTTTTCCATCTTTTCCTCCCAGTCTCCCATCAGCGCGATATCCTTTTTGGGTACGCGCCTCATTTCCGCCCAGAATGGTAGATTCTTGACGATGATCGATGACAGGTCTCCGACATAAGCATCCTTTCGGTAAGCCACGGGCTGGGAGGACCCCCCCAGAACGAGGCTTTTCCCCCGGTATAGACCGCTCTTTGGGTTTTGTTGGTAGTAAAGGGCAAGAAGGTCCTTTCCCCCTTTGTAGTGGCAATGGTGAAGCGCTTCTTTGCTCATGGGAATGAACTTGCTCCTTGAGGAAGTCGTCCCGGATGATTGGGCGAACCATTTGACCGGGGTTGGCCACAAAATGTTCTCTTCCCCCTTCATCATCCTTTCGATCCAAGGTTCCAGGTCGGGGTATTCTTGAATGGGGACCCGTTCTTTGAATTCTGTGAGCGACCGGATGGAGTGGTAGTCGTGGTGTCGGCCCCATTCCGTGGATGCGGCTTTCCGGATCAGGTAATGGAACACTTCCTCCTGAACGGCAAGGGGATTCTCCCTGAACCTTTGGATCTGTTTCAGCCGTTTTTTGAAAAAACGGCGTATCAGTGCGTCAACACCCATGGGTTGATAGGATCGGCTCGGGATTCATTGCTCTCTTACGAAATGTTCGAGTTCCTCGCGGCTGGATCTGAAATCCAATTCTTTCTTGATCTCGAGGTAATTGGCCCGGTCATAGACCATTTCGTACGCATACTTGGAGAAATCGAGCTTGTGATCCTCATAATCAAAGAGTTTGATGATCCCCTGGACCTGTTCGGCCCACAAACACTTGGACCGGATCATTTTTTTGGCGCTTCGGATCTTCTTTTTCTCGAAATTCTTTTCGCGAAGGTCCTCTATGATCCTGGAGAATTTGTTCGCGGAAATGGGGTCACTACATCCACGAGGTCCCTTATAAGCGGGTATGGTGTCTATTTTGGCGCTATCCGTGGATGTCGTGTCATTTGTCGTGTCCAACTTGGCAGGATCGGTCTCTATCTCAGCGACGAGGTTGAGGTTGAACCCCTGATCCGGAAGGGGGTCCAGTTCAAAGGTCCGTTCTTTTCCATCCCGTACCATGAGACTTTTTTCGATGCGAGAAGCCGCACTGTCGTTCAGTCGGATGATCACTTCGTGGGTGCCTTTTTTTAGTCCGCTCAGGGTTACGGACT
Source organism: uncultured Weeksellaceae bacterium (assembly GCA_964453635.1). GTDB lineage: Bacteria > Bacteroidota > Bacteroidia > Flavobacteriales_D > CAYVSK01 > CAYVSK01. The sequence goes on along the minus strand of CAYVSK010000096.1, from coordinate 6,163 downwards.
TTTGCGGGGATGAGTTCCGGGGAATGTTGTTCAAATAGAGGATGAATCCCGTGGTATCCCGGGCCACGATCTTGATGTTCCCCTGAGCGGGTGTTGGAAAAGGATGGGTCATGAATGCGGTACTCAGAAGAAGGATCTTGAGCATTTGGAAAAAGGAGCGCTCTATGGAGCTGGGAACGGAATTCATACGGTTTCATGTGACCTGCGCAGGGAACCCCGGCATACGGTCGCGAAAGCTTTATGCTTTGTGGATGGGCAAAGATAGAGGGTATCCTTCGAAAAGGCTTCGGGGTCGACCTCATTCATTGGGGTCATTCCAGTTCCTTTGCTTCATGTCCTCCATTTTTGCCTCTACATCTCGCTCAAAGTGCCAGGCCCCGTCCTCATGTTGATAGGCATCGAAGCTGAGGTCCGGCCCGTAATATTCGTACATCCCTTCCAGGTTGGATTGCTTCGGAGAAAGGTGATCGAAAACGATCCGGTCCTTGTCTTCCTGATATTTAAGGGACATGGTAGCCTTGGCCGTATACTCAAAGAGGACCCTCGTTTTTGTTTTCCCCTCTCCTGTGAATACGTTGGACCCGAATCTTACCTCGTCATTTCGGCCGAATGACAGAACATCGATCAGCTTCTTGTTGCTCATTTTGTCGTTTCCGTCCCATCCCAGGAGGATATATTCGGTGCGTCCATGGCGAGCATTTTCGAAGGGAATGAGCTCGTAGTAAAGTGCACCGGGCCAGTTTGACACTTTTCGTCGTTCGTATTCGATGGGGCGACCGTCCGGGCGCTCTTTCTGCTCCCGTCCCCTTTTCTTCCCCCGATCTGTGCTCCTCCTTCGGGTCGTTGTCTTATCCTTTGCCACGGAGCCATCCTGTGCATGCTTGATGTCGATGCTCCCGTCTGGCCGTCGAATGAGCATATAAAGGAAATATTCGTGGGTCAGGTCGTTCTTGGGGAGATTCCAGTTAAAAAGGCGGAATTTATCCGTACCGGTCCCAAGGACGGCCATTTTTTGACTCAATTCCGAAAAAGGGTGGGAAAAGGCTGCTTCTTTCCTCTTAAGGGTCTCTTTCAGCAGGTCCCGAAAAGCCAGGTGGGCCTTTTTTCTGGTCCCATCTTTTTTCGCCGCATGGAGGGCTTCTATCTTTCCGACGAGCGAATCCTCCAATTTCTCCATGGGCACTGCGTCAGCTTGACCCCTTAAGGACTCTCCCCACCCGAGTAGGGGGATCGCGATGAACAGGACCCATCTTCTCATAAAATTGTATTTCCCCATACGGCCTGGCACCGGGTCATATTGTCCAGCGCCGGAAGACGCTTTTCCCGGCCTGTTTCATGAATGCCTGCTTTGAGGGTGACCGGGATCTTTGGTCACCTCCCTTATTCGATGTGCAAGGCATCCTTCTTTTTGAGCAGATCTTCCTCGGATTCACGCCTTTCCGGGTCGTCAACACAACAATCCACCGGACAAACAGCAGCGCATTGGGGTTCATCGTGGAATCCTACACATTCGGTACATTTATCGGGCACGATATAAAAAACATCGTCGTCGAGGGCTGCATTTTCCTGCTCCGCATCCAACTTCCCGTTCTCTGAACTCACTTCCCCCGAAAGGGAGGTCCCATCAGAGAAACGCCAGGGCTCACCACCTTCATAAATGGCGTTGTTTGGACACTCTGGCTCACAAGCCCCGCAATTAATGCATTCCTCTGTTATCATGATGGCCATAAGCCCTGAATTTTGGTAATTTCGCTCCGGGTTGCGAATATAAGCATCCCGGAACTGCTTTAATGGATGCCTGTTCGATCCTCAATGGGATAAATCTCGGCTTCATGTTTAACAATCCCCCGTCCGGGGATGTTTTTGGAAGCGATCTTTCAATGGCGAATACACTGGACAAACGTTTGCAAGCTTTTGCCGAACTCGGTGAGGATTTGCGAGCTGTGGGGGAAGGACGTTCCCTCCCTTCGAATGACGATGCGGCTGAACTGGACCGGGTTGCCCGCACTGTTTATCAGGAAAACGGGTGGTTTACGGAAGCCTACGTCCGTTACGCTATAAAGGCGCTTGGGGAATCCCTTCGATCCG